>CAYLOP010000103.1:0-10883 GCA_964385305.1 uncultured Anaerolineaceae bacterium | reverse complement strand
CCAACTTGATCGCTGTTCACATGCTATAATCTCGCTCTGAAGGAGTTACCGATGCCGTCTGCCTTCAGTCTAAGCTCACTCAGCAATACGTTTACCTACCTGACAGCCTTTTTTGGCGCTTTCCTAGCTGCCATGTGGCTCAGCCTGGTTTTCTGGACCTATCGCGACATTCGTACGCGATCCCAGGACAGGCTTGTTCACATCTTCGCACCTTTGATTGTCTTTTTACTCAACGTCTTCGGAATCGTTGTTTATATGATCCTCCGACCCCCTCTAACCTTAAATGAAGCCTACCAGCAAACCCTTGAAGAAGAAGCACTGCTTTCACAGATCGAGGATCGAGCAACCTGCCCTGGTTGCGGCACCTTCACGCATCCCGAGTGGCAGATATGCGCGATTTGCCACACCCGTCTTCGTAAACCTTGTACAACCTGCGGTAAGCTGATGGAGCTTCCCTGGCAGATTTGCCCATTCTGCAGCACGCCCGCGCCAGGTGTCCGACCTGAATCCAGTACATCGGAGGTTGACAGCGCCGCTGGTTGATGTTTCCTGCATGTCAGCTGACATGTTTCAAACGTTGCGAATAACGCGAGATTTAAACACAAGGACGATGGCATTCTGCTTTTTACACAATGATCCATCGTCCTTCGTGCGTAATTCTTGGGTGTAGAGAATAGCAATCGTCAGCAATTAGAAACGTAGCCTTCATCTAATATCGAAGGATTCTGCTACCTCGATTAAGGATGCGCTTGGTTGAGCGCAGTCCAACCGGCATAGACTGCCGTATCCGCCAGTTCATCTTCAATGCGAATGAGTTGATTGTATTTGGCAACTCGATCTGATCTGGCTGGTGCGCCAGTCTTGATCTGCCCCATATTCAAAGCGACCGCCAAATCCGAAATCGTTGTGTCCTCTGTCTCGCCAGAGCGATGGGAGGTGACGGCACGCCAACCGGCTCGATGGCTAAGTTGAACCGCCTCGATCGTCTCGGTGAGGGTGCCGATCTGATTGAGTTTTACGAGCAATGCATTGCATGCCTTATCGTCAATCGCTTTCTTCACACGCGCCGGATTGGTCACGAGCAAATCATCTCCCACAATTTGGACTTTTTTACCAAGTTCCTTGGTCATGAGAATCCAGCTTTTCCAATCGTCTTGCGCAAGTCCATCCTCGATGGAGACAATGGGGTATTTGTCGACCCATGCCTTCCAAAAGTCCACCATCTCCTCCCCGCTCAGTTTCTTCCCCTCACAGCGAAGGTGATAGAGGCCTGAATCGCTCTCGTAGAACTCCGAGGCGGCTGGATCGAGCGCGATGGACACCTGCTCACCCGGCTTGTATCCAGCCTTCTCAATCGCTTCCAGAATAACTTCGACAGCTTCCTCATTCGCTTTCAATGCCGGTGCATATCCGCCCTCGTCTCCCACAAGAACGGTGTAACCTCGTGCCTTGAGCACCTCTCTAAGCATGTGGTAAATCTCTGAACCCCAACGTAGGGCCTCTGCGAAATTCGGCGCGCCTAAAGGCATGATCATGAATTCCTGCGCATCCGTCGACTGCCATCCCGTGTGGGTCCCGCCATTCAGGATATTCAGCATCGGTACCGGCAAGACATGTGCATATACGCCGCCAAGATAACGATACAACGGCATACCCAGCGATGCCGCAGCAGCCTTGGCGACCGCCAAGCTCACGCCCAGGATTGCATTTGCGCCGAGACGTTGCTTGTTTGGCGTTCCGTCCAACGCAAGAAGTTCCATGTCGATCGCACGCTGCTCAACTGCGTCCCAACCTACAATGGCTTCCACAATGATGGCGTTAACATTTTCCACCGCCTTTGTAACGCCCTTTCCTCGGAATTGAGTAGGATCACCATCCCGCAGTTCAAGCGCTTCGTGAACGCCTGTTGAGGCGCCAGAAGGGACCATAGCTCTTCCCCAACTTCCATCAGCCAAGTAGACATTCACCTCAACGGTGGGATTTCCTCTAGAATCCAGCATTTGCAAAGCGTGGATTGATTCAATTGTCGATAACATACCCTCAGGCCTCCTTCCGTTTCGATCGCAACCATTATACCCATACTTTATCCTCATAATAAGGGTTCCCTTCTCATTGTCAGCATTCTTGCCCACGCGCTAGGCGCCATATCGCCCTGCCGGTTTTTTCACGCCACATGATACAATCGACTCGATCTAGAAGGTCACACGAAGAGTTACGCAGAAACATAAGCCCTTTTCGCTGTTTGGAGGTCATACGGGATGAGCGCTGAGAAGCGCATTTCTATCGCGATGAGCGGAGGCGTTGATAGTTCGGTTGCTGCCGCATTGCTTGCTGAACAATATGCTCATGTTTTCGGCATGATGATGCGCCTATGGAGCCCTGCGCCAGATGAGCACAATCTCTGTTGTTCGCCATCCGATGTCGCTAATGCAGAACGTGTCGCCGATCAATTGAGCATCCCCTTTTATGTTGTAGATGCTCGAAAAAAATTCCGGGATCAAGTGGTTGAAACGTTTATCACTGGCTATGCGAAGGGAATCACGCCCAATCCATGCCTCACCTGCAATCGAGTCATTCGATGGGGATTCTTGCTCGAATATGCCAGATCCCTTGGGGCGACCCACTTGGCAACGGGTCACTATGCGCGCATCCAACAAATCGATGGCCATGCAGCGCTGCTGCGCGGTATTGATATGTCGAAAGACCAATCCTATGTTCTGAGCCTGTTGAATCAGGATCAGCTTTCGCATACACTTCTTCCTCTCGGTGAACGCACGAAATCAGATGTTCGCCAAATCGCGCGTGATCTAGGCTTGCACAGTGCAGAACGAGCCGATAGTCAGGACCTTTGCTTCGTTCCAAATGGCAATTATCGCGACTTCTTAAAGAGCCAAGAGATCCATCTTCCAACCCATGGTCCAATTGTGGATCAAAACGGAAATGTCTTAGGGAAGCATACTGGACTCGCAAATTACACCATTGGACAACGGCGCGGCATCGGCATCGCTTCAGCACAACCGCTTTATGTAATTGAGAAAGACATATCGACCAACACGTTGGTGGTAGGCCCAAAGACCGCGCTTGGACGAACGTCCTTTATCGCTGGGCCTCTCAATTGGATTGCTGGAAAACCTCCCTTCCCAGAGTTGCGTTTAACAGTTCAAGTGCGCTATAAAGCTAAGGAGGTAGCAGCTCGTCTTCACGCGTTGGTTAACGGGGTATATCGAGTCGACTTAGACCAACCCCTTCCGGATATCACGCCAGGTCAGGCTGCAGTCCTTTACGATGGACCGATCTGCCTAGGCGGGGGGATCATTCAACCATGAACGCTCCGGGCTTATTTCTTGGGACGATCATTGCAATCTGTTGCGGTTTGGTTTTCCACCTTTTACGTGGAGGTCGATTACCGCGTTTAGCGCTCTACCTGGTTACGTCATGGGTCTCTTTTTTTACCGGAAATCTTGTGGGGGTGTGGTTGGATTGGAGTTTTCTGCAGGTCGGCGAACTCGGGCTTTTTCCTGCGCTGCTCGCAACGGTCTTAGGTTTAATCATCGCCAGTGTCCTGGCAGGACCTGAGAAAAATGCACCGCCGCGCCAGAAGCGTCGCGATTCTCCACCAGAGAAACATTAAATATTCCTTGTGCTATAATCATAAAAATCATGATAGACGAGACGATCGACAACACTGTAGGCGAGCAAGCCTCAACCCTTCACAGGGAAGGAGAACCCAGATCCCGTGCTCTGCTCATCGGCGGGATAATCTTATTGCTTATCTTGGTTGCTGGCGTTGTATTTGCATCGATCGCGATGATCCGACATCCCGATCAAACTGAAACGATCCGAGATATTGTTATCATCTTTATGTCTGTGGAATCCTTAATCCTCGGCCTCGTATTGATCGTGCTCATCCTGCAAATCGCTCGACTCACTACCATGCTTCAAGATGAAGTTAAACCGATCCTCGAATCTACCCAAGAAACGCTTAGTACTTTACGCGGTACGTCAGCTTTTTTGAGCAAAAATCTTGTCAAACCTGTCGTAAAGGTTAGTGGTTCCATCTCGGCGCTACGTCGTGCGCTAGATTTCGTCACGCCAAGGCGATCTCGTAAGCGCTAAACTTTAAGTAAGAAGGAGAGAATGATGTCTGATCGAGACAGCGATTTTGGTGCTTTCCTCTCAGGTTTTATTGTCGGTGGCCTCGTTGGTGCGGCAGTTGCATTATTGCTTGCCCCACAATCTGGCGAGGAAACACGCACACTCATTCGCGATAAGGGAATCGAGCTTCGTGATCAAGCTGAGCAAACAGCGTCAGAAACACGCCAGAAAGCCGAACTTCTCGCGGATCAAGCTCGGAGCAAGGCGGAGGAACTACAGAAGCGCGGTCAGGTTATTCTGGACGAACAAAAGGCTCGGATCGAGGAAGCTGTTGAAGCAGGAAAACGAGTCACACGCCGCAAAAAATCCAAAACCGAAGGCGAAGAACCAACCGAGGCTTAAACGATATTCTCAATCTTGTTAAATCTTTGCAGCTCAGGATGGGGATCTTATCTCTCAGCTACAGTGACGCCTGCATGGAATAATTCTGCCATGGCGCAAATCCAAAAAGCCATGGCAGAATTCTCTACTCGATAGTCAGCTATTGCACACTTCTATATAAGTAAGCTCAACAGCCTTCTATCCTTCTTCCGTAATTAACTCGGCGATGGCAGCAGGAAGTGCAGCTGCTACATCACCTGCGAGAACGCTCGCCGTTGCCCCTACGTGTATTGCGGCAATCTCACCGGCTCTTCCTTGTAAGTACGCTCCCAAGACAGCAGCCTCATATGCTTTTACACCTTGCGCTCGTAGCCCAACAATCGCACCTGCAAGGACATCGCCTGTACCCGCTCGTGCTAATGCAGGCGTCGCAAAGGGCAAAACCATTGTGCGCCCATCGGGCGCCGCTACCACGGTGAAAGCCCCTTTCAAGACCACTACATGACCCCACTCCTTTGCCCAGTGTTGTGCCGATGCGGTTCGATCCGACTGGATTTCCTCTTTTGACTGCTCCGTCAGTACAGCCATTTCTCCAGGATGCGGTGTCAAAACTGAATTATCGGGCAAAATACTCTCCCAGTTTGGAATTAGCTTAAGAAGTTTCAAGCCATCCGCGTCGATTACACACGGCATCTCAATCTTCCCTGGCGCATTGCCTTTCTCGTCGCCATGAATGAAACCCATTCGACCTCGCAAGCGTCCCCCCTCCAGGCCGAGCAGCCTGTTCATAAACGCAGCGGTCGATTCTTCCTGTCCAAAGCCAGGCCCTAACAATAAAGCCTGACTTTGATCCAATTCCTTCGCCACGATTGTGTGTGCGCCCTCCGCTATCACGCCCATCTCATGCGGTAATACGATCCATGTCGCTTCCGGAAATTGCGGCACGATCATGGATTGAACGGGTGCAGGCACTGCCATTGTCACGAGCCCCACGCCAACACGATAGGCGCTTATGCCTGCCAGCATCGCAGCCCCGGGGTAATTTACGGAACCCGCGACAATTAAGGCTCTTCCAAATGTTCCCTTGTGCGCATCCTTCGGCCGTGCAGGCAACCAATCACGAACCGTATCCGCAGTGGCTAATTCCAACTCCACTTTTGCGACCTCCTTTTGATCCTTCGGAATACCAATATCCACAACGACCAGATCACCAATATTTTCGGCACCAGGGAACCGGAGTAATCCCGGTTTGGCTGCTCCGAATGTCACCGTCAGATCACATACCAACGACTCATCTGCAACCTCACCTGTATCACAATCTAATCCTGAAGGACAGTCCACACCGACAATGATGGGTGAGGGTACGCGATCCTCGATGGTTCGCTTTGCATTACCTAAAACTTGTTGAACGCTCCCACGTAGCGGCAGCTTGATCCCGGTACCAAGCACACCATCGATGATGATATCGGCCGCCTTAATCATCTTGCGCAATTCCGCGCTTTGCTGATCCTTCTCGGCGAACAGAATATTCGCGCCATGCTTCCGAAGTCGAAGGAAGTTGTGGTCTTCATCTGTCCGCTCAGATGTCAAATAGGCGCTTACCTCCGCTCCCGCCTTTATGAGGTGATAGCCGGCGACTAACCCATCCCCACCATTGTTGCCGGATCCCACGAGGATAGCAACGTGCTTCCCTTGAACCTCCGGCCATCGCGCAATGATCGCATCCGCTAATGCTCGGCCAGCGCTCTCCATCATCATCTCGTAGGTTATTCCGGAGGCATCTACGGCACGCTCAATTGCCCTCATCTGTTCAACAGTGACAACCTTTGCCATGGGCACCTCCTTTCACCAGTTTTACAAAATCCGCAATTGGCACCAACCCCAAGCGGCATCCTGATACAATCTCGTCTACGATTATAAACGCCCTACCCTCGTAAATATGATTGCTTACCCTCACACAGGTTTCAAATTAAGAGCTGGTTGGGCTTTAAGTAGCTTTTCGAGATCCTCATCTCCTGGTCTATGGAGTGATATGCTTGTTCTTACTGCCTAAGGTCTTTCTTCAACCGTCTGATCTTCACCCCATAGCACAGGAATAAAGGATTCCAAGTTCAGCTTTCGCAGCCGATCTTCCATTGGGCGACCTGTTTGTGGATCCCACTTGCGCACACGGTAATACTCATCCAACATTTCATCAAATGGAGGTACATATCCTTGCGAACCGCCACCCGCTAAAGGCTCTAAAAGTGGTTGTGGCAGCTGATCGTTTTCGCTTGAAAGCCCTAGAAAATGATTGATGATCCGCTTCAGGTTCCAGCATCTTTCCCCCATCGTCATCAACCCCTCGAGGGTGTATTGGAATCCCGTAGCGTGGTTGATTAATTCGACAAGGGTTTTTGGATCTATATTTGCAAAATAGCACAAAACCAAATTGTTACATAAGGATCGCCAATCTTGATGGCGTGCAATATTCGCCACTTTTTCAACCCCAGCATGCCTTGAGAAAAACTGGATATCGAGATCCTCATTAGTTTGCCCAAAACTGTCTACAAGGAAGTAATCGCTTTGATTATGGCAGGCGCCGCGTGGTGATGTGGCATACACGAGCGCCATGCCCGATGCACCGCGTGGGTCATGGTATGCAACCTCAAGACCATTAACCTGGATCGCCTTTCCCAACACATCAAAATGCGCTGCTAATCCACGAGCGCCGAGCGCGAGCAGTTCTCCAATGCCCTCTCGCTTGGCAGTTCGATCTACGAGATGTTTTGCGACTTCTGCATCTCCCCATATTAAACGCTCACCATCTGTATCTGAGTCTGAGAGAATCCCCTCCTGGAACAAGTGGAACGCCAAGCCAATCGTATTGGACAGCGAGATGGTATCCATCCCATATCGGTCGCACATCTCGCCTAGCATGGTAATCGCCGAGATGTCGTCAATGCCAAGATTTGGACCAAATCCAACAGTCGTCTCGTATTCCGGTCCCTTGCGCTCGATGCCATCTTCAAGTCTAACGACGCGCCCGCATGCGATCACACACCCATGACAGGCGCTGGGTCGGCTCAGGATCGTCTCAGCAACTATATTCCCGGATACTCGTTCTGCACCTTCAAAGACCCCGGAGGTGAAGTAACGAGCAGGCATCTCTCCAAGATAAGCCCAATAATCCAATCCACTCGCTGTGCCAGCTGCTCGTGTTACCCGTGAAAAATTGTCATCTTTAAGAGCGATGTTGGCTTCGCGCCTGACATGATTGAACCGCTCTTTATCCATGAGAGGAATGGGTTGCTGTCCTCGCACCGCAATAGCTTTGAGCCCTTTCGAACCCATCACTGCGCCCATCCCTGTTCGGCCTGCAACGCGCCCATGGTCGCATAAAACCACGGCGAAGGGGAGCATTTGCTCGCCTGCCGATCCGATACAAGCTACCCGGATGTTTCGATCCCCTAATTCCTCTCTTATCCTGTCCTGGGTTTCATACGTGTCCGCTTGCCCCCATAGATGAGAGGCGGGTCGGATCTCAATTTTACCGTCATGGATCCACAAGTAGATCGCCTGATCCGATTTGCCCGTCAGCAGCAATCCGTCGTAGCCCGCTTTTCGCAATTCTGGTCCAAAGAAGCCTCCAACGTTCGACTCGCCCCACAGTCCCGTTGCAGGCGATTTCGCACAAATTACATATCTCCCTACGGCGGTACCAGCTGTACCCGTGAGCGGTCCAGTAATTATGAGGAGCGGTGCATCTTTACTGAGTGGAGGTAATTCTTGGCTTAGGCGGTCATATAGTAACTGTGCACCCAGACCGGAACCTCCAAGATAATTCCGAACGACCTCAGGAGGGATGAAGGATAATTTTGTTTCCCCCCTACTCAAGTCCACAGAACCCAAACGAAAGATGTATTCCTGCATCTTCACATGCTCCCGAGGTGGCTTATTTCTTTAGGAGACTCAATCCCGTGCTCTTTTTACGCCGGTCTCGTACGGTCATCCTTTGAGGGAATGCGGTCTAGAGCATATTCCGCTAATGCAGTGATCGTCAGACTGGGGTTGACGCCCGGATTTGCAGGCACGATGGAACCGTCGATTACATATAGCCCGGGATAATTAAACAGTTCACAATTTACATCCACAACACCTTCGTCAGGATCTCGCCCCATGATAGCCCCACCAAGAATGTGCGCGGTCATCGGCACCTGGAATAATCCCTCCGTCACAGATCCGAATGCGGTTCCTTCGACTTTTTCCGCTAAGGATCGCACCACTCGATGCCCAACATCGATTTGGACGGGTACGGCGTGCTCCTTGTCATGCTCCGCCACCAAGTCTTTCCTTAAGAATGCATAGGGATTCCGCCCACGCTTCAACCGCATTTGGTTGTCCTCCGTTTGCATGACCATGATGGCAAAACCGCGTTTCGCCAAACCGGGAACTAATTTCGCGTGCAGGAATGCTACCGGTTCGCGTAGGATCACCAAAAATGTCTCCCACAATCGTCTCAGGAACCCACCACTACGCTCGATCAAAGGGGAGGAGAGCAACCACAGGAGCATACCTGAGCCTTCGGTAAAGCGTATGGGTTCAATTTGTGTTGTCTCACCGGCGCGAAAGATGGACGATATCGAAATCCCCTCCGAATGGTTGATCTTTCCCATTTGGCTGAATGTCCCAAGGAAAGCCTCACTATTCGTACGAACCTTTTCACCCAATCTGTTCGAGACCTCCGGCAGGCTTTTCGTCTCATCTCGACAACGAAGTAGTAAAGCGATCGTGCCAAGGACACCTGCTGAAATGATTACATTTCTCGCCCGCAGGTACTGCACTTTGCCGGGTAACCAATTCGTGGATGTGCGATAATGAACCTCATACCTGGCGCCATCGCTTTCTCCCGGCGGCAGGGGTCGAATGTCATCAACTGTAGATTCGGCCCTGATATCAACACCGAGCTTCTCAGCGAAATAGAGGTAATTCTTGAGCAGTGTATTCTTCGCGTTGTATCGACAACCCTCTGTGCATCCACCGCAATGGGTGCATCCCACCCTGGATGGCCCTTTCCCGCCATAATACGGGTCGGGCACCTCCTCGCCTTCATCGCCGAAAAAAATCCCAACCTGAGTGGGACGGAAGCTCTCAATGTTCCCTTGTTCTTCCGCAATTTCCCGTAATGCGAAGTCGGCTGGCCATAGCTTTGGATTGACGCCTACACCCAGCATATAGCGCGCAGTGTCGTAGTATGGCTCCAGAATCGCTTTCCAATTCGCTAAGTGATTCCATGACGGTGAATAGAAGAAATCATCCTGTGGTGACATGAGCACGGCTGCATAAACCAGGCTCCCGCCGCCCACACCGCTTCCGTGATACACAAAGTAACCTTTAGACAGGCTCATCTGAAGAATGCCGAAGCATCGGATGGCAGGCATCCACAAATATCTTCGAATATTCCAATTTGTGCGGGGAAAATCGTCATCTCGATAGCGGCGGCCTCTCTCGAGCATAAGGACGTCATAACCCTTTTCGGCAATCCTCAGCGCGGAAACACTGCCGCCAAATCCCGAGCCTACAATGACAAAATCTAAAGTCCGTTCGCGTACATCTGCCTTTTCGGTCATGTCGCGCCCCACAATCAGATATGCTTAGATAAACGTGGATCATGCATTTCCGCTGCCGGTAGATCCTTTGCTTCGTATAGGATAGTTTTAGCCAGCATGAAACATCGCGTAAAGCGAAAGATCACGCTCACCCCTCGATCTCAACCTCGCCACAACAACGCAGGAAATCGAGCAATGTCGGCACGTTCCGCATCATATATGTGAGGCTGCCTTTCAGCGTTAGCTTTCTCGTAATCATCGACTGCATCACCTCCAACTCACCGCTTAGCACCTTTAAAAAATTACTCCGTGTGCCACTTAGGATAAAAGCGGCATCGGGTACTTCATCCTTCGCAGGATTGATCACACGCGCATCTCGGCATCGCCCATGCCATAGATCCATATAGATCATCATGGATAAATCATCATTCTTATCACCTTCGCTCGGCTCGATAAGAAAGAGTAGATCCCCCTCCCAATTCCTTGCAATTTCGGCATAGCGCGAATCGTTGTTGAGAATCTCCATCACCGCTTCAATGTATTCCTCGCTTGGAAATTGATAGGCCATCATTCACCTTCCGTCCCTTTGTGAAATATGTTCCCGATTATGCGTTAATTCGGATGAAGTGTCAAAGCCCCATGCGTTGACATATCTATCCCGTGTCGTTAAACTTCTTTCTCACACGTCCTGCTCACCTGCAAGTATGCAGGATGAATAGTTGAGCATATGCAAGTGCTAATGATCGTAATGAAACCTTGATGGTGATGGATGGCAAATGAATGAAGATCCGTACTACCTGACTTCCGAGGGTGCTGAAA
>CAYLOP010000102.1:6063-10919 GCA_964385305.1 uncultured Anaerolineaceae bacterium | reverse complement strand
CCATCGGCGTCACCGATCCGGACTGGTTTGTCGCCGAGTTCGAGCGCGACCTCGCCTCGCAGGAATCCGTTCTGGCCAAAGTCGGACGCCCCGACCTGCCCTATATCCCCACGCTGCCCGCATTCGCGCAGGGCGCATGGTCGCCGCCGCCGGAGGGCTTGGTGCGAGCCGCCGCGTGGCTGGCGGAGACGCTCGGCGAGCGCTTGCCCGGCTTCAACTTCTGGGCGCTGGACGGATTGCTCAAGCTGCCGGAGCTCTATGATGTGGTCGCTGCGCTCGAGGACCCTGCGCCCGCCATCGAGCCGCCGCCCGAGCGGGTTCGCTTCATGGATCTAAGTGAGGGTGAGCGATGGGCGCTCGTCGGGGAAGGGTTACACAGGCTGGGGATCCTGGATGAGGATGGATACGTCCATATCGATCTCGAATAGAGGCATAGCGTGCGCGCGTGAGGTCTATGCTCCAACTTGCAGGTCTAAAAGGGTGAGGATCTCTTGCAGGGATCGATCGGCCAGCGATGGCAGTGTCAGATCTGCATGGGGGATAGGCTTCATGCGGGTGAGCGCGTTGGGTACGGACACGCACAGAAGGCCGGCAGCCTTGGCAGCCCTCACACCCCTGGCAGAATCCTCGAATGCTAGGGTCTGAGAGGCTTCGACGCCCAGTTCCTGCATCACCAGCAGGTACAGATCGGGCGCGGGTTTGGGGTTGGCGACATCATCCACGCACTTGATCACATCGAACCTTGAGCGCAGCCCCAGGCGGTCGAGATGGTGCTCCACCCAGGCGTGCGTGGAGTTGGAGGCCAGGCCCAGGCGCAAACCGAGCGCACTCGCATCATCGAGCAGCTCGCGCACGCCCGGCAGGAGCGGAAGTTGATCGCTCTGCGCATACTCCATCGCCAGGCGTTCCGCTCGGATGCGCTCGTAATCGAAGGTCTCTCCCATGCTGGCGCGCACTTCGTCGTAGAGCACGGGGACATCGGAGGTGCTGGCCATCACCTCCACCCAGCGCGCGGCAGGCAAGGACAGCCCGCAGCGTCGGAAGACGGCGCGCCAGGACTCCAGCGCCGTTTGCTCTGTATTCATCATCAAACCGTCGAAATCGAGGATCAGGGCGCGAATCGCCATCAAGGTCCACCTCTGGGCGCGGCAATGCCGTCTGACACGGGTTCCAAGTGCCACCCGCAGTCCGGCGCGTCGCTTGAAGAATATCTCAACGTGAATAGCCTGTACCGGGGGCCAGGATGAGATCGCCTCTAGCCAACATCCATCCCATGGCGCTGAAGGAAGGCCACGGTCTCTTCGTGGCTGGGGACGGAACGAGCTCCTGAACGGCTGACCTTGATCCCGGCCACGGCGCAGGCATAGGTCATCGCCTGTTCCAGGCCCATCCCGCGCAACTCGGCCGCCATGAAACCTGCGTTGAAGGCATCGCCCGCGCCTGTGGTATCGACCACCTCGACGTGGAAGGCCGGCATGCTGAGATGCCGGTCGCGCGTGTATGCGTCTGCGCCGTGCTCGCCGCGCTTCACGATCAGCAGGCGCGCCTCCTCCCCCAAGAATGCGAAGACCTGCGAGGGATCATCGAGTGAGCCGAAAAGCTGCTCGAGCTCCTCATTCCCCACCAACACCACATCTGCAACCTGCAGCGCGGTCATCTGGGCGGCCTTGAGATCTTCTGGAAAGACATCTCCCTGCAGGCGTAGATTGGGATCGTAGTAGATGGGGATCGCGTGGGATTTCGCCCGCGCCAGGCCGTGCAATACGGCTGAGCGTGAGGGCTCCTCGACGAAACACACGCCGCTGAAGTGGACCGCCTGGGCTCGGGCGAAATCCATGCCTTCGATGTTCTCCGCCGTCAGGTGCGCATAGGCCGAACCGCGTGCGCAGGCGATGAAGGTCCGCTCGCCGCTCTCATCGTCAACGATGGCCAGCACAACCCCCGTGAAGGCCTGCTCATCGCGCACCACATCCGATACGTCGACGCCGGCCGCGACCATCGTCTCCAGGAAATACTCGCCGTAAGGATCCACACTGAGCACACCGGCGAATCCCGAGCGCATACCCAGGGTTGCCAGATCTGCTGCCACATTCGCCACCGTCCCACCGGGGCTCACTTCCGGCGCAGTGCTCCAAACGTTGCCGCCGCGCGGCGGCAGTGCTGGCGCATAGGTCGTCATATCGACCATGGAATCCCCGACACAGAGCACATCAAGCTTGGGTTTCGATTCTGGCAACGTTCCTCTCCAATTCTCCGAGATCAAACCTGCACGTGGGCGCGCCTACGCATGACCGCACTCATCACCGTGATGGCGATGATCGTCAAGATGTAAGGCAACATGAGCGAGAACTGCGGGGCAAGCGCTCCCACAGGGATGCGCAGGGAAGCCGCCTCCGCCGCCCCGAAGATCAGGCTGGCGAACAGCACGCTCAAGGGATGTCCCTGACCGAACAACACGACCGCCAGCGCGATAAATCCCCGGCCGGCCACCATCGACAGTGCGAACATTCCCAGGTAACCGATCGAGAGATGCGCGCCCGCCAGACCGCAGAAGGCGCCGCTGATTACGAACGATGCCAATTGTACCTTCGTGGGGTTTCTACCGGAGGCTTCCAAGGCATCCGGTCGCAAGCCGGCCGCCCGCAGCCAGTAGCCGAACGGGGTGCGGTAGATGACGACGAACCCTACCACGAACAACAGCAGGGAGAGCGGGATCATCAGGGAATAGTTGTTGAACAGTGCGTTGGTGATCTCGTGATTCTTGAGAAAATCGAAGGAGAGCACGGGGAGCATCCTCACCTCCGTCGAGACCAGTACGCTATCCTGATGGAAGTAACTGCGCAGGATGTATGCCGCAAACCCGCCCAAGAAGATATTGAGCGCAATACCCACCGCAAACACATCCGCGCGGATGTTCAGGACGAAATAGGCATACAGCAAGGCAACCAGAATAGCCGCCAACACAGCCGCGACCAGACCGGCTAGGCTGCTTTTCAAGGCGACGCTGACCGCGAATCCAGCCAGCGCGGCAACCAGCATCATGCCGTCCATGGCGACGTTGGGCACGCCGGCATGGTGCATGAAGGAACCGCCTAAGCTCGCCAGGAGCAAGGGTGTGCTCAAGCGAAGCATGGCACGTATGAAATCAGCATTCATGGAGTCTCTACCCTCACAGCACGAATCCACGGACGGCGAAGCGCCTTCCAAAGGCGCTCACGAATGATAACCATGAATATGATCAGGCTCTGTAGAATGTCACTCATCTCGATGGCCACACCCAGCTTGCCTTCCATGCCTACAACACCGCTCTGAAGGAACCCGAAGATAACAGCGATGGTCAACACGAGCGTCGGGCTGTTGGCGGCGATCAGTGCGATCAGCACACCGTTGAAACCCACACCGCCCGAGATGTTGATGAGAAAGCGATGGTAGACACCCAGGACGAGGATCGCGCCGATCAATCCCGCGATCCCGCCACCGATGCACATCGCCAGGAATCGCATCCAGCGATCCTTCACCCCGCCGTAGCGTGCAAAGAGTTCGTTGGCGCCTAAGACGCGCCATTCGTAGCCCCACACCGTGTTGCGCATCATCAAAAAGACGACCACAAACACCACAATCGCCAGAAACAGGCCCGCGTTCAAGTTGGAGAGTGGCACAAGCTGAGGAAGCGTTGCGGATTCTGCCATACGCACAGATTGAGGGCTCGGCGAGCCCGGCGCGCGGAACGGGTAGTTCACCAGGTATTCGGTGAACATCACGGCTACGTAATTCATCATGATGGTGGTCACGATTTCGTTGGCCCCGAAGACCAGCCGCAAGTACGCCGGGATGGCTGCCCACAGTGCGCCCACTAAGATCCCTGCCAGCACCGCCAGCCCAACGTGCAGCACCAGCGGCAGACCTTCCACCGAGAAGCCCACGAAGGCCGCGGCAAAAGCTCCCATAACGATCTGCCCGTCCCCGCCGATGTTCCACACGCCCGCTGTGAAGGGAATGGCCGCAGCAAGCCCTGACAGGGTGATCACCATGACGCGCGTGAGCGTGTTCGCCGCGCGATAGGACGAGGAGAGACTTCCCCACCATGCCGCCGAGAGCACCTCTACCGGGCCAGACCCGCTGAACCACAGAAGGAGCAATCCTAATCCCAGCGCGATAGCTATCGCCCATACGAACTTGCCCACGCCGCTTAAATTCCTCAAGGAAGAGGTGTTCATGTGCTCACCTCGACTTCATCTCTCACGACACCGGTCATATATTTACCCAACGCCATGCGGCTGGTCTCGCTCGGCCGCTTGATCGCCACCAGCTCCCCACCGTAAAGGACACCCACACGATCGCTCAACCTTAACACCTCATCCAAATCTCCAGAGACCAACAGGATCGCGCAACCGGCGTCCCTGCGGCGCAGCAACTCCGCGTGGACGAAGCCTGTGGTGCGGATGTCGATTCCCTGGCTCGGGTAGGCGACGATCAGAAAATCCGCATCGAAGGTGAACTCGCGTGCGATGATCAACTTTTGCAGATTGCCGCCCGACAATCCACCGACCGTCGCCGCCTCCGACTCGGTAAGGATGTCAAACTTGGCGATCATCTCGCGTGCGAACTTGCCCGAGCGAGCATTGTTCAGCCATAAGCCATGGCTCAAGCGCGGCAGGACATGGTGTCCCATGATGAGGTTGTCCAGCACCGATAGACCGGCTGCCACACCTCGCCGCGTCGGGCGACGAGCTTGAGGCCCGTCTCGAAATCCATCGCACCGGCGGCGTAGAGGGCAGTGTACTCGCCGAGGCTCAGCCCGGCGGCGGCGTCCGGACGAATCGCCTGCTCCGGGGGGAGGTGACTCGATAGGCACT
>CAYLOP010000102.1:0-6053 GCA_964385305.1 uncultured Anaerolineaceae bacterium | reverse complement strand
CATGTTCCCCCTTGCGGATGTGCCCGCTGCTGACGGTGCGCAGGCCGACCAGCGCCTCCACGAGCTCCGTCTGGCCGTTGCCGCCCACGCCAGTCAGGCCGAAGATCTCGCCTTGGTGGATTTGGAAGCTGACATGCTTGACCACCTCGCGCGCCTCGCGCTCGACACATAGATCCTCGATCGAGACCAGCGGCGCTCCAACCGGCTTGCGGTCCTGGCTGAGCTTCTGCAGCGATTCCTCGCCCACCATCATGCGCACCAGCTTATCCCTGTCCGCCTGCGCCCGCGGGATGGTGGACACTTTCTTGCCCTTGCGCAGGACGGTGATCTCGTCTGCCACAGCCAGAGCTTCTTCCAACTTGTGGGTGATCAGGATGATGGTCTTGCCATCGCGCCGTAATACACGCAGCGTCTCCAACAGGTTCTCGATCTTCTGAGGTGTGAGAACCGAGGTGGGTTCGTCGAGGATGAGAATCTCCGCGCCGCGATAGAGCGCCTTGGCGATCTCGATGATCTGCTGTTCCTCGACCGAGAAGTTGCCGACCGGGGTATCGAGATTCAAGGGGATGTCCAGGCTCTCGAGAATTTTGGCGGCCTCAGCCTTCACCGGTTCGTAGTTGGTGAGTGCGAGAGCTTTGCGCGGCTCGTTGCCGAGCGCAAAGTTCTCGGCGATCGAGTATTCATTTATAAGCATAAAATGTTGATGAATAAGTCCTATTCCCAGTCCGATCGCCTGAGCCGGGTTATGGATGGAGACCGGGTTTCCATGGATCAGGATCTCGCCGTGATCGGGCCTCTCCTCCCCGTAGAGGATGCGCATGAGTGTGGTCTTCCCCGCTCCGTTCTCCCCAAGTACCGCGTGGATGTGCGCCTTTTCTACTGTGAGGTCGATGCCGTCATTGGCTTGGGTATGGCCAAACCTCTTCGTGATTCCCCTCATCTCCACTTCATGGGTCATAGAAAAGCCTTCCAAGTTGGACGCTGATGCCTCGGAGGGCTTACGCTCTCTCGAGCATAAACCCTCCATTAATCATAAAACATTATCCAGCGTACGCATCCACGACGATTTCGCCATCGATGATCATCTGGCGCAGTTCCTCGATGCGGTCCTTGACATCCTGCGGGACCAGATCGGGATCCATGCTGCCGTAGTCGATGCCGACGCCGTTCTTGGCCAGACCATAGAGATACACGCCACCCGTCTCGACCTCGCCGTTCACGAACATGAGCGTGAAGTCATAGATGGAATCACCCACACGCTTGCGCATGCTGGCGACGGTGTTGTCTGGGGCGAGCGGTTTCTGGTCGGAATCTACACCGATGACGTAGCGGCCGGCCTCTTTGGCGGCCTCGAACACACCCAAGCCGGTCGGGCCCGCGATCTGGAAGACGATATCTGCGCCTTCCTCGTACATCGCCAGAGCAGTCTCACGACCCTTCGCCGGGTCGAAGTGCGTCCCGGCAAAGCGGGAGATGATGGTTACATCAGGATTGATGTACAGGGCGCCCTGCTCGAAGCCGACCATGAAGTTGTGGATCACGGGCATGTCCGCCCCGCCCATCTCACCGATCACGGTGGCGTCGTCGACCAGGCTGAGCTCGTCAACCCGCTCGGTGAGCATGGCGGCCAACGCACCGGCCAAGAAGGATCCTTCGTTCTCCAGATAACGGACCGAGGACATCCCTTCCAGACTGGCGACACCATCGACGTAGACGAAAGTGGTGTCCGGGAACTGCGGGACGACCTCTGCCAGTTGCTCCTCGAAGAAGTAGCCAGGCACCACAAAGACCAGGTCTGCCTCTTCACCGGCCGAGATCAACAGATCCAGATAGCGATCAGGCTCGTCGCGGCCCTGCAGGAGCAAGGTCTCAATCCCTAACTCTTCCTGAAGTTGGATGAGGCCTTCATTGGCCGAGTCGATGAAGCCCTTGTCGCCGATCTCGCCACCGGCGACCACTGCGATCTTCAGATCGACCGTAGGAGCAGCTTCCTCTTCAACCACTTCAGTTTCCTCAACGGGTTCGGCTTCTGCAGCCTCTTCAGCCTCGGGCGCGGTGGCTTCCTCGGCCTCGGGTGCCGCGGGCTCCTCTGCAGGAGCCGACTGGCAGCCCACCATCAGCGAGGTAAGCATGAGCACAAGCAATAAAGTACTAAAAATCTTCTTCAACATGTATCATCCTCCGAAGTGTAGTAAACCTTGCGAAACACGAATCGAGTTGTCTCTTCATTCCTTCACATTCGATTGATCTCCAGTCTCTCCTTCCTCCTTATCACGAGTATCAGATGGGTTCGGTTTAATCTTCAGTTTCGCGTACGGCACGCACAGCATCCATCAACGCTCTGACACGGGCGCGATCGACGGGCATGGCGCTGATGCCGTCCTTTTTCAAAGAGGTGCCCACGACTGCGCCGTCGGCGACACTCAGGAGTTTGCCCGCATTCTCAGGTCTCAAACCGCTCCCCAACAGCACTGGGAAACGCTCCACAGCTTGCTTGACCTCTTCAACGTCCGACAGTTGGGCTTCCTGGCCCGTGTGCGTTCCACTGATCAAGATGGCGTCCGAGAGGAAATACTTGGCATCCAACGCAGAGTGCCCGATCGGTCGCTGCACCAGCGGTGCGGAATGCTTGATGTGGACGTCGGTGAAGAGCTTGATGCTGGGGTCGAGGAATTTGCGGTAACGCAGGAGTTCATGGGGTTTGGGGAGCACAAGTCCGGAGACATCAACAGAGGCTTCCGTGAAAAATGTGGCGCGCACGAATCTCGCCCCGACAGCATGGGCCACGCCCAAGCCCGCCTTGGGATCCGCCAGGAGACAGACCCCCAGAGGGACCGAGATCTCGCGCTTGACATGATCCGCGATGACCGCCATCGCCGAAACCAGTTCCGGCGTCGCCGTATCCGGTGAGTAGGTGGGATCACTGAAATTCTCCACCTCCAGCCCGTCGACGCCTCCTGCCTGCAATTCAGCGGCGTCGAACAGTGCTCGCTCGATGATTGGCTCCAAACCGCCGCCGTTATAGAGCGGCGAGCCCGGGAGCGGGAGAAGGTGGATCATCCCGATGATCGGTTTGCGCACACCGCCAAACAAGGTGTGGAAGGAGTCAAATCGTGTGTCTTCAGCATACATCGCCATGGTGTAACCTCTATTCAGCCCAATTCTTTCGAACGGTTTTGACAAAGCGCGCAACCTTCTCGACATCGAGAGGCGCCTCGGTCTCATTGCCTTTCTTCAACCGGGTCCCCACGATGACACCATCCGCGTAGTCCTGGTAGGATGCGAAGTTGAACTCATCCACACCACTGGCTACCATCACAGGCGTCGCTTCCACGGCCTCTTTGACGGCTTTGACATCCTCTGGGTCCGTCTCACCGCCGGTCTCGAGGCCGGTGACCAGAATAGCATCCGCCATGCCGCGGTGTTCCAGGTCGCGAGCAGACAGGCCGATAGGACGCTGCGCCAGAGGATAGCCATGCTTGATGTGCACATCGGCGAATATCTTGACGTCCATCTCGAGGTAGCGCCGGTAACGCAGCGCCTCAGCCGCGATGCTGTCCATGAGCCCCGCGTCGACTACATAGGTCTCGGCATAATAGGGCACGCGCACGAATTTGCCGCCGACGATGTGGGCGATCGCCAGTCCCGCGATGGCGTCCGACTGGAGCACGCAAAAACCGAGTGTCAACTCGGGCACGACCCGCTTGATCTCCGCAGCTGCATAGGTGATGGCAGCAACCGTCTCTGGCCCGACCCGCTTGAGAAACATATAGTCGCCAAAATTTTCAATAATTACGCCATGGAAACCGCCCTCGCTGAGGTGGCGCGCATCCTCGACGGCCATGGTCGTAATCTCGTCCATGCTCATCCCGTTGTAGCGAGGCGATCCCGGCAAGGGTGCGAGGTGAACCATACCGATCAGCGGTTTCCTTGTTCCAAAAATCCGTTCCAATTCTGCAAATTTATCCTGTCCTGCTTGCATCCCTTACTCCTTTCCAAGATAACGGCCCTGGCAGTAAAAAAAGGTTTAGCGCGGGCCCGTCCTATTTAATTCCGTTTCCAGCGTGTATCGATCGCCCACGAAAGCCGCCTCGACATACTCAATGGGCGTCCCGCCGCTCTCCTCACTTGCAACGTAGGTTGTGCGCGCGAAGCGCAACACAGGTGATCCGGGTTGGATCTCGAGCACCTCCGCCTCCCGCTCGGCTGACGAATCCGCCCACACCTGTTGCGTAGCCCGCAGAACAGGCATGCCGAGGATATTTTCATAAAGATCATAGAGGGAGAAATGGGTATAATCGAGCTCGCGCAATCCCGGGAACCGTACACTGTTCAGCCATGATATGGCAACACAAATGGGGCTCCCGTCAGCCGTCCGGACCCGGACGGCGCACATGAGCTTGGTCGAGGCGGCCACGCGCAACTCTTCCGTGACCTTCAAGGAAGCCTCTCGCTCAACGACCTCAAGCAGCACCACACCCGGCTCGGCTCCCATGCGGCGCACTTCTTCGGTGAAGCTGGAGAGCATGCCCGAGCGGCTCATCACGCGCGTCGAGGTAACAAACGTGCCCTTGCCCTGCTGCTTGCGGATCAGCCCCAAACCCACGATTGAATCCAGCGCCTGACGGACGGTATTACGACTGACGCCGAACGTCTGCATGAGCTCATTCTCACTGGGAAAGGGTTGCCCTGGCTTGAATTCGCCGGTCGTGATCTGCTTGCGGAGCGCATCAGCCATTTGGTGATAGAGAGGGATCACGCTGTTGCGATCGAGAAATCTTGATGCCATCATGCCTTCCTCGCAGCTTTCTGAAGATAGAAATCCAAACATGTAGGGTTATTGGGTTGTGCCTACAAGTTTAACGATTCTCACCCGCTTGTCAATCCCTTGGCTCCTCACCCTGAAGGATGAATGTCATATCTGCCTCCACCCGCTCCGGACACTTCGTGTCGCATCATGGCGAGGGTGTGGTGCAATCTCTATACGCTGGCGGCCTGAGTGAGCTGCGCGCTGGTCGCTCGTTGGGGAGGGACTGCGTAGGCTGGGGATCCTGGATGAGGAGGGATACGTCCTGATCGATCTGACCTCTTTACGTTCGAATGAATAAAAAAGCCCCCGCGATGTGCGGGGGCTTCGTGGATCGATTGGTTTCGATTAGACAATCGTAACGTTGGCGGCCTGTAGACCTTTGGCGCCTTGCTCGATCTCAAACTCCACGCGCTGGCCTTCTTCTAAATTCCGAAAGCCGTCGCCCTGGATGGATGAGTAGTGAACGAAGACATCCTCGCCCTCTTCACGCTCGATGAAGCCGTAGCCTTTTCCACCGTTGAACCACTTGACCGTACCAGAAACTCGTTCAGACATTTTTTTGCCTCCTTATGGCAAGTTTGTTTCAGTTGCTTGTCTTGTTCCCGGTGGTCGGGTTCACTTAAACAACCCAGCCCGAGCCGCATATCGCTCAGGCCTTGATCTTTCGACTTCCAGACAGAACTAGCATGCAACCTTACAGCGGGAATATTACCATGTTTTATGATATTTACAAGGGTTTCGAGAAGAGGGTTTTTGGCCATGAAGATATAGAAGTAATGCTGCAGCACGCGAACTGGACGGACACTTCTTGGAGCTGACGAAGCTCCATGATGCGGCCGCCGCCATCTGTGACCCCACACCCGCTGTCGAGCCGCCCAAGCCCGAGGCCAAGCGCTTCATGAAGATGGATGAGAGCGGGCACTGGGCGCTTGTGGGGGAAGGTCTGCACCGGTTGGGGATCCTGGATGAGGAGGGAACCATCCCGATCGATCTGACCTCTTTACGTTCGAATGAATAAAAAAGCCCCCGCGCTGTGCGGGGGCTTCGTGGATCGATTGGTCAGATTAGACAATCGTAACGTTGGCGGCCTGTAGACCTTTAGCGCCTTGCTCGACGTCGAACTCCACGCGCTGGCCTTCATCTAAATTGCGAAAGCCATCACCCTGGATGGATGAGTAGTGGACGAAAACATCCTCGCCCTCTTCACGCTCGATGAAGCCGTAGCCTTTTCCACCGTTGAACC
>CAYLOP010000101.1:0-11004 GCA_964385305.1 uncultured Anaerolineaceae bacterium | reverse complement strand
ATGGAGAAATTCTTCGACATTAAGTGCCGTTACTCTGGTCTGATCCCCAATGCCGTGGTATTGGTTGCGACTGTGCGCGCGCTTAAGATGCATGGTGGCGGACCCAAGGTTTCACCGGGTGCTCCGCTGGATGAGGCCTACACCGAAGAGAACCTCCCTCTGCTCGAAGCGGGTTTAGGCAACCTCGGTGTGCACATCAAGAACGCCCTGCGTTTCGGCATCCCGGTGGTCGTCGCAGTAAACAGTTTCAAGGACGACACACCCGCCGAGCTGGAGATAATCCGCGCATATGCTGTTGAGCAGGGTGCAGAGGACTCCGTTGTCAGCACGCACTGGGCGGACGGTGGCGCAGGCGCGGCGAAGTTGGCAGAGGCGGTCGTTGCGGCCTGTGAGAAACCCGTTAACTTCGAGTTCCTCTACCCGCTGGATTGGACGATCAAGCAGAAGATCGAGCACATCGCCACAACGATTTACGGCGCCGACGGCGTGGACTATGAGCCCTTGGCAGAAGAGCAGATTAAGAAGTACGAAAAAGCGGGCTTTGGCAACCTGCCGATCTGCATGGCGAAGACACATCTAAGCCTCAGCCACGATCCCACCTTGAAAGGCGTTCCAACGGGATACAAGGTGCCCGTGCGCGAAGTGCGCGCCAGCGTCGGCGCTGGGTTCATTTACCCGCTGATCGGGAAGATGAGCACGATGCCGGGTCTAGCAACGCATGCCGCCTTCATGGACATCGACGTCGACCTCGAGACAGGTAAGATTACCGGATTGTCCTAGGTTTCGAACGAAACAACATGGTGGCACTGGAGGGGCTGTTTCTAAGGAGCAGCCCCTTTCGAATTAATCCCCAGCACTACGCAATGTCGGGCTGCGAGAAGAATATAAACTTCAAGCATGGTCTTTCTGCGATGAAATGGGTTGTCAGGCCAGACCATGATGGCTTTTGGTATTAGAGGTAGAAGGAAGAATCCTGGTCTCGCGCAGTGCAATATCAGGCGACGCGGCCGCATGCGTAGAACGTTGGGACGTATAAAATCCGGGTGCCCTCCCGCCACGCTTGGGCATCGATACGCTGGAGATGTTGCAAGACTTCATCTGAAATAGTGTCTACCAAATCTGCGGTTAAGGTCTCCCACTCAGATTGGAGGGCATCGTCGTTAAGGTCAGCCGTCCACTCGCCACCCAGCACGCCGACTTGGATTTGCGTGAGACGGGCTTGTGTGAACAGAGAACGTAGTTTTCGTCCGACCGTGGGGTTAGCGCCTAGTGAGGCCAGTGCCTCCCCCTGCCATCGACCAAGTTGGCTAAGTTCGCTGGGGTAGTCTATACGCCCACCGTAATCCGGTTCTGCAAGCGCAAGCACATAACCGTCCCGCATTGTCACACGCGCCATCTCATGCAGAATATCCATTGGATCCGAAACCCACATGAGCAAGAAATGACAGAGCGAAACGCCGAATGTGTTGCTTGCGAAAGGCAAAGCCATCCCGTCGCCAATGATGTAACGCGTACGTTCGTCGAGCTCGCGGGCAAGATGTGTTGCTTGAGGATCGACGTCTATGCCGAAGGA
Organism: uncultured Anaerolineaceae bacterium; assembly: GCA_964385305.1. Taxonomy (GTDB): domain Bacteria; phylum Chloroflexota; class Anaerolineae; order Anaerolineales; family E44-bin32; genus CAYLOP01. The sequence goes on along the minus strand of CAYLOP010000101.1, from coordinate 9,431 downwards.
ACGTGTGCGATATGAATCGCTTATCTCTGCTGTTAGGACGCCTGTACCTGAACCAACTTCTAGAACGCGGCGCGCATTAGACAAACCAGTCTTTGTATAGAGCTTTCTGCGGATGGCGGTGGTCCAGGAAGCTTGAATTTGGTATCGTTGATGAAGCTGCCTGACTGAGGGATTCATGGCTCACACCCAAAGCACCCAATGCGGTCAAGCATTTTGTCCCAGCATTTGGTCGCCATGCCCGTATGAGCTAGGTTGATGCCGCAGTCCAAATCGTATCCCATTCCTCACGCAGCAGGTTGCCGAGCACACGGTCGGCGTCCTGGGATGGCAATACATCACCATCTGGTTCGATGTAGAGCCATGCACGACCAGCGCCGGAGGGCGGTGAATCCAGCTCGAGGCTGATCGGATTGGTTTCGGAGTAGGGTGCGGGTAAATCCCAGATCAAATCTAAATCGAGCTGCGCAGCATGTTCACGCGCCGCCTCCAGCTTCTGGAGGGGTTCGGGGTGCGTATGCTGTGAGGAAAGCGAAATCGCAGGGACGCCGTCTTCTGCTAACGATGTGATCAACGCTTTGAGTTCCGGTTCGCTCTGGTCAGTGATCGTGAGGTGGACAGCCGTGAATACATCTGTCTCAAGCGCCAGCCGTAGCCCTGCGCGGCTATCCGTATCCTCTGTGTCGAGCGCTACCAGGATGTGATCCAGACCGGCTTGTGCGAGCTGCTCGAGATATTCTGCATCTACCAGCTTAGCCCCGTTCGTGAGCAAGCCTGTGACCTGACCGAGTTCTTGCGCATAGGCAATCAGTTCCGGCAAATCTGCGCGCAACGTCGGTTCTCCGCCGGTAAACGTGATATGTGGGACGCCTGCATCCCAAAGTTTTTGGAGGATTACACGCCACTCGTCAGTTGTTAGTTCGCGATCGACCCGCCGTCTGGCCAAGGGATCGAGTGTGCCTCGCGCGTCACACAGATAAGTGAGGGCGATATCAACACGATAAGGCGCAATCGGCTGCTTTTCGAAGGGATCGACGCGATCCATCCCAAGGAATACGACGGGGTCAACATCTGGATTTGTGGCGAGTGTGATGATTTGGTCGCGGAATTCCTGGTGGTCACGCAGGGCTGCTTCGCGGCTGACACGGTATTGTGAGGCGATGGCCGCTGCGGCCTCTTCTTCTGTGGCGCCATTGATCAGTTGCATGGCATGCGCAGTGGCGGAGGAATTCAGGTGAAGAACCGTGGCAGCGTTCACGATCAATACCCCGCTCTCACCCTCGACGCGCAAATGAAGGCGGTATGGGAAGGGTGAATCCTCTGGGAAGATACGCTGGTACAGGCCGGGTTTGAGTGGTTCAGGCTGCTGAAAAAGATTTGATAGGAACGACATATCCGAAACCTTCCTTAATTCACGTCTCAAGCATCTGCAGGCTGGTTGGGAACATGATCTTACTCATCGGGGATTGTTCAGGGCTGTTCAGCAGTGTGAGCGGGCATCCGCCTCCACACTCTTGAAGCATGGGACAGGATGTGCACTCGTCAGGGACGTAACGGCGCTCGCGAAGCGAACATGCGATTTCATGATTCCAGATCGAGTCCCAATTGTCCTGGAGCACGTTTCCCATTTGCTCATAGTAGGATTGGCAGGGGATAACACCACCATCGGGCTCGATGCACATGTTGTACATCGCAGCCGTACAGCCCTTGACTCCCAATTGCATTTGGACTGGGTCGAAATGGCAATACTGCGTGGGTGTATACCAGATCAAGCGCTGGCCATGCTCGCTCGTTCGCTTGTGCACGGCTTCAAGGGTGGGGGCCAATGCGCTTTCCGGAATTGCGGTATCCACGGTCGCGCCTCGCCCCGAATAGATCAGGGCATTGCAGCCGATCGTCGGCACACCGAGGTCGGCGAGGAAATCGATCGTCTCCAGGATAGACGGGGTATTATTCGCCAGGAGTGTCGTGTTCGTCATCACGAATAACTCTGTTTGGAGCGCATTCTGGATGCCCTGAACCGTATCCTTCCAGGCGCCGTGCGCCCCGACCATCTCGTCATGTATTTCGTCGCGATGGGATTCGATCGTGATCTGCACGTGATCGAGGCCGGCGTCTAGCAGCCTTTCTACGTAATCTCGGTCGGATAGCAGGCGGCCGTTGGTCAGCAAGCCACTGATCTGGCCCTTGGCTTGAACATAGGCGATCAACTCGGGAAGGTCGGACCGTAGGGTCGCCTCACCCCCTGTGAAGCAGATGTGGGGGATTCCCGTATCCCAGAGGATATCGATCACCTGGCGCCATTGTGCGGAGTCCATCTCGGGATAATTGCGCGGTCGGGCGTTGTAGCAGTGGGCGCAATTTGCATTGCAGCGGTAGGTCAGCGCGAGGTCCATACGGTAGGGTGCGCTGGGTGTTTCCGAGAAAGGTGGGAGGATATCGAGCTCGAGATCATGGATCGGGCACGCGCCATTGGGATGGATGAGCTGTTCGATTCGCTGCCTGACGGCGGCGAAATCGGCGGACAAGGTTTTTTTGGAGGCGCGGAATCTTTGACGCAGTTGGGCGAGGGCCTCCGTCTCTGGGATACCTTCCAAGGTGTACCATGCCATCAACGTCGCAGTCGGGTTAAGATGAACGACGCGATTGGCGTTGACCAGGAGCAAGCCGCGCCCATCCGGTTCGACGCGCAGGTGAATATGGGCGCGTTCTGAACGGCGTATCTTCGTGTAGCCATGCAGACCAGGCGTGGGTGTGGTGGGATTCGATGGCCGCTTCCCGCTGGGAAGAGGGAATTTCATCTCCCGCCTCCCGCGCACGCGCACGCGCAACCTGCACACGCACAGGCGCATGCACACGAACCGCCACCACCGCCTCCCGAGGACCAGCCGCCTTTAGAGCGAGAGGGAGGAGGGGGAGGATTGGTTGTTTTAGTGACACCGTTGGTGAAAGATGCGAGATTGGATACCATTCCCGCAGCTGAATTTTGGACACCGCGCACCATGGAGGCAGCAAAGTCTGCGCCCGGCAGTGTTGGGAGGGTCAACCCGCGGCCAGGTACGCTTGGAACGCTTCCGCTCGGCATAGTCGTGGTGGTCGTCGGTCGTGGATACGATGGTTGGTAGAGCCACCACCAGGGTGGCACGAAAACCGGGCCCGTACGGAAGGTGCGTCGCGTGCGGTCATCAAAATCACGGTCAAGCATGGTCCATTCGAGCCCTTCATCGAATCGCTGCGAGCGCACCTCGGGGGTCTCAGCTTCTTCAACTTGTTGCCAGGCTTTCTTAATGATGGCTTGGTAGTAGGTTTTGGTCTCGCGCAGGCTGAAACCTTTCATCTTCTTCTGAACTGACTTTACAAGGTCGATCGTCAGCTCCTGCAGCTCATTTTGACGTTTGCGGGATTCGGGTTTAACGATGATTCCCAGGAAAGTTTCTTCATACGCCCTGAGCCCCTCAGGCACGGGTGTTATCCGCTCGATTTTCAGCGGATCTTGTGAGACGACTCGGGCGGCACCTTTCTTGATGCATGAGAAAAGGATCATGGTGAGAACACGATCGAGCGCGGTCTCGAGCAATACAGCGGCTTCTACTGCGGTCAGACCGCGCTTTATACCGTGCCCTTCGATCGAAATTTTCGGTGGAAGATATTTGAGCTTGCGTTTTTTGGATGCGCTGACCGCGAGGGCAATGATCGCAATGATGAGTACGAAGAATCCTCCACAACACAGAAAGCCAATCAGTTGTTCCCCCGTTATGCCTAGTTGTTGAGAAACAGAAGGTTTGGTGACGGTGTCTGCTGGGACGTACTTCCGTGGGAAGGAAGCCCCAAACTCATATTGTTTTGAGGGGTTCGCGGATGGGTTTCGCCACATGTAGTAGATACGACCATCGGAATCAAGACCTGTCTGCGGTGTGTCGCTAGGCCAACCGCTCGGCGAAGCGTGCCAGCGAGGTTCTTCCGGCTGGATGCCAGGCGGGAGGTGGTAAGCTACGTAAAGATCTGTGGTACCGTGAACGGCGCTACTATCAAACCACGTTGGTGAGAAGCGGGCGCTCGCATATGCACTATCCTCACTGTCATTGAAGAGAACATTCGGGATGCCCTCGATCAAAGCGATGACCTGACCTGTTCCTCCTGGCGGAATGGAAGCCGATCCAAGACCAAGTTCGAAAGCCTGATCAATGAACTCCGAAGGGGCGATATGCGAGATCGGTTTGCTATCGATCCATGCCCTGACACGTGAAAGGTCGTAGTATTTGTTATGCATCCCGATGTCGACAAATTCAATAGGAGGGGCTGAGGCGTCATTCTTAAACACAATCGAGTATTGCAAAGAAAGTGTGCCGTCTGATTGCCAATAAGCGTCGACAATATATTCTTCAACGCTGAAGGAATAGTTTTGGGCTAAAGCAGGGTTGGTGGCTAACGTGAGCGCGAAGACTATAAGGCATAGAATCGCGGCAGTTCGGCGTCTCATGCAAATCTCCTCATCTCTTTACACTGATCTCTCAGGCAGGGGCATCTCACCACTTTGGCTCTTCACTGAGTTGGTAGGTTGAATTACAGTATGGACAAGATACGACGGGCGCACCGGCAACCATCTTGATATTATCAGCGGAGAGTGCGCCTCCGCAGTGTTTGCAGCTCATCGTTTCCAATTCGATGTCCCCGGATAACTCAATCTTCTGGATGAGTTCTGCGCTCTCCCTTTTCGCTTGCCGTGAACTAAACCAGATGATTCCGAATCCGACAGCGATGCTGATCAATCCTACGAAGATCCATAAAGGTGTTCCAGTTGAACTGAAAGCGGCATAAGCAAACATGATCCCGAAAAAGATCAATATCGCGGCGGCGATATAGGCGATTATTCGACCTGCTGACATTTGACCTCCATTGGTGGATCGACTTCACTCAGTCTAGCAAATCCTTGCCTTAGGGGCAATAGAAAAGACTCGATTGCAGATCGGCACTCAGAGATGAATTGGTATTGGATGGACGATCTCGCGTGTTCATGCGCACCGGTCGACCTTGACGCCGAGCATGGCTAGGCTAGAATTGAGAGTCCAATTGCGGTACATTTGCGGTACGGTGAGTATGATATATCTTCAGCACAGGATATTATAGCGGTTCACTTCCGATGCTGATAGCATTCGTGGATAATTGTCTTGGTTTTGCGAGGCAATCTCAATCCTGGGAGGCGATGGTTGAACGCAAATTCTCCGAAACATGATCCAGCGGGGGTTTTAGTGCTGATCCCTGCCTGGAATGAAGGCATACGCATCGGACCGGTTGTAGCGACGGCCGCAAAGCAGCTTCCTGTGCTCGTTGTGGATGATGGCTCGAGAGATGATACAGCGAAGCGTGCTGCAGACGCCGGGGCGATCGTTGTTCAACACGCTGAAAATCTAGGCAAAGGCCGAGCCCTGGTTACCGGATTCCAATGGGGGATGGAGAAAGGCTACGACGCTGTCCTCAGCCTAGACGCGGATGGGCAGCATGATCCCGTAGAAATCCCTAAGTTCTTAGCAGCCTACCAGTCGGGCCAAGGCGATTTAATCATCGGCAGGCGCAATTTCGGGGAGATGCCGTTCAAGAACAGATTCGGTAATACCGTCGGATCATTTTTGCTATCCAAGGTGCTACGCCAGCGTATTTATGATAATCAATGCGGCTACCGTTTACACACCCGGCGTCTGCTTGAGGCGCTTAATCTCAAGACGGGTGGCTTCGAGCTCGAAGTGGAAGTCGTTATTCAGGCAGTGTGCAAGGGAATGCGTATTTATTGGGTGGACATTCGCACGATCTACGGCATTAACAAGGTGAGTTATTTTCATCCCATTCATGACTCCCTGCGTTTCATCGGTATGATCTGGCATGCGTATCGCTATCGCGTTGGAACGGCCAGAGGGGATTCGATCTAACTCTGACCGGATGCTTCTTTCCTAGTAGTGTTTATCCATAGATCGATTCGTTTGGGTGGTAATTCAACCATGAATTTAGTGACTCTCATCAGTAGCCGGCTCGGGCCGACCATAGGTATCAGGCTTGGAAGCATCCTCAGCCAAAAGCAGTTATATGCTTTTTCCGATTGGCTTATAAGGCGTATCGCTGCACGGGAAGATTTCGCGGTGGTTCAAGGTGTTCGCGCCAACCAGGCCGTCGTGCGAGATCTCCCCATCGACGCACCAGAGCTCAAGGAAGCTGTTCATGAGGTTCTCAAGAACGCTGGCCGTGGTTATGCGGACTGGTTCCGATTGATGGCTGAAGGACCGCAGGCGCTCTTGGAAAGCATTGAAATCGATGAACAAATCTTCCAGGCTATCGAGCAGGCGCAGGCGGAAAAGCGTGGTTTGGTGGTTGTCGGCGCGCATATGAGCAGTTTCAATATACTCATGCTTGCACTCGGTGTCGCTAACTATGATGTTCAAGCGCTCTCACATCCTGTTGTGCAGGGTGGGTTTTATGTAGATAATGAAGTACGGCGCAAGTTTGGTCTTATCGTCACGCCGATCGCTCCACAGTCTCTTCGGGAAGCGATCAAACGGCTGAAACAAGGTGGGATTGTCCTTACGGGTATCGATCGACCGGACGTTGGTGGAGACACATTAACGTTCTTCAATAGGAAGACGATATTGCCGGTCGGGCACGCGCGCTTGGCACTACAAACGAATTCGAAGATCCTCGTGGGTGTGACTCAATCCAAAGGCTCCGGACTATATCGGGCGGTTTGCTCGCCGGTCATTGAACCCATGCCTACAGGCGACAGGCAGAATGATGTCATCACGCTTGCTCAACAGGTGATTGATGAACTTGAGAAATACATCCGCGCTCGACCGGGTGAGTGGCTGCTCTTCTTACCTGTTTGGCCAGAAGAATTCGCAGAACAGAACATTTCATGAATGAACGTTGAGGCACGCGGATGATGAACGAGATGGAAGCTCAATCCCGAGCCGAAGAGCTCCGGCAGCTGGTCAATTATCATAATTATCGCTATCACGTGCTTGATTCCCCTGTGATCAGCGATTTTGAATACGATCGATTGCTCCGAGAACTGCAGGAGTTGGAGCGCCAGTATCCATCTCTACAGACGCCCGATTCTCCCACTCAGCGCGTTGGGGGAGAATCCGTTGAACGATTCAACCGTGTTCCGCATCCGGCGCCGATTCTCAGTTTGGCGAACGCGTTCGACGCTGAAGAGGTCCGGGCGTGGTTCGAGCGTATCCTCAAACTGGACGAGCGCGTAGGCGACGCGGATTTCACGGTGGAACCCAAGCTCGATGGGCTTACGGTTGTACTGCACTATGAGGATGGTTTGTTCACGCTCGGCGCGACACGCGGCGATGGTGAGAATGGCGAGGACATCACCGCCAACCTGCGTACGGTGCGCAGCCTACCCTTGCGGATACCGGTTGAATCCTACGAAGGTGATCTGCCGCGGAGTTTGATCGTTCGTGGTGAGGCGATTATCACCCGGGATGATTTCGAAGCGTTGAACCGACGCTTGCAGGAAGCTGGTGAACGAACCTATGTAAACCCCAGGAATACAGCTTCGGGTTCTCTACGACAGTTAGACCCCACTCTGACGGCCTCCCGACCGATTAGCATGCTGTGTTATGCCATTGTTGATGCAGAGGGTTTCACGCCATCCACGCAATGGAAAAACCTCAAGATGCTCCGTGCATTGGGATTTCCCGTCGATGACCATATTTTTCACTGCCAAGACATTGAGGAAACCCTCTCGATTTGCGAACGCATGGCTGAAAAACGAGATGACCTGCCCTATGAAATCGATGGGATGGTGATAAAAATCAACGACCTCGCCCTGGCCGCTGACTTGGGGGTTGTGGGGAAAGACCCGCGCGGCGCGATTGCTTTCAAGTTTCCTGCGCAGGTCGTGACGACGATCTTGAATGACATTGGCGTGAACGTTGGGCGCACCGGTGTGATCACCCCTTACGCCCAACTCGAACCCGTTGAAGTGGGTGGTGTGACAGTGCGACAGGCGACGCTGCATAACTTCGATTTCATCGCTGAGAAAGATATCCGCATTGGCGACCGAGTGCTGGTCAAACGAGCTGGGGATGTCATTCCCTATGTGATCGGACCAATCGTGGAAGCGCGCAGCGGCCAGGAACAGCCCTATTCCTTGCCTGAACGTTGTCCCTCATGCGGAGAGCCTCTCGAACAGATGCCAGAGGAAGTGGCTGTGTATTGCGTGAATGCATCTTGCCCTGCCCAACTAGTGCGCAATCTGGAACACTTCGCTTCACGAGCGGCGATGGATATCGAGGGTATGGGGATCAAGATCGCCCAGCAGCTAGTTGAAGAGAAGATCGTCTCCTGTGTGGCGGATCTTTACCTCCTGCGGAAGGGGGATCTGCTTAATTTGGAGGGTTTTGCGGAGAAAAAGGCGGAAAACCTTCTGAGCGCCATTCACACTTCTAGGACGCGCTCCCTGTCGAGGCTGATAAACGCACTCGGTATCCGGGGGGTGGGCGAGACAGTAGCCTCGGATTTGGCGAGACGCTTCCGGAATTTGGATGCATTGCTTGCGACGACACAGGCAGAGCTCGAACAGATGGAGGGCATTGGTCCGAATATCGCAGCGGCGATCTTGGATTGGATGTCGATGCCATCCAACCGGCAACTGATGCAAATGTTGCATCAGACGGGGGTTTGGCCTGAGGAGGGGGAGGATACGGATGAGAAGATCCGACCGCAATCACTTTCTGGTCTGAACTTTGTGCTCACTGGGACACTGCCCACGCTATCCCGCCAAGAAGCAAAAACGCTCATCGAAAGCCATGGTGGCAAAGTTATAGGCAGCGTCAGTAAAAAGACTTCGTACGTTGTTGCCGGTGAGGCCGCGGGATCAAAGTTGCAGCGAGCGCAGGAGCTCATGGTCAAAGTGGTTGATGAGGCGGGTTTATTCGCTCTTCTTGGGGAAGAAGTGTAAGTCGTATTTCAAAGCGTACCTCGGCCGGTAATATTTCCTTGTGATTCTGGATCGGTTAAATGCGCATGTATGATCTTCAATTGCGATCTGGGCGCGAACGCTCCGTCTTGAGAAAGCACCCATGGATCTTCTCCGGTTCGGTCGGGAAAGTGCACGGAAATCCCGGTTCGGGAGAGACCGTTAACGTTCTGTCTCATGAAGGTCAGTGGCTGGCGCGTGCTGCATATTCCCCCCACTCACAGATCAGGGCTCGCATCTGGACATGGGATAAGGCGGAAGAGGTTGATCCAGCTTTCATCTGCCGCCTCCTCGACCAGGCTTTGAAAAGGCGTGTAAGCCTTTTGAACGATCCAACCGTCACGGCGTATCGAGAGGTGCATGCGGAATCAGATGGCCTTCCCGGGATCATCGTCGATCGATACAACGAGTTACGTGTGATCCAATTTCTCTCGGCGGGTGCAGAATGCTGGCGTGA
>CAYLOP010000100.1:2729-11507 GCA_964385305.1 uncultured Anaerolineaceae bacterium | reverse complement strand
GATGCTGTTGATGGTCGGCTTGCTTTCTTCACTGTTCCTGACCGTCATCACCTATTTCATCGACCGGCGCGAGCGGATCCTCACCCAACAAGATAATCGTATGTTGCACACGCTGTTCAAGATTTTCCTGATTGTGGCTGTCGTGTGCGCGCTGGTGCTGATCCAACCGGCATGGCTGGGGGCCGACAGCATCAACGATCCAAATGCCTGGACCAATCCCTTTGGCGTGATGGACTACAAATACGTCGCCCTGTTCGCACTGGTGGTGATCGGTGCCTTGCTCCTGATGCTGGATGCCATCATGCTGGGCGATACCCGCGAGGCTGAGTGGGGGAAACTATCGGGCGTTTCTCGTACTGCGGCGATCATGGCCGGTATCCTGGGGATGTGGATCGTGATCGTTATGGGATACGTGCGCGAGTCGACCCGCTCGCCCTGGACGATATTCAAGGTCATCCCGGTGCCGGGCGGGCAGTCGTACCCCACACCGGTTCCGATCTCGCGCATATTCATCGTCTGGGCTGTGGTGAGCGTGGCGGCGTTGTTGGTATTTTGGTTCACCTCCAAGGTCACGGCGCACCACCCGGAGAAAGCGGAAGAGGTATGACATTGGATAGCACAATACCAGTTCAAGTAGTGGGCGATCACATCCAAATCGCGCTGCCGGGTGAGGAGCTTCTTATCTTTCCGCGCACCCGTCTGCCAGAGGTCTTTTTGCAGTGGCAGTCCGAGGCACGGCTGCGCATGTTTGACGCTCTGAAGGCTTGCGGGGCAGAAGCGATGAGAATGCAACCGGCCCACCTGCCCGTGCTGGCTACCTTGGGCAAGGGGTCATTTCCCGTCAATCTGGCCACCCGGGGCCTGGGCGTGCTGCCCAAGCCAGAACGACTGGAGACGCTCGCGCACCTGTTCGAAGAGGCTAGGCAGTGTACCGAAGGACGCCCCTGGCCGGAAACCCTTCCCCAACGCGTTGAAACGGTGTGCGATTTTTATAGCGATCCGGAGAATTTTAATCCCCGGGTCCTCGGCGGGTTGGAGATATTCGAAGGGCAGACACCGCACAATCTCCAACGCAATCCTATGGCCTCTCTCCTGTTCACCGGCGAGGCGCCACGGTTTCCCAGCTATCAGTTCAACGGCGTGGTCGCCTTCGTCGGGCCGGATGACCCGGCCTATCGCTTCCTGCGGGCCCGGGAGCTGTTCGCCTTCGACGCCTTCCACATCCCCCAGACCCGCTATCCCTACGGGTATCTCTTCCACGTAGTCGAAGCGCGGGATAAGACCCCGTATCCAAGGAGGTGAGGGTGTACGAACGAATCCTGGTTGCCCTGGATGGCTCACCGTGCTCCGATCTGGCGATGGACGCCGCGCTGGCCCTGGCAAGGTCAGGTGAACGAATCTTGCTCGTGGGCTGCCATGTCTACGCCGCCCGCATGCACCGGGTGCGCTTCGAGGAGATGGAGCGTGGGCTGCCGGAGCGGTACCAGGAAGAAGAACAGCTGGATCACCTGCGCCACACGCATGACAGCCTCATCACCGACGGCATGCAGCTCATCTCCGACGCTTATCTGGCCCCCCTGGCTCGGCAGGCTGAGGAGCAGGGCCTCTCTCTGGCAGGGTTGACCCCCGAAGGGCGTAACTACGTGGAGCTCTTGAGGGCGGTGCGGGAGCAGGAAGCCAACCTGCTGGTGATGGGGGCGTGGGGCCACGGGCGTGTGCCGGAGGGTGATCTAGGCAGTCTGACGGAGCGGACGCTGCTCTATGCCCGTGAAAGTGATCTCTTGATAGTGCGCCGGCCGTGGAACTGTAAGAATCAGCCTATCGTGGTTGGCGTGGATGGCAGTGCGGCGAGCTACGCCGCGCTAAAGCGAGCGGTCGAGATCGCCCGCGCCTTCGACGCCCAAGTGGAAGCGGTGGCGGTCTATGACCCCTTCTTCCACACGTCGGTGTTTCGCACTATCGCTGATGCGCTACCCGAAAAGGACAGGGAGCGGTTCGACTTTACTGCGCAGGAAAAGCTCCACGATGAGATCATCGACCGGGGGTTGGAGAAGTTGTACGAGGAGGGATTGGAGCGCGGCGTGCTGCTGGCCCGTTCGCTGGGGGTGGAGGTACGAACTGAGATACTAGCCGGGAAGACGTATCCACAGATTCACCACTACGCGGCCCTGAAAGAAGCGGGCCTGGTAGTGCTGGGACGGTGGGGACTGCATCGGGAGCCTGAATCCTTGGTTGGCTCTAACACCCTCAATATGGCTCGCCTGAGCAACACCAACCTGCTAATTGTAGCGCCGTCCGAGGAGCCGCTAGACATTCCCAACGTCGCCCGGCACGAGCAAGAGACACCTCTGCTCTGGACGCCGGAAGCGGAGGCTCGCTTGAAGCGAGTTCCGCCCTTCGTGCGCAAGATGGCGCGTCGAGCAATAGAGTCCCACGCCCGGGAGAAGGGGATCTCACAGGTCACCCCCGATATCGTACAGGAAGTCGCCCGTCGCATGGGAATGGGAAAGTCTGGAGGATAGGACAGCGTGATGGCTGCAGGAGCAGGGTGATGCTGGTCTATTTCAGAACAAAAGCGGCTGTGAGGTGTAATACGTGGCAGATCTGACAGTGCTGATGATTGTGCTGACGTTCAGGTTACGAGCATCGAGCGAAATGATCCGGCTATAGAAGATTGCGTTGGTTGTTAAATGAAATTTGTTAACCACATCAAGATGTCTCGTTCTTTTGCATCGCTTGAGCCCAGCTGAACGCCAAATCGACGCGGTGACCAGTTCACCCGTACTTCCCTTCGAACGACCAGCGGCTGCAGGACCGTTCAGCATAAGCCTGGTAACGCGTTTGCAGATTGCGAGCCTTGATAAGTGTTAGGGCAGATAGCTGCATTCATTCGGAGGGTTTCAATGCGAGGAATAGGACCCTATCTAAAGGATTATCACTGGCGCGCCAGCGCTCGACGCTTCGGTGTGTGGGGCGTTCGAGATTACTATACACTCTTAGAACAGATGGCCCGCGAGGGGGCTGCGTTCACCTTCGGCTATGTACTTGTAATCTTAGCCGCCGCCTTGCTCGCCACCACCGGGCTGTTATTGGACAACGCCTCCATCATCATCGGTGCGATGTGTGTCGCACCCTTCCTCGGACCCTCACGTGCTGTATGCATCGGAGCGTTGTATCGCAATGGCAAGATCTTTTGGGGCGGACTGTTGAAACAGATCATCGGTCTGCTCTTGATTGGATCCGTAACAGCCTACTTGATCACAGTCCTATTGAAGGATACTGTGCCCGGACTAGAGGTCACACGAGAGATCCTGCTGCGCGCTATGCCGAACGAGAAGGACTTCGTGCTCACCGTATTGACCGCGATAGGCGCCGGCATGGCGGCCTCGCTTGCCCTGTCTGCCGACCCACGTATCGTGGCGAAACCCTGGGGCCAGATTATCGACGCCATGATCGGGGTGGAGATCGCGATCTCCTTGTTGCCGCCAGCTTGCGTGGTCGGCATGGGCTTCGCTTTCGGTCGCCTAGAGATCAGTCGAAACGCCTTTTGGCTACTTACGGTTAATGTGATCGGGTTGGATTTCATTGGCAGCACACTCATGCTCGCCCTGCGAGGCGTGCGCCAGCATTACCTGGACCGAGAGAGGCGGGTACGCGACATTGTGCGGACCACAGTGTTGAACTCACTTCCGGATGAGATCGTCGACGTGGAGGCAAGCGTCGCCTTACTCGGGGAAGATGTCGCCGACATTCAAGCTACGATCAGGGCGCAACCGGCTGGCCGCCCCACCCGTGATCTGGCAGAAGGTGTTGCGCACGCACTTGTGGAGCAGGCAAGGTGCCGCAGTCGTGTAACCCTGGAGTGGGTCCCCAGTCTGCAAGCGACGACGCTCGAGGCCGATCCCTTGACACACCTCTCGGGTTCCAGGTAGCCGCGCTCCGCGATGGTGAGGCCACCATTCCGATATTTTGTGAGGAGGGATACAGAATGAAGAAATCCATCTTCTGGGTATTGATCGGTTTGCTCGCCATTGCCTTCATCATCCAAGCAGTCCCTTATGGCCGTGATCACATAAACCCGCCAATTCGAATGGAACCCGTGTGGGATAGCGAGTCTACACGCAGCCTGGCAAAACGCGCTTGTTTCGATTGCCACAGTAATGAGACCCTATGGCCGTGGTATTCAAACATCGCTCCCGTTTCTTGGCTTGTCCAACACGACGTCGACGAAGGGCGCAGCAGGCTCAATTTTTCGGAGTGGGATCGTCCACAGCATGAGGCCGAAGGCGCGTGGGAGTTAGTACAGGAAGGTGAGATGCCGCCTTGGTATTACCTCCCACTTCATGCAAAGGCCAGGCTCAACCCCACAGATGAGATAGCCCTGATACAAGGTTTGCAAGCGTCCTTGGCGCGCGAATAATAACGAGGTGCCGGGGCAGCCATCGCTCTATACGCAGTATGCTGCTTTCTTGACCCAGTTGTTGTCCTTAGGAACAGGGACTCCGGCTGAGTTCTACACCGCGATGAGTTTATCTTTGATCCTTCCTTGTAGAACGCTGCATGATGATGAAAAATAGAACCACTGACGAAAGCTACGAAATTGACTTGCGGGCCAATCATGGAGCGGTTGAGCGGACCAGACATCGGATTCCGGTGCAAATAACCGATTGCGCCCCATGAGAGCCTGTAGGAGAAACGGAATGAAGTCAGAGAAACCCCATACAGAAGAGCACTTCACTGCCACCGAAACTGTCCGCGACATTGTCATCGGCATGTCCGACGGATTGACCGTACCCTTCGCCCTCGCCGCTGGACTTTCCGGTGTGGTGGCTTCGGGTAAAATTGTGGTGACGGCTGGGCTTGCCGAGATCGCCGCCGGTTCGATCGCCATGGGATTGGGGGGCTATCTTGCAGCTCGTACGGATCTGGAACACTAACGCACGGAGCGAGCCCGTGAATTACAGGAAACCCAAGAATTCCCTGAGAAGGAAACCGAAGAAGTCGCGGAGATCTTCCGGGGCTACGGGCTTGACGAGGAACATGTCGGGCCTGTGGTTGAAGCCATCCAAGCCGATACCGGAAGCTGGGTAGATTTCATGATGCGTTTCGAATTAGGCCTAGAGGCACCAGATCCTGCAAGAGCGCTTAAGAGCGCCTTAACGATCGCACTCTCCTACATCGCCGGCGGACTCATCCCACTATCTCCCTACATGTTGGCAAGCCAACTGACGACTGCGCTTCTAGCCTCTGTCGGCGTTACGATGTTCGCATTGTTCGTCTTTGGATTTATTAAAGGTCGTATCACTGGTCTCCACCCATGGAAAGGCGCGATGCAAACGACCATGATTGGCGGTCTGGCAGCAAGTGTAGCTTTCCTGCTGGCTCGTTGGATCAGTTAGGTGATCATGACTCTGCATCCCCCCTATACCCTTAGGAATGTGAAAGCCCTATGAAAGGCGATAAACAGGATACGAACCGGTCTGCCATCATCCGCTCCATTTTGACCCTGCTTCTGATGGGTCTGGCGATTCACATCCTTCTCCCGCAAATCGCCACCTTCGAACATTCTCTGCAAGTCGTGAAGGGAATGGCGTTATGGGCCTTGGGCTTGGCCATCATTTCGCAACTTTTGAGCTACCTGGGAAGTGGTTACCTGCTGCGAGGCATCGCATCCTTAAGCGGTCAGCCGCTCTCACCTTTCCGAGGCATGATGATCACGGCCGCCTCCTATAGCATCGGCTTGGTAGCGGGAGGCTTGGTGGGCAGTTCCGCTGCTACCTATCGTTGGATGCGGGTGAGCAACGTGAGCGTTGAACCAGCCATGTTGGCGGGCTGGTTGCCGGGTATATTGGATGACATGCTGCTCATATTGCTCGCGTTGTTTGGACTTCTTTTCCTCGTAATCTCGCACAGCCTTACCACCTTTCAAGTGATCAGCTTTTTATTGATGATCATCTTACTGAGCGCGATATTCGGTGGAATCTTCTGGGCGACGCGACACCGCTCCAGAATCACTTCATCCGTCCTTTGGGTGACCAGGCGATGGGCGGCACTCCGTCGCCACACTTACGACCCCGGTCCGGTAGAAGAGACAGTCGATCGCCTCTTCTACGTAACGGATCAATTCCTCTCGGGTGGATGGCGGCGGACCCTCTCCGGCGCTTGCCTTAGCATTCTCTTCGACATAGCTTCTTTGTACTTCATCTTCCTGGCTGCTGGCCATGCCGTCCGCCCCGGCGTCCTTCTTGTCGGCTACGGTTTACCCTTGCTGTTCGGCAAAGCCCCTCTTCTCCCCGGAGGCGTGGGTATTGTTGAAGCCACGATGGTCACCTTGTATGATGGGCTGGGGGTGCCGGACGCTGTCAGCGTCGTGGTCATCCTCACCTATCGCTTCCTGTCGTTCTGGCTGCCCTTACTCATCGGGTTTCCACTGATACCCTTCCTGCAACGCGCGGTAAATGATCACACCCGAGAGACCGTGCATCAAACACTCACCCCGGGTAGTGATTCCCGAGAATCTCGCCCCATTAAATCGAGTACACCTGGAGGTGAACGATGATCCCGCTCGGCGACGCCGACCGTCGGCCCTTGCGTGTTCCGCTGATCACCGCCTTGATCATCGCGGTGAATGTCATTGTGTTCCTGTTCGAGCTCATCGGCGGTGAACCATTTATCAACCAGTGGTCGCTTGTCCCGGCGGACATCGTGGCTGGTCGTAACTGGATCACGATCCTGACCGCGATGTTCATGCACGCCGGCATCGCCCACATCCTGGGCAACATGCTCTTCTTCTGGGTCTTTGGCCCGGAGATCGAGGACGTGATGGGGCCCATCCGCTATTTGATCTTCTACCTGCTCGGAGGCCTTGCTGCAACCGCTGCCCAGGTGCTTATGGATCCGTCCTCGACTGTACCCAATCTAGGCGCCTCGGGTGCCATCGCAGCCGTAATGGGAGCCTTCCTGATCACCTACCCGCGTGATCGTATCCGCACCGTGTTGATCTTCGGCTGGTTCTGGCAAGTACGCTTTATCCCCGCCGCTCTCCTGGTGGGCTTTTGGTTTCTTACGCAAATCTTCAGCGAGGTGGGCGCTCTCGTCCAGATCCAATCGGGCGGTGTGGCTTATATGGCACATATCGGTGGTTTTCTGTTCGGAATGCTGACCTCACGGCTGTTCGAAACCCGAAGACGTCGCCTTGAGCAAGGGCTGAGGGAATAAATAGTAGCTATCCACCCCTTCACTGCACGGATGAAAAGGGTAAAAGAACTGTCGCATCGATGAGGTAAAATTCCTGTAGAAAATCAAGGAGAGCCAACATGAACCGTTCTCGAATTTCACTTGGACGCATCATGGGAATCCCCATCGGACTAGATATCTCATGGTTTCTCATCTTCGCTTTGGTCACCTGGACGCTGGCCTCGACTTATTTCCCAACAGAGTTTAAAGGTTGGCCAGAAATGCAATATTGGATCGTCGGCGCTGCGACGGCGCTCATGCTATTTGTGAGCGTTGTGCTGCATGAATTGGGACACTCCGTGCTGGCTCTACGCTATAAAATCCCTGTGAAAAGCATTACGCTCTACATCTTCGGCGGCGTGGCCGAGATTGGAGCGGAGCCGCCGAGCGCCATGGCGGAATTTTTCATCGCGATTGCTGGCCCGCTAGTCAGCTTCCTTCTGGCGGCGCTTTTCCGCCTGCTGGAACCCGTTGCCGGCGCAGTCGCACCTGTGCTCGCCGTCGCACGTTACCTGGCATACATCAACGGCTCCCTTGCGCTTTTCAATCTCATCCCGGGCTTTCCTCTAGATGGCGGTCGCGTTTTTCGAGCTATTGTCTGGGCCATAACGAAAAACCTGCGCAGGGCAACCATCATCGCGGCCAACGTTGGTCGCGCCATCGCCTTCGGATTCATCATCGTAGGCGTGTGGCAAGCACTCACCGGAAACCTCGGCAACGGCTTGTGGATTGCCTTCATCGGCTGGTTCTTAGAGAGCGCTGCCAATGCCCAATTGCAGCAGCAGATGGTGCAGGGCCTTCTCGCCGGCCACAGGGTTTCAGAGGCCATGAGCCGAGACTGCCCGGTCGCTCCCGCTAGTCTCACGTTACAAGACTTGGTGGACCATCACATCCTCGCTAAAGGACAGAGGTGTTTAGTCTTACAACAAGACGAGAAAACGGTTGGCTTGTTGACATTGCACCAGATTAAAGATGTGCCACGCGAGGATTGGCAAACCGTCACCGCCGCTCAAGTGATGCTCAAATTGAATCAAATCAAGCATATCCGGCCCGATGCATTGCTTACGACTGCGCTTGAGCAGATGGACCGCGAGGGCGTCAACCAGCTCCCAGTCTTTAAGGACGATCAACTCACTGGGATTTTAAGCAGGGAGGACCTGATCTCTTATCTGCGCACGCTGCATGATCTAACCAAGTGACCGATGCTTCCGTAGCAATTTAAAATCAAGCTGTTGGCCACTTAACTGCGCCTATGCACTGGTCTGGAACCCTAGGCGCCGCAGTTATATCGGCAAGGCAAACCAATACAGACATTATGGGGGTGTGTTGTTTACTCGCATCCCCTGTCGACAACACTGATGTCCTTTCAAGTATGGATAATGCCATGCCCATCCAGGATAGCACGCTTGAAACGTTTCACGACCCATCCCAAACAACGATCAATTCCGAAGCTTTGATAAAAGTGCGCATTTACCTTTAACTTCCTGGGAAGATGTTACATCTGGCATTTGTCGCCTACTATATTCAAGCCCGTACTTTATT
>CAYLOP010000100.1:0-2629 GCA_964385305.1 uncultured Anaerolineaceae bacterium | reverse complement strand
GGAAGATGTTACATCTGGCATTTGTCGCCTACTATATTCAAGCCCGTACTTTATTCGAACATTCTTGGGGAAGCAAATAGAGATAACCATGGCAAACAGGATGGTGAGAAGGCATCCAACAGCGCTGATGTCCGCCGACATCCACAACTACCTGCTGCTGCGTGATTATGCACACAACGACAAACCAGTATAAAATACCTAATCCATAGAAATTTAGGACAACCCCGCGTAATTGGTTAGACACGGAATTCTGCAAAATAAATTGTCATATTAAGGAGGAAAGTATATGCACATTCTGATATGGATCATCAGTGGCATTCTCGCAGGCTGGCTTACGGGTTTGATCATGAAGGGTAAAGGCTACGGCATCTTTGGCGATTTGGTAGTTGGAACGCTGGGCGGTGTCCTGGGAGGCTGGATCTTCAGACAAATCGGACTTTCTACCACAAATTGGATGGGCAACGTCGGTGTGGCCATCATTGGCGGTGTCATCTTAGTTGTCATCCTGCGAGTCCTCCGGCGCGCGTGAGATAGGTTGATCTCAACTGAGGTTTGCGTGTATTCGGCCTGTCAATAGTGCTATCTATTGCAACCTCAACGCATGCTAAAGTTCACGTTTACTGGTGAATCACAACACCAATAATGGAACGTAAGGCTCACCGCGTGATAAGCCGCCCTCTGCAATGTACTCAATATGACAACCTCCGCTGCGGTCGTCTAATTTATAAGGGAACAACAGCTCCCATCTTTGGAAGACCCCTCCCTGGACCCCAAACCTCAGAGATATTCAAGCATGTAATCCGCCCGCTCTAGGCGGAACATGCGTGGAAAGGAGATCGCTATGGGTGTGGAATGGCAACGACTCTTAGCCGAGCCCCTGGTCATTCGCGCGATTCTGGTCCTACTTGGTTTGTTGGCCATCTTCCTTGCTGTCCGTGTGATCCAGCGCTCAGTCACCCAACGCGTTGAGCTGCCCCAAGCGCGCTACCGCATCCGTAAGTTGATCGCACTGGGCGGTTACCTGTTCATCGCACTCTTCATCAGCCTGGTGTTCAGCGACCAGTTGGGACACCTTGCGGTAGCTTTCGGCGTCCTTGGTGCGGGTGTCGCTTTTGCGCTCCAGGAAGTTATTGCCAGCTTGGGCGGTTGGGTGGCGATCACCTTGGGGCACTATTACCAAGTTGGCGATCGCATCTTGATCAACGGGATGCTGGGTGACGTGATCGATATTAGCGCACTACGCACAACCTTGATGGAGTGCGGCAGCTGGGTAGGATCAGATCTCTATAACGGTCGCATCGTGCGCATCGCCAATAGCACTGCCCTCGGTGATCCTATCTTCAACTATTCGGCGGATTTTCCTTACCTCTGGGATGAGATCACCTTACCCATCAAGTATGGAGGAGATCCCCGTGAAGCAAGGATCATGCTCGATAAGGTTGCCAACGAGCTGCTCGGTGAGCACATTCAACCCGCCAAGGAAGCCTGGCAAGCTGCCAGGCGAATCTACTTGCTTGACGATGAACAGGTAGAGCCAGCTGTCACCCTTCAAGCCAACGACAATTGGATCGAATTCACATTGCGCTATGTAGTCGATTACCGACGACGACGGCAAGTGAAAGACCGGTTGTATACTCGCATCCTCGAGGAGGTCGATCAGCTTGGTGAGCGAGTAGCAATCGCTTCGACCACGGTTCAGTTAGTAGATCCAGCCCCATTCGCTGTCCACCTGGATAAGGGTCAAAAAAGGACCTAGGATTAGAATGCAATCCGTGAAACAAACAAGGAGGTGCGGACGATGATCCGGTCGGTGTATCGAAACCATGCAGGGGAAATCCGTCGAGATTTGTCCGTGGATGAAATTACAACTGCGATTCAAGATCCCGAAGGTCTACTGTGGGTGGATCTTCAGCAGGAGGAGGCTGATCGATGTCGCCCACTCCTGCTCGAAACTTTTGGTTTTCACCCCTTAGCAGTGGACGATGCGCTGGAAGAGAGACATGTCCCGAAAGTGGATGCGTGGGAGGGATATCTCTATTTGGTCCTGCACGCGATCCAGTTCACGCCTGAAGCGGATAAACCGGTGGCGACATTAGAACTTGATTTTTTTGTCGGTAAAAATTATCTAGTGACCTATACTTCTCGACCGATTTCGGCTCTTGACCGGGTATGGGAATTCTACCAGCGCGATGAGCGAGGTTTGACGCGCGGAGTCGAAAGGCTACTGTATGAGATAAGCGATGAGCTTGTAGCAGATACCATGCCCGTGATCGAGTCAATCGACGACACAATCGATTGGATCGAGGATGAGATCTTCGATAATCCAGGTCCCCACCTGCTGGCAAAAATATTTACGTATAAACGAGCCTTGCTTCATCTCCGTCGCATTTTGACGCCGCAGCGCGAGGTCATCAACAAACTAGCTCGCGGCGATTTCACCGTCCTTAATCCCGATAGCCGTATTTTCTTCCGCGATGTATATGATCACCTCGTACGATTGTACGACATCACCGAGGGCTTGCGCGATCTGGTGGGCGGCGCGTTGGACACCTATCTCTCCGTGGTAAGCAACCGGATGAACGAGGTCATGAAGACCCTCACCATCATCACCACGCTTTTCATGCCGCTA
>CAYLOP010000099.1:0-11608 GCA_964385305.1 uncultured Anaerolineaceae bacterium | reverse complement strand
GAAGGTCGTCAAGGTGGAGGAAGACGAGGTGGTCAACGGCCCTATTAGTAATCTGACGTTTCGGAATTTCTAAGAAATTCCGAAATGTTGGGGGTAGTTTGAAGGGGGCAAAGCCCCCTTCATTGGTGACAGTGGAGCAATCCAAGCAGGCGTAGGATTGCGGAGCGCCATAGGGCCGGTGAGGCCCTCTGGAGAAGTTAGCGACCCCAGGGAGCTAAGTTCCCTTTTAGGAGAGGAAGATGACTAATTTTAAAGATCGTATTATTCGAGCTGCTAAGTTAGATATTAATTTGTATGAAGAGGTTGAGGCTGATAAGGGGGCATTGGGCCAGGCTATGGGGGTTGTTGTTCTCTCCAGTATAGCAGCTGGGGTAGGAAGTATTGCAAGAGGGGGATTTAGCGGGATTCTGATGGGAACAATTGCAGCTTTTATTGGGTGGTATATCTGGGCTTATCTCACTTATTTTATTGGTACTAGGTTCCTCCCAGAGCCACAGACTAAAGCAGATTACGGTGAGTTATTACGAACCATCGGTTTTTAAAGCTCCGCTGGGTTGATTCGAATACTGGGTATCATTCCAGGATTGGCAGGGATCGTTTTTCTAGTCGCTTCAATTTGGATGCTGATAGCAATGGTGATCGCGGTAAGACAAGCTCTTGATTATCAGAGCACATTACGCGCTGTAGGGGTTTGCGTGATCGGCTGGATCATTCAAATGTTGGTCCTTCTGTTATTGTTTTCTATTTTAGGTGGTAGTAGCCAAGCTTGATTCCTAAGGAAAGTCAATGAGTTAAACAAGAGTACTATTTAACCTATTGGGACAGCGAGTAGGCGGCTTCGCTATCGCTTACTCAGACCCTTCGCTACGTTCAGGGCTTCGCATACCCTCAAAACGACAGGCTAAATATCGTTGGCTACCTCATGAACTAGATGGCAGCTCTTATTGCATGGTATGTCTGGGCCTATCTGACTTATTTTATTGGTACTAGCCGTCTTCATAAGGGAAGATCTTAACAAATAAGTCAATTTTTAGAAGATGGCCAATGAAAAATGCAGAATGAAAGGTAGGCGGTTGCTTTATCAGACCCGCAAGGGAAAACAATTTTGACTTTTGCAATTTGCAATTCGAAGCTTAGCCCAATTTATGTTCTCCCCAACCTCGTCAGTTTGCCCGTCCCGGGTCAGGAAGGCGAAGCTTCGCTAAGGGTGGGGGAGAAGCACTTTTCCCTTGACTTACTCTTCTTTTTCGTTTATTTTCAGGGGAAAGAGCAATTAAAAAATCCAAAAATGGTTCGGAAATACTCCGAAGATGATAGAAAGATAATTAGAAAGAGCAGCGGTGCCCTGGGGATGATCCAAGACTAGTTCGCGGCGAAGATTGGAGTTATCTTTTTCAAAGTTGAACCGTTGAGGCAACGGGAGGAATGCAGACTTTCGTAGCTGGCCTTACAGGGTAGCTATACTTTTAACCTTATCTGAGATTTCGAAGCACCGGAACTGCCGTTGGGAGTTTTTATGCTGAAGTTTGTAGCAAAGGAGTAGGATAGATGCCAGAGCATATCGACAAAAGCAAGAACCTTACATGGAGTGAGATACGGAATTCCTTCGTAATTCTAATAGCCTCGGGTCTCTTTTGTCTCTGTCTGGAGTGGGTCTTTTGGGGGCGGGTAGGCTATGCGCCGACGATCTGGGTCATACTTTCGATGATCATCATTTTTGGCCCATGGGTATTGGCGCGAAGCGAAAGACTCAGAAAGAAAAAAAGATGGAAGAACATTGCCGAGTTTGGTGAAAAAGTGTGGTACTTCCCTAATCTATGGTATGTTGTATTCTTGGTAGGTGCATACGTTGCAGTAATTGACGTGGCCCAACGAGTGATCGGAAAACCCCCAGCGCTTCTTGATGTATCTATATTGCTTATTGGCGCAAGAAATCTTGTTCTTGCGGCATTCTTAGCGGTTGTAACATCAGTCTTGGCTCACACATTTTGGGAGATTAGCGAATCTGCGAGTAAAATAGGCAAGGGGGTTGAACAGTTAAGTACCATAACTAAGAACGTCAAGAATCTTCAGCTTAAGGTTTCAGGCGCAATAAGCACGCTTGGGGCTCTGGCAGAACTAGAAAAATATGCAGCGCGTGTACACGAACTGACTATGGTAGCTCGGGAAGTTGCATCCTCCAACACGGACCTTGGACCATTCAGAGATGCCCTTCTCTATTTGTCCGAGAGCATTAGTTGCTATGACAAGGTGGCCTTGCTTCCGTTGTTTCCTCCGAACATAGATACTCCCTCTGAGAAGGAAGACACCTTTCCCGACCTTATAAGGAGCATTCAAGGTGATCCAAAACACCAACAACATTGCGCCTATATGGCAGTAGCTCAGGGACGCTACTTGGAGGCTGAGGTTCACGAGCGTTCTTTTCCAGGTATTTTGTTGAATATTACCTCATTTTCTTATTACGCGCAAACGGCTGAAAGAGTAGTCAAGTCGTTGAAGCCATGGCCAGATGAATTTGATTTTTATACGCTTATGCCAAAGTCGCCTGCGGGATTATTTCGTTTTGGTAATGCTATTGACTTGGATGAATGGTTGCAGTTCCTCATATATTACCATGACTTCCAGGGAGAGGGGAAGAAGGAAGGGAAGGGAGGCAGGTGGATCCGCTATTTCGCCTATGCACCTACACCGGACCACCCATGGAGGGAACATTATGGCTCCTGCTTTACAGAGATCAACGAAGCCTTCGACACCGGATATATCAAATGCAAGAAGGGCTCTGAGTGGGAGCCTGAAGAGTTGACTGAGAACGAGCTAATCCTTCTAATTCAACGGGATATCCGTGAATCCTACGTAGGAGAAGCTTTGAAGCAGAATAGGCCTCGTGGCGGTCGAGGGACATGTGTCGTGACTGATTGCAAATTTAAGGATAGCTCGTCATGGCTAAGGCTCGAAGATGCCATTTGTGCATTTCATCTTGACGAAAGCAATTTCTGTTATCGGTGTATGGAAGGGTTAGAAGATATATTTGACCAGAACAATAGATTGACAATTGAAGGGCAGATCAAAGATAGAAAATCCGGAAAGATCATCTCTGGACAGCGTGAGATCCCATTCCCGAAGGACCTTTTTGCCGTGCGCAAAGCCTCCAACGATGAAACACCTGAGGACTGGATCCTATTAATCGGCCTGGACGAGAAGTTTGTAACGGTCGGAGAGCCAGCGGTCAGGGACGGGGAGACGTACAGGGACAGGGAGCCATACATGTCTTTGGCTTTCTCACCCGTTCTAGATCTGTGTAAGATGGCGGAATCTGGAGAAAAGAACCAAGAAACGGCGTGTAAGGTCAGAAAGTTCTTGCAAAGAATCTTCTTACCGGAAGATAAAACAGGCGTTTTGACCCATAGGGAATTTAGAGCTGTTTATCGCAGCGCATAGGTTTTGTTAAGATGCTTTAAGGTGATAAAGGACAGCAAATGATAAAAACGAAGCCTGATTATGTCAATGCAATTGTCGGCTGGCAGTTTCCAGACACGACAATCAGGAAATATCTTAATGGTGAGAAGCCTCGGCTTCTCACCATGGATTTTGATTTTCCCTGCCGTAAAAAGTGCAACCTTAGATGTAGGTACTGCTTCATCGAGACTGATGAACGAGAACTCGAATGGAGAGGTGACGAAATATCGGACAAATTGACCTATGAGGAATTGAAAGATGTATTTGAGCAAGCTTCGAAACTGGGCTGCAAGAGCGCCAAATTGGTGGGCGATCAGGAACCCTTCTTGGAAGATAGGTTTTTGGAATTCCTGAATTTTGTAAGCCAAGAGTTGAAAATCTGGGTGGTGGTTTTCACAAATGGCTTAGTATTGGCAGATGACAGACAGTGTGTCAATATTCATGATAAGAGTTCTGAGTCTATCATCGAGGAGTTCAAGAGGCTCCGTGTAAGTATAATGCTTAAGTTTCATTCCTTCTCAAACCATATTGAAGACGATTTAGTCCAACGACCAGGATATGCACAGAAAAGAAATGCCGTCTTAAAGCGTCTAATAGAGGCAGGATTTAATGAGCCACCTGAGTTCGAGACACCGGAAGAGCAATTTCTCATGACGGGTGTTATGGGGAATGAAAGGCCAGAAACTTGGACGAGGTTGGGCTTAGAAAGCGTGCTTACTCCTCAATGCTTGCAGGACGTTGAGGAAATATACCTCATGAAAGCTAGGAAGAGATTGTACATCGATCTGGATCCTCCAGTACCGGTTGGTCTAACGCGGTCAAGAGAAGAGAGAGAAAAACGTAACCTATCAATTTCTAAAGAACAGGCTCTTCAAGTTTGCTTGCGACTTTATGGCTTGAACGAGGAGTTGGGTATTCCATTCGAAGGTGCCTCTCCGTATTTTGGCAGCCTTCCGTGTTCTCAGCTTCCATATGGCCTTTACGTTAATTCGAGAGGGCGCATCTATCCATGCTGTGGCTGTCCGGATAAGGAAGTTGACGGACGAAGCGAATATCTAGGATATGTACGTGAGCCGAATGCATTGTCTCGTGCCATAGAGTCAAATCCATACAGACTTCACTATAAAAGATACGGCTTTGCTTATAACAGTCCACCTTTTAACTCGCGTGAGTATTCTGGATATGGGATTTACCATGGGTGTGCGTATCGAGATAGGGCAGGTGACATTTTGCCTAAGAATTGGGAGCTAACTGTTGAGAAATACGTGAATGATCTGAGGAAACATAAGATCCAAGGATAGGTTTTTACAAATAAAGGAGGTGTCACATGCAAGGTAAAAAAACGGCAGTCAGTCTTCACGTGGCGATAGCCATTGTTGTCGGAGTGCTCGTAGTAGCCTCATTGTGGCAATGCACGGGCAAGAAAAGCGAGGTTGTGGTCGCAATTGTCAGTTCGCTTACAGGAGACCTAGCGGAAAACGGAAAGGATATGGCAAATGGGGCACAATTGGCCTTTGAAGAGGCAAATGAGGCCGGTGGGGTACGAGGCAGATCTATCCGTTTCGAGATGTTTGACGATCAAGGCGACCCAAAGGTGGCGGTGAGTGTTGCTATTCGGGTATGTCAAGACCCAAGGATTGTGGCAGTTGTTGGCCATCTAACAAGTGGTTGTATGTCCGCTGCGGCTTCCGTATACTCGCGTTCAGGTATGCCAGTGGTCATGCCCGTACCTACAAATCCTGAAATTACCAGCAAGGGATATACCAACTTGTTTCGGGTTCCACCAACCGATGATGATCAGGCTCCCTTTCTGGCAGAATACCTTCTCTCAATAGACCCGAAAGCCCCTGTCGCAGTGATAAGTGACTTGACTGCCTATGGATTGGGGTTCGCTAAGGCATTTCGGGTTACCTTTCAGGCCGGTGGTGGAACTATTGTAGCATTTGAGGGGGCACAAAAGGAAGCTCGTGATTTCAGGACACTGATCACGAAGGTGAGGGTGCAAAAACCAAAGTATGTTGTGCTGGGGGCAACTTATGATATGGGTGCTCCCTTCGTCCGACAAATGAAAGAGCTAGGTCTGAATGCAACCGTTCTGTCTGGCGATGGCTGTTATGGCAGCGCCTTTGTTGAACAGGCTGGGAACGCCGCAGAGGGTACAATAGTCAGTTTCATTGCGCCTGATCGGGGTTTTTCACCTAAGACTGAGGAGTTCTTCAGGAAATACGAAAGCAAATACGGCAAAGTTGTCAGCTTTGCCCCGTTAGGTTACGATGCTGCGCAAGTAGTTGTCGAGGCTCTTCGGCGGTTGGACAAACTGGCTCGTGAAGAGATTGTTGCAACCATACGAACTTCAGGCTTTGTTGTAAAGGGAGTCACGGGGGAAATCCAGTTTGAAGAAAACGGTGATAACAGGAACAAGAATTTAGTTCTGTATGTGGTTCGACAGGGCAGGTTCGTGCTCCTTAAGTGAGTAAATGGTCACTGATTTAATGGTCAAGAGATAATTGACTGTATTTTCAGAACAGAAAGGATATAAGGGAAACATGCCGTGCGTTCATTCGCGCAATATACATGTTTCCTTCTGGAATTCTTACATTGAGGATTAGGAGGTAGGACACAACACAGATCTAGCTGAGATAGTCAGAGCAGTCTTACTATTTTTTTTTGAAAGTGAGTTCTGAACGGGCAACGTTTATAGACGCTGAGTTCGGCAAAGATGTGTAGTGTGTATTATATTGCCCTGTCGTTAACCAGCGAGAGTGTGAACTGAAAAGGCGGGAACTCTGTGTTACTGCAAATAATTGCAAATGGAATCATCGCTGGTGCTATCTACACACTTGTCGCGTTAGGGTTTGGTCTAGCTTATTCTACAACCCGCTTTTTTCACTTCGCCCACGGGATTGTTTTCACTGCCGGCGCTTACTTTACCTTCCTATTCAAAGTGTGGCTGGGTCTGCCTCTTTTTTTTTCGATTGCACTTGCTATTGCTCTAAGCACTTTTCTCGGCTGTCTGATGGAGTCCTCCATTTATCGTCCCCTCCGGCATAAAGGCGCCTCTTCCCTCATCCTCCTCTTAGCTTCCCTTGGCATCTACATAGTCCTACAGAACGTCATTTCCGCGGTCTTTGGAGACGATGCCAAGACCATCCGCTCCGGGATCGTAAAAGAAGGGCTTAACTTGTTCGGAGCCCGAATCACACCTATTCAGATCCTTATTATCTGCGTGAGCGCAGTTTTGGTGGTCGTAGTAGCGCTTCTCCTGAAGAAGACCAAGATAGGCAAGGCAATGCGTGCAGTGGCCAACGATCCGGAGTTGGCCAGTGTTTCGGGAATAAACAGCGACCGGGTGATCCTCTGGACCTTTGCCGTGGGCTCGGCGCTAGCCGGGGTAGCTGGTATTCTCGTAGCCCTTGATGTAGATATGACCCCAACCATAGGTATGAACGCGCTTATGATGGGTGTGGTGGCGGTCATCATCGGCGGCGTGGGAAGCATTCCGGGGGTAGCCCTCGGTGCGATACTCTTGGGCATGGCTCAACATCTGGGGGTGTGGTACATCAGTTCCAAGTGGCAGGATGCCATCGCGTTCGTTATCCTGGCGGTCTTTTTGCTCTTTAGACCAGAAGGCTTTTTGGGCAAGAAAGTAAAGAAAGCTACAGTGTAACTCGAGAAACCTATGGAATATCTGCTGCATATTCTGATACTGATAGGCATTTACATCATCCTGTCGGTATCCCTTAATCTCATTGCGGGATACACCGGATTGATCTCCATCGCCCATGCGGCGTTTTATGGGGTCGGTGCGTACGTGGCGGCCCTCATGGCCTTGAACCTGCACAGCCCCTTCCTCGCCAATATCGTCTGTGCAATTCTCCTCTCCAGCCTGCTCGGGGCGCTTGTAGGGGTGCCCTCTCTGCGCATCCGGGATGACTACTTCGTGATCGCTACCTTCGCCTTCCAGGTCATCACCTTTAGCGTGCTGAACAATTGGGTCTCCTTCACTGGCGGCCCGATGGGGCTTCCCGGCATTCCGCAACCAGTGATCTTCGGTTGGAAGATCTCCTCCCATCTCGAATTCCTCTTCTTAATTGCGTGCTTCTGTGCTCTCACGCTCTGGACAGTTCGCAGGATCGTCCGGTCCCCCTTCGGGCGGGTGTTGAAGGCAATCCGTGAGGACGAGGTTTTCGTCCAGGCAGCAGGCAAAAACGTGGCCAGATACAAAGTGCTGATTTTTATGCTCGGCGCAGGGATGGCTGCAGTAGCAGGTTCAATGTACGCCTATTATATCAGCTTTATCGATCCTACAAGCTTTACAGTAATGGAGTCAATCTTTATCATTTCCATAGTAATCATAGGAGGCGCAGGCAGCCTATGGGGTCCGATCATCGGGGCAGTTGTTCTGGTGACGTTGCCTGAGCTTCTCCGGTTTCTCGGATTACCCAGTTCAGTGGCAGCAAATATTCGACAGATACTTTACGGCAGTCTCTTGGTAGCGTTCATGATGTTTAGTCCGCAAGGCTTTGTGGGTGAGTTCTCTTTTCAGAAGGTGGAGGCCGAGAGATGAGCTCAGACTGGCTCAATATAGAAGGGCTTGAGAAAAATTTTGATGGCGTCCGGGCTCTAACGGGTTTCTCCTGCTTAGTGCAAGAGGGGAAGATCATCGGTCTCATCGGGCCTAACGGGGCGGGTAAGACGACGCTCTTTAATGTGCTCACTGGATTCATTGCTCCCGACCGTGGAAGAGTAAGCTTTCGCGGGGTGGATCTTCTTCGGCTTCCACCCCATAGGATCACGGGGGTGGGCGTTGCCCGGACGTTCCAGAACCTGCGATTGATCCGTCGATTGAGTGTGTTGGAAAACGTGCTGCTCTCATTCAAAGATCAGCCCGGTGAACGTCTGTCCGAGGTGTTCTTCCATGGAAGACAGAGTAGAAGGCAGGAGACTAAGAACCTAAAGATCGCGGAGTCGCTCCTGGACGAGGCGGGTCTTGCGGAAAAGATGGATGATCCTGCCGAAGATCTTTCCTACGGCCAGCAGAAGCTGTTGACTCTGATGTGCTGCCTGGCGACGGGGGCGGATCTGTTCCTTCTGGATGAACCCGTGGCCGGGATCGCCCCGGAGATGATCGAGAAGATGCTTTCGACTATTCGGGATCTTCCCAGGCAGGGGAAGTCGGTGATCCTCATCGAGCACAACTTAGATGCGGTGATGCAGGTCTGTGATCGGGTGATCTTCATGGATGCAGGCGCGAAGGTCAGTGAGGGTACACTGGAGGAAGTTCGGAACGATCCGAAGGTTATCAAGGCGTATCTCGACTGAAAAGGCTTTGTGATGCTGGAGATCAGGGAACTCGAAACGGGATACCGGAAGAAGCAGGTGCTCTTCGGCCTGTCCTTAAAGGTGCAGAAAGGAGAGATCGTTGCTCTTATTGGGCCAAATGGGGCGGGGAAATCCACCCTGTTGAGGGCGGTGTGTGGTCTGATCCCGGTCTGGAAGGGAGAGATCCGCTTCGATGGCACTTTGATCAATGGCGCGACGCCTTCGCAAAACGTTGCGCGTGGAATGGCCTTCGCACCTCAAGGGAACCGAGTCTTTGACGAACTCACGGTGATGGAGAACCTCGAGATAGGGGGTTTTCAACTTTCTCCCGAGGAGCTGGAGGGGCGGATTGGCAAGATTTTTGAGATATTTCCTATTCTGAAAGACCGAGCACGTCAGCAGGCAGGGAAATTGAGTGGCGGTGAACAGCAGATGCTGGCCTTGGCTCGGGCATTGATCCCAAAGCCAAAACTGCTCATGCTCGACGAGCCCTCCCTCGGTCTTTCCCCAGGTCTGGTCAAAGATGTATTTGAAAAGATATCCCAAATCAACCACAACACGGGGGTTGCCCTACTGATCGTAGAGCAAAAGGTGCGCGAAGTCCTGGATATCTGCCACAGGGTCTACTCGGTTAGGCTGGGGAAAGTCGCCTTTGCTGGCCAGCCTGCAGATCTTAAAAAGGACAAACAAAAATTAAAGGCCCTCTTTCTTTAGATGCTACAGAAAATGCCGA
This sequence comes from uncultured Anaerolineaceae bacterium, assembly GCA_964385305.1. Lineage (GTDB taxonomy): Bacteria > Chloroflexota > Anaerolineae > Anaerolineales > E44-bin32 > CAYLOP01. The sequence continues at coordinate 2,097 of CAYLOP010000099.1, read as the reverse complement.
CCAAAACTTCATACAACCGCAGCTTGGCAACTCCGGTTCGCTCCACCAAATTCGCTTATCCAGTTCGCAGGAGTGAGAGTAAGCTTTCCCTCCAGCGAATTCGCTTACCCGCCACCCTGTTATATGAAAATTGCGTTCCATATAATCTAGGGAAATTGAAGTACTCTTCGAGAATGGAGAATGTTGAATGAAGCTTAGAGAGATTATTGTCAAGAATTTTCGCTGTCTGGTGGACGTAGCCATTCCTGTAACTGATACCACCGTCCTGGTCGGTGAAAATAACTCTGGCAAGACAGCCCTTCTTGAAGCGTTGAGAATTGCATTGCCTTGGAGCGCGGCAGGTCGAAGAACACCCTTCGATGAGTATGACTACCATATGGTCAACCTCGGCGACTCACCTCAGACGAGTGAAGGTATTATCATAGAGCTATGGTTTCGAGAGGATGAACCCGATGAGTGGCCCGATTCTTTGGTTCAAGCTCTTACTGATATCATACAAACCGATCCTGTGAAGGATTTGGATTCCATAGGATTACGGCTATCGAGCAAATACGATGAAATTGCCAAAGAGATGGTCACAAAATGGGAATTTCTCACATTGGATAAACAACCGTTGGGGGGAAGAGGTGCAAACCCTGGTAACCTAGGGAAATTTCTTTCTTATATTCGTTCTTTTTACTTGTCCTCTCTCCGTGATTCTGAGAATGAGTTCTCTCCGCGGTCACAGTTTTGGGGGCGGATTCTCCGTGACTTAAAAATAAGCGAAAAGCAAAGAATGACTTTAAGCAGCGAGTTAACAAAGTTGAATGAGGCTTTGCTGAATGCAGATTCAAGACTTATACAGGTAAGGGATACTTTAAACAAGGTTCAAGAAATTATGGAGATGGGAGTTGGCCCAAAAACTTCCATACAAGCATTGCCGCTTAAGCCGTGGGAGTTAATGTCGAAATCAGAGGTGGTTATCAAACCCCGTGGAAGTGAGATTGACTTTCCTCTCTCGCACCACGGGCAGGGCATGCAGAGTTTGGCCGTTCTCTTTCTTTTCCAAGCATACGTCGATGTGCTTCTCAAACCGACTTTTCAGCCAGAAACAGAGGCTATCCTGGCTTTAGAGGAACCAGAGGCACATCTCCATCCCCAAGCGACTCGCGCACTTGCGGCAAATTTGGGCGAGGTCGAAAGTCAGAAGATTATCTCAAGCCACTCACCCTATTTTGTTCAGAAAATTCCATTTACACAGATTCGGATGTTTCGTCGAGACGGCCCATTATCCAAAGTCCTTTATGTTAAGCAGTTCTTTACTGCTAAAGTACCGGAAATACCAGAACTGTTGAAATTTTGTACGGACAACGCACCCAAGTTTGCCTATCACACGGGTACATCAATGCTCTCTGTGAGCAGCAGGATGGAAGAAAAAGAATACCGCGATTTACTTAGAATCTATCCTGGTCGAGGCGAGGTTCATGCGGAACTCAAGCGGCTTAGGAATGAATCTCAACTGTATCTCAGCGACAATGACCTCGCCGACCTCGATACGTACGCAAAGCGTATTCGTGGGGAGGTGCTCTTTGCGCGTGCATGGCTTCTGTGCGAGGGTCCGAGTGATTATCTACTGCTTCGCTATTTTGCGGAATTGTTGGAGAGGCCATTAGATAATGTAGGGGTTACGGTAATCGATTTTCAAAACAACGGATCACCAGGCGCTTTTGTGGGCTTGGCACGAGCTTTTGAAATTCCGTGGATCATGGTCTTTGACAATGATGACGAGGGGAAAAAATTTATCAAGCAGGTTAAGAGCCATGGACTGACAGATGAAGCAATCAACGAGCTTGTTCGACCACTGCCAGGAGAGGACGTAGATTTGGAAATGTTTCTTGTGAAGAACGGGTTCGCCCAAGAATACATACAGATTCTTGCCGAACGAAACGTTAGTCTGACTAGCAAGGAAGGTGTAGTAGGATTCGAAGATGAAATTGCCTCAAGGATAAGGGCAGATAAGACTGGCTACACCATTGCGTTGATTGAAAAACTTCGAGCAGCAGGGGCGGACAAATCAAGAGTTCCCCCGTTTCTTGAGGCGGCTATCAAAGACATAAT
>CAYLOP010000098.1:0-11631 GCA_964385305.1 uncultured Anaerolineaceae bacterium | reverse complement strand
GGAGCATTTGCCCCTATTGAGCGATGGAGAGCATGGTTCTACAAATTGAACTTCCTATCCATTGGGAGTCGCAAAGTTTGGAGTGAAAAGTCAACACGGCCTCCCAACCATCCCAGCATACATCTAATTCAATCTGCACGAGGCAACCACAAGACTAACCTTGCACCGCCCCCATCATGCTCCTCAACTCGAATTCCCCCTTGCATGGCATCCAGCAACCGTTGGACCATGGGCAGTCCTAATCCATATCCATAGACCTCACGCGAATCACGGGTGTCCAGACGATGGAACATTTCGAAGACTTGCTCGCGCTGTTCAAGCGAAATCCCTGGACCGCGATCGCTAACGGCAAGCAAGATCTCCGACCCTTCTTCCCACGCCTCAAGGCGAACTTCGCCTTCAGGGGCATACTTGATCGCATTGTCGACGAGGTGGTTGAGTATGCTTTCTAAAAAGTGTTCATCAGCCTTCATCAAGGATAGATCGTCTGGCACGGTCACATGGATCCGATCACCCCCCTGTTCATCTGGAAATCGAGCCACGACTCTGTGTGCGACCGGCGCTAATTCGAGAGCAACGCACTGCAACCGCAAACGTCCCGCTTCCAAAGCTGAAAGATCGAGGATCGTCTCAACAAAACTCGTCAGCCGCTCTGTCTCGGACTGAACCAGACCCAACGCCTCATTCACGGAATGTGCCAATCCCGGCTCATCCCGCAGGATGAGTTCAATCCCTGTACGAATATTGGTGAGGGGTGCACGCAGTTCATGCGAGACCAGGGCGACAAACTCGGATTTTAATTTATCAAGGCTTTTCAAATTCTCGTTCAACCTAGCAAGTTCTGCGATCGTCGATTCCAGCTCGCTCGTACGTTCGGTAACTTTGCTCTCCAGTTCGATATTAAGCGATTCGAGAGCCTGTCTGGCGTCAGCGACTTCGTGCAGCGCCTCTCGCAAGTCGTCCTCACGTAAGCGGATCGTGGTTAAATCATACGCACTGGCAGCCAGGAATGCCTGCGGCCGGGAACGATCACGCACTGGACGCAGGGAGAGTGAAACCGGGAATGTTGTCCCATCGCCCCGCTTGAAGCGGACCTCTCCTGTCCAGCCATCTTCTAAGGATTGGGGGATGATCTCTTCCAAGGGCATTTCAGCGACGACGAAATCGGACAGCCTCAACGGCTCTTCCATCGTTTCCAACCGTCCAAGAGCTTGGTACAAGGCTGGATTCCCGAGCCTGAGAGTCCCGTCGGTCTGGCAGATGAAGGCCAAATCAGCCGAGGCATTGACCAGCGCTATGTACTGACGCGTTTCGAATTGGCCTGCAATGACCCCCTGTCGTGCGACCAGCAGAAGGCTTAAGATACTAGCCGCGACGACCCCAACCCAATCCACCTCGCCTGTTAGCGACCAATCAATCGCGGTATAACCGACAACGGCATACGTGAAGAAAAGCGGAAGGAGGGGTTCAAGACGCTCTCCCCACTGTTTGCGACCTGACGACGGCAACTCACCAGAGGGCGCACTTCGCGCAGCCGGCTGGATCCCTGCCCTCGCTGCCAACACAAACGCGATGCTGGCGATCAGCCAACCACCCTCGATGAAACCGCGCGCGGCGTCGCTCAATTGAAGCAGACGGTATGCATTGAGCACGTTCGAGGACGCCAGGATCAAGAATGCTAGGACCAACCAACGAAATGCAGTTCTATTTTGCTCGGGGATGCTCGTCCATGCCAGTCGTGTGGCATAGAGCATGAAGATCAGATCAAAAGCGGGGACAGTAAAAATCCAAAAGGATGGAATAGCACCCGCAAGCCCAATATCGATGACAGGGCGAACGAGTACCAACCAGCATAACGCAAGGATCGACAGGCCGAGGATGAAAACATCAAGATATGCTCGAATCCGTCCAAAACTCTCAGGCCTATACGTCGGATCACGGGTAAGCGCCGCTAGGACGGTAAGGTAACCTGCAAATTGCAGGAAATTTGCCACTGAGGGGATGCCAAGCGCCCACTGGAATACCGAAGCGACGACATGGATGCCGTCACTTAACGCCCACAATGCAATTCCTGATCCGAGATGCTGCCAGAATCGTTGCGCCTCTTTTGACTTCGCCTCGCGCGCGACCCTCAAGATGACAAGCACGGTTGCTGTGTGCGCGATCAATACCAGCAACCATCCAATGGCTTCAGAGATTGTTGAGGAGGGGGATAGCCGCACCCAGAGAACATAGAGCAGAGTAGCAGCAGCCATGCCTGCCGGCCAAACCCTCTGGAGCCTCTCTCTATATGGGATCGTTCTCAACATCAGGGCGATTGTATGTCACGGCACCAACAGAAGCAAGCTGCGCCAGACGCGCCGCGGCCACGACGAGTCGGGGCCGCGGGCGGTAATCGATTTCAATACGCTCAGCAATCTTGACAAAATGTTGCGGCGGATGTCGGCGTGCGGGTATTTGTCGGTGGCGAGGTTGGCGGGGGCGTCGTTGCCACGTGTGTGTTTGTCGGATAAGGTGTGCGCGTCTTTGTCGGTGTTCTTGTCCTCGTTGGGGTATTGGATGAGACGAGGGTCTTGGATGGCGTCCGGGTTCTCGATGGCGTCAGGGTTCTCGATGGCGTCAGGGTTCTCGATGGCGTCAGGGTTCTTGTCGGCGTACGCGTGATCGTCGGCGTGCGTGTCGGTGTCGGCGAACTCTGGTGGAGCGAATCATGAACCGGGCACACGTAGTCGAACACAAGTTCCACGTAGTAATCGCCGTAGAGAGTCCCTCCAGGCACGTTGTTGAAATCGGCTCGCCATCTCTTCTCCGCACCCGGAGGATGACCCCAATCGGAGGGATCGCTGGCACTGGCCGAGGTCGGTGAGCTGTAATCATTCCCGTTGTAGTAGGTATCCCAATCATAATCGATGTAATTGACGTACTCGCTGCTCGAGAGCTCCGACCAGGTCATGTAAGAGCTAGTGAGGAAAACGGTGATTGGATTGTTGTTCTTGACCTTCACCCGCAGATCGTCGCCTGAGATCCAGATACTCGTAATATCGATAAGGTCGCAATTCGGCGTGGGTGTGTATGTGGGTGTAGGTGTCGGAGGAATGTCGATATAGAATTCGACTGTATCCACGTTGCCCCACTCACCTTCATCGTCTTGTGCCTGCGCTTGCATGCGGTGCAGGCCATTTTGAATGGGCTTTCCGTCAGGCCACCAAACTGTGGTCAGATCATGCATGGTACAAGGGCTATTGCCGCCAAAACCGCAATAGGCCACCTGGGACTCGGTCTGGCTGTGCACGCGTATCCACTCATCGCCATCCCATTCATCGATCCAAAATCTAACCCGATTGATCCCCTGACCGTCATCACCCACCCCCTCGCACGTATCTGGGTTCACATTGTCCGGATCATAGGCTCTCGCTTGGGCCGGCAAGGATGAGGTGTAGTACTGACTATCGTATGGTTCAAGGATCTCCACGACCGGCGGCACCTTACAAGGCGTACTCGTCGGCGTACCGGTATCGGTGGGGGTTGGTGGTATCGGCGTATCGGTTGGGGTTAGACTAGGAAAGACCTGCGTAGCTGGCAAGCCCACGACGCGTGCGACACGGAACTGCTCGACAATCCCCTCACGCCGGGCTGTGAGATGTAATTGCGGCCACCAGGAACTGATGATCGGGACGATCAAGGGATGATCGAAGTCTAGGGTCACGGAAACCCGATCGCCTGGCCCGCCGCCATCCTCACTGGGCTTGCATTCTGCAGGCGAGTTGGTTTCTGGGTCTGATGGGAAATAGACTACGTCCTCCTTACTCGAGCACACTGTGATCCTAAAGAAACCCGGTTCTCCTGGAGGAACGGTCTCATTGCGAAGGATCGCAACTGCGCCAGCGCGTGCACTGTCTTTAATGGAAGGGATGCGAGCGGCGTCTTCCTCCGCTTGATTATTACAAATGCTTCCTTCGTACTCATCACAGTAGAGATCGTTGTATTCGCCGGTCACGGCATAGCGCACGCCGAACCGAGCCCCGTTCTCGATCGCAAGCCAGGCATGCAGGACGCGAGCGATCTCGATGATCGTGAAGAGTACGATCAGCACGACGGGCAAGATCAGCGTAAATTCCACCAAACCCTGGCCTCGGAAACGCCGTCGCCATGGCAGGTGGAGCGAGAAACGTGTTTTCGGCAAGGTTTCCATCATTCGGCACCTTATCCTTAATGCGTGATACGCGTAAAGATTCGAGAGGCAATCGCCTCAAATATGGGCATCAAATCTGATCCCTTTTCTGAGAAGTAATAGTTGCCGCATGGCTCGCCTGAGGGAACCCCGAGGCATGGATCGAATGCAGCCGGTGTATCTGGATCGCCGTCGTCCCCGACGCCGGCAACATAGCGCAGGAGCTTCTCGCCCTGATCCGCTTCACACCCGCCCGGGTATGCTGTCGGGTTGCAGGCATCAGCCTCGGTCATCATGTCGCCCAAACCGATGGTGAAGACGACGGCGCCGTTACCGGGCAACGGACAGGCGTCCGGTTGGGGTGAATTTGCATCTGGACAGCCGGCCAAATACGCCGCATCTACCGCGGCATCCTCCGCATCGTAGCCTGCCAATCCCAAACCCACCTCAAAATCCTGATCCCGGCAGTAGGGAGATGCCCATGTGGGGTCATTCCCAGTCGGTCCGCCGGGGCATATCCAGTTGCCATCCGAGTCGGTAGCTGCGTTGGCACCCCCATCCGTCAATAGAATGATGATCCAAACTGCTTCCTGTCGGGTGAAGGTGCCAAACTGATCCGCAGCTGCCGTGAGACCACCGGCGATATTGGTCGATGTGCATCCAGTTGGGTCCGTCGGGAGACCGTCGCATGGAGGGGGTCCAATCGGCGGATCGCTGGAAATCTGCAAGGCGTTGATGGCGTTGATGACTGCGACTCGGTCAGCGGATAGATCGAGTTTGACACTGGAATATTGGTCGAAAGTCACGACCGCCATGCGATCGTAGGGAAAGTACATCCGGGTGACCAGTTGTAGCGCTGCGTCGCGAACTTCCTCAAAGGGATGGCACATCCCTGGAGGGTTGCAGATCGCAGGATCCGAGTAATAGTCGTCCGGCGTATCCCCAAATTGGGGCTCGAGCGCACCATCGACATCCGTACAATCGTCTTTATGCCCATCGCCGTCGTCGTCATCATCATCCGTACAGGAGGCGTTAAAACCCATGGACGGCGAGGTGTCGATGGCCAGGACTAGATCCACAGAGGCGGTTTCGGAAACCGCGTTGGCGTTGATTTCGATGTGGCGCCAGCCAATGATCGGTAAGAATGCGAAGTCCACGGGCATACTGGCATCCACACGAACGAACTTGCGGGGGGGCGTTCCTGGCGCAGGAGGGTTCACGCCTCCTGGGCATAATGTCTCATCATCATATACCGAGCCAGGATTTTCAAGATCACATACGAAGGTATCCGCGCTAGCCGAGTCGAGGCCGTTTAATCGGATGAACTCCTCCGCCGAGGCATTGATTTGATCTAACTCCCGCCCCTCCCGGAACTGGTTCGCTGCTGCGAGGGAGGCAGCATCCGCTGCCCTACGCAAATGTCCAATTTGGATGAAGAGGATCCCAGCGTCAACAGCCAAACCGATAAACGCTGCCAGGCCGATGAATGCCAGGGCGATCAAGACCATCGCTTGCCCACGTTGGAGTCGCTTGCTGCGCATAAGTCCTCTCATGGCGTTGGCGTCGGTTCTACATTTGCATTCGGCATGATGCTGTATGCGTGCAGAGTGACAGGATTCGGCACGAATGGCGTTATCCAGGGGAGCGCCAACAACATATCGTAATCATAATAAACCTCAACCAAGACGAGCCCCGCATTCGGCGCACCTGGATCGAGTAAGCTATTGATATACGTTGTTGAAAATTTTGACACATGGTTGTTATAGAGCGAAATACCGTCCTCACCCCAGGCCGTCGGGAAACGCACTGATACGACGCCATCGAGCACCGCAAAATTCGAGATCACAACGTCGTCGGAAGACTCATCGAGCTCGATTTGTCCGCCAGATCCAATATCAATGGAATCCAACGCCACCGTCTGCGCGCGCGTGTAGTAGGCCGAGTTGAAACCGATGTACGTTCCAGTCTCATTCCGGATGGGATCGTCGTCAGCCGCAAAGCGAGCGGCTTCCCGGGCAGCATCGCCGAGATCAAGATATTGGTTGAGCATGAATCCAAACTCAACTAAACCCGATATGAGTAGCAGTAAAAGCGGCAAGAGTATCGTAAATTCAACAATACTTTGCCCGATTGATCTTCGCTTGGTCTTCCGTATTGGTTCTCTCTTCATGATCATCCCGCGCATAGAACCCATTCCCCACTTTGGGCAGATATACGGGTCGTTTCAACTCAGATACTATTATATGTCTCACGAAGGCGGGCTGTTCTAGTACAGAGGAACCATCGCCGTCACTTGTCGCGTTCTCAGAACGCAATTGTAACAAAATGGGAACATTTGGGATGGATAACGAGCTCGCTTATCGCCCATAAACACGATCATAGAGATAACGACCTGCAAAGAAAACGGTCAGCCCTGCCAGAAGGTAGAGGGGTCCAAAGGGAAAGATGCAATCTATTGCCGCTTGCCCGCCGTAATAAACGATACCAGCCCCCAGCACCAGGAAGGGTCCATAGGGGATGGGTGTGAAAGCCCGATAGCGTCGCCTTGAGATCAGAAAAAGAATATACACCAGGCTGAATTCACCCGCAGCGAGAATGCCCAAGAACAGCGCCACAATAACACCTGGCCAACCAAGCGTAAAACCGATTACGCCAGATAACATCACGTCCCCAAAACCCAACGCGATCTCATCCGCCTCTTCGCCCCGTCTGCGTCGCATCCACATTGCAAACTTCTCACCGAGGAGATAAAAAACCAGGAAGATTCCCACACCAATAATCCCACCCCAGAGAATTTGGAGAACGCCACGTTGGAGAAAGGACAAATTCAGAAAACCCAAGATCAATGCAGCGGGAATGCTAACCACATGGAGAATAAGACGATGTTCAAGATCGATGATCACAATTAAAAAGAAGATAAAACCCGCCACGACCGACGTCCAGAATATAACAGGATCAGGATCCTTTAAATAGAGGAGAGCGGTCCCAACCATCATGAGGAGTTCGACAATTGGATTTCGCCAGCTCTGGGTCATGTCACAGTAGTCGCAGCGATGTGAGCGAGCAAGGATGGCTATGATGCTCAGCCAGGTGTGAGCCGGACGGGGTGCACCACATGCCTGGCAGACTGGTAAGGCTGGCCGTCGCTTATACGGCAAACTATCCGCCAAGGTGTTGAGAATCGCGGCAAGGATCCATCCAAGCAAGACCGCCAAGACAATCATAGGGGACCATTATACAATTCTCACGCGAAGAAGCCTATCCTCCGGCGTAGACAGTGAGGATAACGAATGCTAGAATGCGCTTGTGGATGTTGACCTTCCCTTCCCCGATCGCGATCGCATAAGCTCTCTCACAGCGCTCGTGCTTGTGACCTATACGTTAATCCGCATTGTCACACTTCCATCCATTGAGACCGAGCTGTATGTGCTAGGCCTTCTCATCCGCATAGAGTTCAACACAAACTCCATCATGCTCTCGCTTGCTGCCGCACTGGCGGCCGCGGGATCAGATTGGCTCCTGCGAGCACACCCTAAGATTGAGGTGAGCAAACCGCTTCCCGAACACTGGGTTGTCCCCGGACTAGCAGCGGTGGGTGCTGGCGCCATCCTCACGCGTATCCCGCAAGGTTTGGCGTTGTGGGTTGGATTGCTGCTGACTGCGGCTGTGCTCATCGCAGTGCTTTTCGCGGAGTTCATCGTGCTGGATAGAGAGGACCCCAGATTTGACCGCGCAGCGTTGACGCTCACTGCGCTCGCCTACATGCTACTTGTTGGTGCATTTTTCGCGATTGAAGCCATGGCCTTACGGGCGATTTATTCCATCCCCCTTGTGCTGCTAGCAAGTGCAGCCGTCTCTTGGCGGCTGCTACGTTTAGCAGGGATGGGAAGTAGTGCTGCCGGGTATACGATTGCCATCAGCGGTGTGACAGCCCAAATCGCCTGGGGACTGCATTATTGGCCCATCCAACCCCTGCGAAGCGCACTCTTACTCGGATTGATCGTCTATCTTGGCAACGGCATCGCCATGGCACACCCTACAGGCGAGTTGGACCGGTTACGGGTGCTAGAGCTTAGCGGCGTGGCGCTCATCGCCCTGCTCGCGATTTTCCTTACATGACCTGAACACAAATAAAAAAAGCCGGAGCGATCCACTTACGGTACCGCAAATCCCGGCTGCCTGGTTTCTTCGGAAGCTGGCGTTTACTCGTTCATGACTGCATTTTCGGCATTACTCTTGGTTTCACTTATCCTCGCTCGGCGAGCACGCCAGCCCACGATACGCTCTTCTCCCTTCAGGAGACGCCGGATGTTAGGGCGCAGCGCCCACATGAGGATCGCTTCAGCTAACACACCAAAGAGCACATAAACCCATGACCCCAATCCGAGAATGGCGCGCACGAGGAAAATCACAAACGCCATGAAGGCGATGCTCATGGTGGCAACGGAGGCATAGCCAACACCGAATAAGACCCCTAGGCTGGTGGGCAGGATGATCAAGAGCGACGGTATCCAAAGCCCTCCAGATGCTCCCAATGTACACACGCCGCCAGCGCCCCCTCTTAATACGATTTTTCCATCCTTCCTCTCGAGTAGAAAGACCGAATAATTATGCCCAACGATCGAGAGCAGGCCGGCACCAACCTTCACCCAGGCATTGCCATCGGTTAAGACATCCGCGAGTAGAACGGCGCCCAGCGCTTTAAGCAGATCTCCCGCCATGGTAATCAGTCCCGCCCAAATGCCCGCCATGCGCATCACATTCGTCCCACCGGTCCTGCCGCTAAACCAATATCGAATATCCCGCCCCCGGACGATTTTCACTACAAACAAGCCAACGGGCAATGAACCCAGCAGGTAAGCGCAAACCAGAGCGATGAATATCGTTGTAAAAGTCATGCCGAGTTATTCCTCTAGTGAGGCGTGCCCCTCACTCCGGAAAACCCCGTCGCGAGTCAGGAGTTTCGTCCCCTTCGAGAAAGAGGGGAATTTCTCTGGGGCCATCTGGGAGCATCGCAAATGCATGACACTCCCACTCCCCACGCTGTGGTGAGAAGATGAGGTATGCGGCCTTGGGATATGCCGCTTCCGACCGATCTAGCGCGGAGGGTCCTGCTGGTCCTTTCGGATGGGAGTGGTAAATGCCGACCAATTGGTGCCCATCATCCTCGATCTTCATCATGGCCTCAACCTGCGCGCGCGGGTCCATCTTGAAACGCACTGCGCTGTGCATAGTATTGGCGACGGGAATAACCTGATGTACAGTCTCCGCTATACCAACCAGGAGACCGCAAGCCTCATGCGGCTGTGCGGATCGCACATGCTCGAGCATCCTCTCCATATCTCTCGATCGCATACAAATAGACGTCGGGAATCCCATAGGTCAGATTATAATCTCACCGCACAACCTCAGCGTGCTATACCCGCCTCGGTTAACCGTCGTAGATCATCCAAGGCCGACCGAACCTCCGACTCGGTCACAGGGCGTGAAAGCTCTCGATGCTGCAAGCGCCCCGCTTTAGCGTACTCCATGGCTAGATCACGAATGGATACATCCCTCGCCATCGCCTCCTTCACCAATTCGGCGCCTGCCGTGTAGCCAATGAGCGGATTAAGCACGGTGACGATAATGGCGTTATGCTCAAGCCAGCCGTATGCACGTTCGGGGTTGGCTTCGATGCCTTTCACACATCGGTCCGTGAAAGCATTTAGCGCGCCGATCATCACTTGCATCATCTCAAATAAGTTATGCGCGATGATGGGCATCATCACATTGAGTTCAAGCTGTCCTGCCTGCGCCGCCAAAGAAACCGTCAAATCGCAGCCCATCACATGAACCATCGCCATATTGAGCATCTCAGCAAGGACCGGATTGACTTTGCCCGGCATAATGCTTGAACCAGGCTGCACCACCGGCAAACGGATCTCATTCAATCCGGTGGCCGGACCGGAAGCGAGCAAGCGCAAGTCATTCGCGATGCGAGTAAGTGTAGTTGCCAATGTGCGAAGCGCTGCAGAAAAATCCGCGACATCCGCCATCGATTGCATGCTCTCAAACAGGTTGTCGGATTCATAAAGAACGATCCCTGAAAGCTCTTGCAACCGCCGCACCATCCGTCTGTGATAATCCGGGTGAGCGTTCAATCCGGTGCCGATCGCCGTGCCGCCGATCCCCAGGCGTCGCAAACCTTCAGCAGCGCGCTGGATCCTCTCCCCGTCTCGCTCGACTGCCCTTGCATACGCGCCAAATTCCTGCCCTAAGCGCATCGGGACGGCGTCTTGGAGATGTGTGCGGCCGGACTTGAGTACATCATCGAAGGCGCGCGCTTTTTCCTCCAACGCTTGAACCAAGTCTGCAATCGAGTCCATTAATTCGTCCAGCCGCCATAGGCATCCCAGGCGTATCGCGGTGGGAATGGTATCGTTTGTGGATTGCGCCATGTTGACATGGTCATTGGGATGTACGAGGTACTCCCCAAGCTCGCCACCCAAGATCTGTGTGGCTCTGTTGGCGATCACCTCATTCGTGTTCATATGATGGCTAGTTCCCGCACCAGCTTGAAAGGGATCGACGACAAAATGCTCGTCCCACTTCCCCTCGATGACTTCTTGTGCGGCCTGAGCGATGGCGGATGCAAGGTCGTCGTCGAGGAGTTCGAGATCACGATTGACCTCGGCAGCCGCACGTTTGATCACCGCCATCGCCCAAATGAACGCCCGCCATGGTCGCAAGCCGGAAACAGGGAAGTTCTCGACCGCGCGCTGCGTTTGCGCTCCATACAGGGCAGTGGATGGAACGATGACTTCCCCTAAGGAGTCGCGTTCCCTTCGAGTGGATTCATTCATAACCCCCTCCTCATCGATCTAATCTTTGGTTGAGCCCCCACGAGCCTGTCAGGTCGAGCGTGAAGAGGGGGCAGTTTGCTGCTGCGAATGAAAGAGGGAGCCCGAAGGCTCCCTCCATGTCATTGCTTCACGCGCCTTCATTCATCCAGAGCGCTGTAGCCTGGACCCTTCGAGAAATAATCATAGTTCGGTTTAATATCTGGGGTGAGGTCGACAACCTCATCCGCTTCCAGAATGCGCGTGTGCTCCAGGTGAACCGGCTCGGCCAGGTGATTCTCACCGTCGTACACCGTGTCGAAACCCGGCATGCCGGCAGGTTGGCTCTGATATTCGCCTCCGCTGGCTGTGAAGTCTGAGGGCACGTCCTCCTCGGTGAAAATCGCCTCATAGGGGCATTCCGGGATACAAGCCCCACAATCGATGCATGTGTCCGGATCGATGTAATACCACGGCCATTGATTAATGGGTTTTCCCGGGACAATGCACTCCACCGGACAAACATCGACGCATCCGGAGTCGCGCAGGCACAAACTCGTGATGATATGTGTCATATCCTGACCCTCCATTATTAGAATCGAGCGCCGACGATCAAAATGTGTGATGGATTATGCGATG
>CAYLOP010000097.1:0-11682 GCA_964385305.1 uncultured Anaerolineaceae bacterium | reverse complement strand
AAGTGGATTGAGGAAAAGATGGTCCCCGTTTTCCCGCTTGGCGATTACAAAGTGATCGCGGAGATCGGCAAAGCCACAGCGGAGAAGGAAGGCTAACGTGCAGACAGAGATCATCATATCTGGTTTTGGCGGTCAGGGGGCGCTCTTTGCTGGACAGCTGCTTTCCTACACGGCGATGGAAAACGATTACCAGGTGACCTGGTACCCTTCGTATGGACCGGAGATGCGCGGCGGAACGGCGCACTGCATCGTGATCATCAGCGATGACGAGATCGGCTCGCCCGTCATCAAGAACCCGACCGCTGTGATCGCCATGAACATCCCCTCCCTGGAAAAGTATGAGCCGCTTGTGAAACCCGGCGGCGTGCTCGTTGTGAACACCTCGCTGGTGGACCGCAATCCCACACGCGAGGATATCAAGGTTGTTCTCGTGCCGGCGAACGATCTTGCGGAGGAGATGGGAGAGAAGCGTCTGTCGAACCTGATCCTGCTGGGCGCCATGCTCGAAAAGCTCGGCATTCTCTCCATCGAAGCGGTCGGCGAATCGCTCAAACGCCATATTCCCGCACATCATCGCAATCTCCTGGACGGGAATCTGAGAGCGCTGGCGCGCGGCGCGGAGGTGGCCAAGGCGACTATAGCAACTGTGTGATGTAGGCAGCGGAACGGTGTTTTGAGCGTTTACATGGACTCTCCTGGAAGCGTAGCAGACAACATTCCTATAGCATTGTTCGACTAAACAAACAATAATATTTCGGCCTGGAGTGAAGGATCCGGGCCGCAGTTTTGTCTCTCGACGGATGCTTGTTACCGTTTCACAATTTGGGAGGGTAAGCTCATGCGTAGAACAGTGAGTGTTCTGGGGATCATTATTGCAATCTTAATCGTTGGGTGTGCGGTGGCAGCGGTTTTGAATTTATGTCCGCCGCAGGGTCCGTGGCCGCTTCCGCCTTGGTGTACAGGATCACAATTTGCGTGGCCGTTCTCCAAGCAACAGGCAGCGGACACCGGTGCTACCCATGCTGGTGTTGAACCGCAAAGTGGATCCGCACCGCCCGAGACGCATGTGGCGCGTATCGCCGTCAATGTGATCTCCGATCTGAGCGCGATCCAGGCCTACTACGATGAGAGCGTAACCGGAATAGCGAGCTTCCAACCGCCAAGCGCGGCGCGCACGGGTGGGATGTCTGTAGTCGGATACGCACACCTAGCGGCCATGCGTTCCCAGCAGGGCTCTGGCGATTATGGGGTCCCCGACGGGTTCCTTGCTCCCCTCGATGCTAGCGGCTATATTCCCGCACCAGCGGGGGCTTGTGCAGCAGGCGCCTCGCCGGTCGTGCGCTTCAGCAGTGAATTGGGTGAACCTATCACGGGGGATACGCTTGTTGAGGAGACGGTGTCTGTGATCGATTTTTCAACACTAACCGGGAGTGTGGAAGGGGAGCCTGGATTGGAAGAGATCATGCGCGAGGCGCTTGTCCCGGGTGATACCCGCCTGGCGACGCCCGAAGGATGGAATGAAGCCCTTTGGGATGAACTTGCATCCTTACAGGCGCCGATGGATTCGTTGATGGATTACCATCTGTGGACAATCTCCAGCGATTTGGAGGCGATCATCGCCGGATCGGTGGAGGATCAGTTAGGCACAATGGGGGTGCCCCAAGTTGTCTTAGACGCCTTCGAACGTTCGGCCAAGGAGAACTGGTTTGCATCCCGTCCGCCGGAAGAAGGAAGCCGCCTTGGTTCGATGGACATTGTCGCTGAGTTCGCCGGGGATTTGACCGGCACCATTGAGGAAACGCGCACGTTCCACCTGCCCGAACCGGGTGGGAAACCGGAATTTGGCATCATGACCGGAGAAGGGGTGCTGAGCTTCGAACATCCCACCTTGGGCACCCTAACCTTCGATGTCGAGCTTGAATGGACATCCTGGGATGACATGAGCAGGGTAAACGGTGGCGAGATGCTGATGGTGAGTCAGGGTGGGGGGTATGAGATTCACATGGTGTTCCAGACGGATGGCACAAAGGAGGGCAGCGTGTTCGTTGACGGTGTGGAGGTAGGGGTGGTGAACATGGAGGTAGACGGGAACAGCACTTATCTCCACCTGGAAGATGACACAAGCTACGAGGTGGAATAAGCGATCAACAAGACTGCCCAAGGTCGCCCATGGACGGTTGAGAACACGGCAAGGTTTGAACTGCGGTGGGTTAGAGCGGAGACCCGCATTCGGGACAAAGCTTTGCATCTGCGCTGGTGACGTGTCCGCACTTAGGACATGCGATTGGCTGGGATGGGCCCATGGGTGCGCCGCATGCCACACAATGCGGTGCGCCGACCTGATTGGCTGTGCTGCAGTATTCGCAGGTAAGCCGGCGCAGGCGCTCCGAGATCTGGTAGGATGCCCCAAGCGTGTCAGCTGCGCGCTCGATCGTATCCCAGATATTGGCGATAAGTTGGATCGAAGCAACATCCTGTGCCACGTCGTCCAGGCGGGTCATGAGGGAGAACGGGTTGCGCATAGCCATTAGGGCGGTGAGGCCCAGACTGGCTGCTACGCCTGTCCACTGCTGCTGGCCGACGCTCACATGTACACCATCCTCAACCTTAGAAAGGTGTACGGCGAGGGCAGTGCGACCGCCTGAGATTGGATGGGGTGGGCTGGCGATTTGAACCATGCATTGATTCCCGTGACCGACTTTGCGGGTATTTAAATTGCCCTGATCAAATGCTGCAATCAAGGCATGGGCGAAATCATCGGGGCTGATCGGACCATGAAAGGTGCGCTGATCCATGACACCTGCCATCACTTAGGGGTATCGTCGTACGATTGAATGTGTGTAGTATAATGCGGCGGAACCAGGATAGCAATAAGGAGATGTGAATGCGGCATCTGTCATGGCTGTCGGTAGTGATTTTGTTTTTTGCTCTCTTCGCGAGTACAGGAAGCGTGAACGCCTCGACGCCTGAAGTACAGGCTGTCGTGACCGTGACAGGTACACCTCAAGGTCCGATGATCATCGTCCCTGATCAGGTGAATGTGCGTCTTGGCCCCGGCTTGCACTACGACCAGGTGGGGGTGCTGATCGCAGGGCAGCAAGCGCCAGCACTGGGACGCTCTCCCGGCGGGGATTGGATCCAGATCGTGTATCCTGGTGTTCCTGACAACATTGCGTGGGTGTATGCCTCTTTTGTCGTACTCGAATCGACTGAAATGCTGCCGGTAGTCGAGATTCCTCCGACGCCTACACCGCGCGTCACAGCGACCATTGACCCGACACTGGCCGCGCAGTTCAACCTCGGAGAAGCGCCGCCCACACGCCTGCCCACATTTACACCCGCAGCACCCGTGATCCAGCCGACATTCGAACCGGAAGAAGCCTTAGAACCTCGCGGTGTGCCTCCCATTCTAGCCATTCTCGGTTTGCTGGTCGTGGGAGCCTTCGGAATGGTGATCTCGTTTCTGCGTGGAAGCTGAACACAAGCCCAATAAGCGCGAGGATGAATGCCACTTGGATGTCATACAGTGGTCTCTTGGGTTGTTCGCTAACCCTCGATCATTGGAAGAATTCGATCATCTTCGGTAGTTAATTTTTAAGAAAGAATTCGAAAAAAATCAGTTTCCTTGACATACCCCATCCGCCAAGTATAATTTTTTGATAATGGGGGTAGATCAATATGTGGGGGCCTGACGGCGTATGGGCGCCAGGCTCCTTTTCGCGGAGGGATGGATGAGTGGTGCGCGAGAAGATCCTGCGTTTAATGTTCCTGAAGGATTAGGTGGACAAGTCGCGATAACGAGCCTTGATCGGATTTACAACTGGGGTAGGCGCAACTCGGTGTGGCCGATGATGTTCGGCCTGGCATGTTGTGCGATTGAAATGATTTGCGTGGCTGCCAGCCGCTATGACTTCGCCCGCTTTGGCATGGAGGTCATGCGACCAAGCCCACGTCAGAGTGACTTAATGATCGTCTCTGGTACGGTGACGAAGAAGATGATCCCCCAGATTGTCCGACTGTACAACCAGATGCCTGAGCCGAAGTACGTTCTTGCGATGGGCGCCTGCGCCTCCGGGGGTGGTCCATTCAAAGAAGGCTATAACGTGGTTTCAGGTGTGGACAAATTTATCCCGGTCGACGTGTATGTGCCAGGTTGCCCCCCGACTCCTCAAGCGCTCCTCAATGGGTTGATCACGCTGCAGAAGAAGATCGACAAACAATCCATCCGCAAAGTCCGTTGGTATAAAAAAGAAGCCTCCGAGCCAATCCCCATTCCCGTTCTGGGCCCGGATCTCGTTGATTTAAGAGATCTGCCGATCATCAACAAGGATGCAGTAGAGATGGAAGCGGCTGAAGATCCTGTCACGTCACAAGAGAATAATCTCTGATCAGGGGTAAACATATAGGATGGAAATTCATTCGAAGGTTCTCGAAACAATCGCGTCACGTTTTCCAGAAGGCGTGAGCCAAGATGAGCGATCGGGGTATGAGGGCTTCATCGTTTCGCCGGAAAAGTTACTTGCGTTCGCAACCGCCATTCGAGATGAGATGGGGTATGACTATCTTGCCTCCGTCACGGGCGTAGACTACATGCCGGAAGACAAGATGGAAGTCGTTTGTCACGCTTATCGATCATCAGGGGGGCCGGCACTGGTTTTCAAGTCGCAAGTGCCCCGCAAAGATGCTCTTGTGCCTTCCCTGGTAAGCGTATACCCGGGGGCGGATTTTCAAGAGCGGGAGGCATGGGACCTGCTGGGAATTCGTTTTGAAGGGCATCCCTACCTAAAGCGGATCCTAATGTGGGAGGGTTTCCACGGGCATCCGCTTCGTAAAGATTGGAAAGAAGCCTACTATGAAGAGGAAGGGAAGCCCTTCAACAGCCGCTGGCCAAGTGGGGAGGCGCGGCTTATCGAAGAGAGCCTCCCGTACGGGAAGAACGTTCAATACCCATCTGAGTTCACCACAGAAGGTTGGGTGCCGGAAGGCGATACAAGCCTGTATGCCGCGTTAGGTCGCGTGCGTGAACCAAATGGCGCTGTGGATCAGGAACTCAAAACCGACAAGATCGTCGTCAACTTGGGACCCCAGCATCCCTCGACTCACGGCGTCTTCCGCATGGTCGTCACGCTCGAGGGCGAGACGATCGTTGATCTCAAACCTGTGATGGGCTACCTGCATCGCAACCATGAGAAGATCGGTGAGCGAAATACGTACATCATGAACATGCCCTTCACCGATCGCCTCGATTATTTTTGCTCGATGAGCAACAATTTCGGCTATGCACTCGCGGTAGAAAAGTTGATGGGGATAGCACCGCCTGAGAGAGCTGAGTACATCCGTGTGATGATGGCTGAGCTCACCAGAATCGTGAACCACTTCATTGCGATTGGATTCCTGCTCAACGACCTTGGTGCATATTTCACACCATCCCTCTACGCCCTCAACGAGCGTGAGCTCATATTGGACATCTTTGAAGCGGTCTCGGGATCGCGCATGATGTGCAATTATTTCCGCTTCGGGGGCGTGGTGCGCGATCTTCCCGTGGGTGTCTTGGATAAGATCCGCGATCTGGTTGAGGAGCGTTTGCCACGTAAGATTGAAGAACTCAACACGTACCTTACCGATAATGAGATCGTCCGGGCGCGTGGGATTGGCATCGGCGTTCTTACTGCGGAGCAAGCTCTGGCGTTCAGCGCGGCGGGTCCCGTGCTGCGTGCCTCGGGCGTACCATACGATGTTCGCAAAGCAGACCCGTACTCGATCTATGAGCGCTTCGATTTCGACGTCGCTTTGCGCCACAACGGCGATATCTACGACCGTTATTTGATTCGAATCGACGAGATGTGGCAAAGCCTGCGTATCCTGCAACAGGTCCTACGCGACATACCCGAAGGTGAGATCATGACGGGGAAACCCAAATACCAGGTCCGCGTCCCGGCGGGTGAGGCGTACGGCAGAGTCGAGAATCCCAAGGGGGAGTTGGGATTCTACATCGTTTCCAATGGCAAGCCCAACCCATGGCGGTATCACGTCCGTGCGCCATCGTTCATCAACCTTACCGCCTTGGGCGAAATGTGTAAGGGTCATAAAGTGGCAGATGTTGTGGGCATACTCGGGTCAATTGATATCGTGTTGGGCGAAGTGGATCGTTAAACATCCAGCCGAAGGAGCTTGTAGAGAGATGTACGGAAATGGGCTCGTAAAGGGGCTTTTCGTCACACTCAAGCATTTCCTCATGACCTATGTCGAGGATATTCGTTGGTTGGGCCGACGTTACTACAACGATGAGGCTATGGCCGTTAGGCAGAGCTCAAAGGCGCGGGGTGTCTTCACGGTTCAATACCCGGAGGAGAAGTTACCGGTTCCCGAGGAATTCCGGTTCATTCCATTCCTGATCTATGAGGAAGGAGAGGACGGCGAGCGGATCGATCGTTGCACATCATGCGGTATTTGTGCAAAAGTATGTCCGCCGCAATGCATATGGATTATCCGCTCATCGGACCCTGAGACGGGCAAGCCGATCCCAGCACCAACAGATTTTTTTATTGACATCGATATCTGCATGAATTGCGGGTTGTGTGCTGAATTCTGTCCATTCGACGCTATTAAGATGGACCACGACTACGAATTGGCGTCGTATAATCGATTTGAGAGCCATATCTATAACAAGGAAAAATTATCCAAACCTTTAAGCTATTACGCGTCGATACGACCAAACAATTACCAACAAGAGGAAGCAGCTAGAGCGGCCAAGGCGGCAGCGAAAAACAAATAAAGACCATGGCCGACGTGGTTCGCTCACCTGGGTGAGGAGAACATTCGGAGAAGCCGTGTATCAGAGTGATACAGAGATCCTTTATCCAATGCGTGTGACGCCTCAGCTTCGCAACCTTCGAGGAGAACTGTGGAGCGGGCTGGTAGACCATGTACGCTCGTTGCCTCCAACATCCCTCGATCAACTTGCTTTTAGTCTGCTCATTGTTCGATTGAGCGGCTGTCTGACATGTCACACACATTCTTATCGGGCGTTGCGTGGTTGTACATTGTGTGCCACGCACTCAGTACGTCGGTTTCGTGGAGAGGATTCGGAATTGATCAGCCTCTTTGAAGAGGCCCGCGCCGACGTGGCCGAGTATTTAGAAAAGGATCCCAAGGATATGAACATACGCGATATATCGTTGAGTGGAGGAAAGCATGGGTAGTCAAGGATCGAATGTGAGCGAAAAGGATGTCTTGGCTGCTCTCAAAAAAGTGAATGACCCTGAACTGCATAAGGACCTTGTCAGTTTGGGGATGATCAAGGATCTCAGTGTTGAAAACGGGGTGGTTTCTTTTGCCATCGAACTGACCACGCCTGCCTGTCCGATGCGAGAGCAAATCAAGCAGGCTGCACGTGAAGCTGTCGAGAAGGTGGCTGGCGTACGAGAAGTCGAGATCCGGCTTACGGCCAATGTGCCCTCGGATGGGCGCACTCGAGATCTCGTGAAGCTGCCGATTCGAAACGCGATCGCAATCGCCTCCGGGAAGGGGGGCGTCGGAAAATCCACGGTAGCTGTCAATGTGGCTGTGGCGCTGGCGAAAATGGGCGCTCGCGTTGGCATTCTGGATGCCGACATCTATGGCCCAAATGTCCCGACCATGATTGGTGCGGATCGGATGCCGCCGCCGCAAGGCGATAAGATGATTCCGGCCGAGGCGTATGGCGTGAAGGTGATGTCGATCGGCTTTATGGTCCCGAAAGGACAGCCGCTGATTTGGCGAGGTCCAATGCTTCACGGCGCTATCAAGCAGTTCATCGCCGATGTGGCCTGGGGGGAACTCGATTATTTGATTATCGACCTGCCGCCTGGGACGGGAGATGCCCAGCTCAGCCTGGTCCAGACGATGCCGCTATCCGGCGGCGTGATCGTGACGCTTCCGCAAGAGGTCTCACTTGAAGATGCCCGTCGCGGCTTGGAAATGTTCCGTAAGATGGATGTTCCGATCTTGGGCGTTGTAGAAAACATGAGTTTCCTGGAGCTACCCGATGGCACCCGCATGGATGTCTTCGGACAGGGCGGCGGGGAGGCAATGGCGCACGAGGCGGGCGTTCCTTTTCTCGGTTCCATTCCGCTTGATCCCTCTGTCAGGGTAAGTGGTGATAACGGCCAGCCAATTGTCTTAGAACATCCTGAAGCACAGGTAACGCAGGCTTTGATATCCGTGGCTGAACAAATCGCGGCCAAGGTAAGTTTGCAGGCTTCTTCTCGAACAGCAGATATCAAGATCGAGACGATCGACTAAGTACTTATAACGGGATGATACATTTACGACGGTGGGGGGAGCATCGTCGTAAATGTCCTTTAAGGGTGTGAAAAGGGGGCGTGCGGTTTACGGGTAATACGTTTTGCGTTCCTGTACTATTCGCGTTAGGATAGTCAATAGATAAGGAATACTGCGAAGTCCTGTTCTAAGTAGGTGGGCGAACATGAGTAAATCCGCTGAAGACAAGATCGTTGGCATACGCTTTCAGCCTTTCGGAAAGCTCTACCATTTTAATGCGAGAAACACACCGGATTTGATGACCGGGGATTTCGTGATGGTTTCAACGAGCCGAGGTCGCGAGTTGGGACAGATTGTGCATTTTATTGAGGATCCCCCTGCTCCGCCAGATGGTTCTTGGAAACAGATCGAACGCAGGGCAACTCCCCAGGAACTTGTAATGCGGCGTTTGTGGCTTCGCAAAGAATTGGAAGTGACAATTGAGTGCCGTGAAATCGCCGCAGAGATCGGCCTGAAAGGCATTAAGATCCCCAAGGTGGAATTTTCCTATGACGGCTCCTGTCTGACGATTATTTATCATGTTGAGGGGGATGAGAAGATCGATCTGAGCGATCTTAAAAAACGCCTACACCAAGTCCATCGTCAAACCCGCTTGGAGTTTCGGCAGATCGGTCCGCGGGATGTCGCCAAGATTACAGGAGGGATGGGGGCATGCGGGTTAGAAATCCGCTGCTGTTCCAGGTTCCTTAATGAATTCAGTCCGATCTCAATCCGTATGGCCAAGGTGCAAGGCATCTCGCTGAACCCACAGGAGATCACTGGTCTATGTGGGCGCCTGCGATGCTGCCTGATCTACGAATACGAGCAATATATTGAGGCGCGCAAGCATTTGCCTAAACGGAAAAAACTGGTAAGCACAACCCATGGTGAGGGGAAAGTGGTCGATGTCTTCCCGCTAAAGGGTTCCGTGATCGTTCAGTTGGGAGATGGCCGTAAAGTTGAGATCTTTAAGGACGAGATCGAACCCAGCGAAGAGCTTAAAGCGCTTAAGAAAAAGGCAAATTCCCCCTGCGATCAAGACAGCAATGGGGGGCGCGATTGTCGAGAATCCTAAACGACGCGAAAGGGTAGGAATACCTTGCCTGAGAGTGAATCTTGCCGGGTCTTAGTCGTGCTTGCGCACCCTGATGATCCGGAATTTTCTTGCGGCGGGACGATCGCACGCTGGACCAGCACGGGGAGCGTTGTCACGTACTGTCTGCTGACCCGTGGCGAGCGTGGTACCGATCGACGGGATATCGACCCTGAGGAGCTTGGCCGCCGCAGGGTTGACGAGCAAATGGCGGCCGCAAAGGTGCTTGGGGTTGAAGATGTCCGTTTTTTGAACTATCCGGATGGGTATCTTGTACCGGACCTGGCACTCCGCAAAGGTATCGTGAGGGTGATTCGACAAGCGCGTCCGCATATCGTCATCACCTCTGATCCCACGAATTATTTTCCTACGGATACCTACATCAATCACACCGATCATCGCGCGGCTGGAGAAGCTACACTCGCAGCCATTTTTCCTGCGGCGGGCTCTGCGCTTTTCTTCCCTGAACTGCTCGAGGAGGAAAAACTGCAGCCGCATAAGGTTGAGCAGGTCTACATCACGAATGCGACCACCGCCGATACACGTATCGATGTGACGGAATATTTCGAAAGAAAAGTTCAGGCGCTGATGAAACACGCAAGCCAAATTCGTGACGTCGAACGTTTGCACAAACGCCTGCAAGGTCGTATGTTGGATCCTGAAAGTTCCCCTGATGCGCCGCGTTATATCGAACAATTTCGACGCATCGATTTAAGAAGATAGGGGGCTGGAGATGCAGATAGAC
The DNA here is from genome assembly GCA_964385305.1 of uncultured Anaerolineaceae bacterium. Classification (GTDB taxonomy): domain Bacteria; phylum Chloroflexota; class Anaerolineae; order Anaerolineales; family E44-bin32; genus CAYLOP01. The sequence continues at coordinate 1,543 of CAYLOP010000097.1, read as the reverse complement.
AAAATATTAAAGGAGACTGAAGCGCTCTCCGACGATCTCATTGCTCAACGAAGAGATTTCCACCGCTACCCGGAATTAGGTTTTGTTGAGCATCGGACAGCTGGCATCGTTGCCGATTACCTGACTGATCTTGGGTTCAATGTAAGGACGGGCGTAGCCGAGACAGGTGTAGTCGGATTGTTGGAAGGCTGCAGCCCAGGGCCGACGGTCCTTCTGCGTTTTGATATGGATGCGCTACCGATTCATGAGGAGACCGGCGCACCCTACGCATCGCTTCACCCGGGAATCATGCATGCCTGTGGGCATGATGGGCATACAGCAGTTGGCATGGCAGTGGCGCGGCTTCTCAATGCGCATCGCCAGGAATTGCCTGGAGCCGTGAAGTTCGTGTTCCAGCCCGCAGAAGAGGGTTTAGGAGGTGCGGAACGTATGATCGAGGAGGGCGCGCTCCTTGATCCAGAGCCGGATTTCTCTTTAGCTTTTCATCTCTGGAATGAGAAACCAATAGGATGGATAGGAATCACACCTGGCCCAATGATGGCTGGAGCCGAGATACTAGAAATTGAGATCATCGGGCAGGGTGGGCACGGAGCCCATCCGCATGAAACGGTAGATCCGGTCTTAGCTGCGGCGCATGTGATCACAGCGCTCCAATCAGTGGTCTCTCGCAATCTTGATCCCTTGGAGACCGGCGTGGTCAGTATCACCCAGGTTCAGGCGGGAGAGACGTTCAATGTTATCCCTCCCAAAGTGTTTATCAAAGGGACGATACGTACCTTCAACCCTGAAGTTAGGGGTAAGGTTATCGGGCGCGTACAGAAAATCACGGAGGAGATTGCTGGAGCGATGGGTTGCCGCGCGTCCGTGGGTGTCAAGCGACTTACACCACCGTTGGTAAATGATCCAGCGATAGCTGAGAAGCTACAGAATCTGACCATGCGAATTTTTCCCGATACCAAACTGGATACCGAACAGAAGACCATGGGATCGGAAGATATGGCTTTTTTTATCGAGGCGATCCCGGGTTGTATGTTTTTTGTAGGATCGAACAATCCCGAACGTGGCCTTGACGCCGCGCATCATAACCCTCGTTTTGACTTCGATGAACGGGCGCTGACTCACGCAGCGGCGCTTTTAAATGCGGCGACGTGGCAGTTGCTGGAGGGAGGGTGAGTTGGTGTTGCCATTGCTGCAACGCCCTGGAGCAGAGGGATGGATCGTGCTGGCGGGATCTACGCCTTCGATGGGCCGTGATTGTCCGCGTCTTCCCGACTACATCTTAGAAAAAACAGACCTATCCTGGGTGCCTTGCTGCCTCAGCGCAGATGGCATGGAGGATGAAGACCTTAATTGTTTTCTCGATGATTTAGAGATGCTACTGAGCGTTGACGTGCAGCGACTAACGGTTGGGGCGGTATCTAACCAGCAACTTCAGGCGAGATTGTTTGCAGGTGGGTTCTTGATGCTTGTCGGTGGTTCAGCGGACATCTGGGTAAACACGCTGGAATCCGCAGGATTGCGGGCGCAGCCTGAGATCGCCCTT
>CAYLOP010000096.1:0-11786 GCA_964385305.1 uncultured Anaerolineaceae bacterium | reverse complement strand
CGTCCACATCTTTATAAGCTTGCGGTGCTTCTTCCGCAAGACCGGGCATCGATCCTGCACGCACCCGGATACCGCCTTCTTCCATATGGGCTCGCAATTGATCCCCACGTACGGTACGCTTTGCCTTCTTGCGGCTCATCGTGCGGCCTGCGCCATGGCAGGAGGAGCCAAAGGAGAGTGTCATGCTTTCACGCGTACCGAGCAGGACCCATGAGAAGGTCGCCATACTACCCGGGACAAGCACAGGCTGGCCAAGCTCGCGATAGTCCTCGGGCAAACCCTCAAAACCCGGGCCAAAAGCACGTGTCGCACCCTTGCGATGTACGCAGACACGCACCTTCTCTCCATCCACAATGTGTTCTTCGATTTTTCCCATGTTGTGCGCGATGTCGTACACCTGGTGCAGATCCCAATCTCTCACCTTTCCAGCAAGGGTTTTTTCAAAAGCGCCACGCGCGAGGTGTGCGATGATCTGACGGTTGGCAAATGCATAGTTTGCCGCACATGACATCGCGGAGAGGTAGCGCTGTCCCTCCGGTGAATTCAACGGCGCACAGACTAATTCTCGATCCGGTAGATGGATTTGATAGCGCTTTACGGCGCCCTGAAGTTCTCGTACGTAATCCGAACACACCTGGTGGCCGAATCCGCGTGAACCGCAGTGAATTTGAAGCGCCAGATTGCCTTCGCTCAACCCCATTGCCCGGGCCGCTTCAGGATGGAAGATCTCCTCGACGAGATCAACTTCGATGAAGTGATTGCCTGCGCCAAGAGTCCCCAATTGAGGACGACCACGCTGCATTGCACGATCGCTCACGGTGGTCGGATCGGCGCCACTAATTCTGCCTCCTTCCTCGGTACGTTGGAGATCTTCCGGGCGTGCGAAACCGTTCTTGAGTGCCCATTCTGATCCTAATTGACACACTTTCTCAAGCTGTTTGGCACTAAGGCGAACTTTCCCTTTCACACCGACACCACTCGGACAATCGGTGTAGAGCGCGCTGGCTAACTGATCGAGCCATGGCTCAGCTTCTTCGGCGTTAATCCGGCTGGCCATTAGCCGGACACCGCAGTTAATGTCATAACCGATGCCGCCTGGCGAGATGACCCCGTCGGGCAGACGAGTGGCGGCGACGCCCCCGATGGGAAAGCCGTATCCCTGGTGGACATCCGGCATTACTGTGACATGACTTACAAGCCCAGGAAGCGTTGAAGCGTTGATGGCTTGCTCGATGGATCTGTCGTCAAGTGCAGCTTCAAGCAGATGTTCGTCTGCAAAAATCCTAACCGGAACACGCATCTGATCTCGATAGCTGGTGGGGAGCTCCCAGTGCACGGAACTGAGTTTGCGAAAATCCTGTTTACGGACCATGACTCACCTCCTACCTATACATCAAAAACAATCGTTGCTTCGAGGCCATCCGCGGTTTGCTTGATCTCGAGGTCATGGAAGGTTACGGCTTTGATCTCTCGATTTATTGCGGCGATGGGGACTTCGGTTAAATGGGCTTCTAGATTTATGTCATGGCTTATCCGAAGATCGAAGGAAGTGAAAGTTTTTCGGCGTGATTCGATGTTGAACAAGATTTCCTCGAGCCAGGCTACCAGAAGGCTTTCCCGATCCGTTGCATCGAGCTTGAGGGTGCAATGATGGGGCGGTGACTGTTGTGGGGAGAGTCCGGCGAGGTCAATCATGCCGCGAGCGGCGTTCTCCAATAACTCTGCAAAGTCCCTTCCCCGCACACGGATTGCCCAATCAGCGGTGTGCTCGATCTCCTCATATGGGATACCGGTCATACTACCAGTATAGTACGGATTCCCACTTGTCTCATTTGCACTACCACGTATAATTTTAGACATGAAGGACCATCTTCCTGACCTAGAACAAGCCATTAAGTCCGCGATACGGCAAAAATTATCCCTTTTGCCTTGGCGAACCTTCTCGACGAGCTCAGTTGCACGCCGTCTGGCAAAAGAGGTATTGGAATGCGCACGTGTAGACAGAGAGGGCCAAAGCTACGCGCCTGATCAATATACACTAAGCATCAATCCTCGCGAGACGGGTGAGCTTCGAAGCTCCCCTCCTGAGATTCAGGTTGATCTTGCGGTCGATCTCCGAAGGGCATTGGAGTCTTGCGGTTACAAATTGGTAAATGATCCACATATCACGCTCGCGACAGATCCCACGCTCGCTCGGGGTGATATCCGTGTAATTGCCTGGCATAGCAGTGATCCTATAGCAATTACGAAGAAACTCATCCCCATCGATGCAGAGATTGATGATCAACCTGTGGCAGGAGCATTTCTTGTTGTCGAAGGGAAACGCCACTTTCCACTTTTTGGACCCATTATAAACATTGGTCGCCTTCCTGATAATGACCTCGTTCTCGACGACCCCCACGTTTCGCGGCGCCATGCACAATTACGTGCTGAATCTGGTCACTATCGGATCATCGATCTTCAATCAACTGTAGGGACCTGGGTCAATGGACACCTTGTGGCTGACCATCTTCTACGTCCGGGCGATGTGATCTCCATTGCTCGAAGGGTTGAGTTGATCTATGGGGAAGACCCAGAAGGACCTCCCGATGTCACGCCTCCATATCGACCTACTACACGTCCGTCCAAAGATCGCCACCAAGTGACCCCTCTCGATCTCAAGATCATACGTGAAGAGGATTTTGAAGGTGATTCGGAGGAATCCGCCTGAGATAGCCCGCTCCGGTTCGAATACTCTTGGATGTCGAAAGCTCTTTATAGAAAACCCGCACCAGCTTATAATGCAGGAGTATGAAAAAACGCTTGCATCGACTTGAACGGCAACTCGAGGATTTGTTCGAAGGCTCACTCAGCCGGCTGTTAGGAACCCCAATAAGCCCTGAACGGATTGCGGGTGAGTTCGCTCGCGCCATGATTGACGCGATGCGGTCGGATGATCAGGGTAAGACCTTTGCACCCGATCAATTTGTCTTGACTATCCACCCTGACGAGGGTGACACCTTATTCAAACTAGGACCAGAGCTGCGCGAGGATCTGATTTATGCCATCCTCGAAGCCGCGCGTGATCGTGAATTTCATGTGGCTTATAAGCCGAATATCACGATTGCTTTCGATCCCAGGCTCCCAGAGCATGATATACGAGTAATTGCATGGCATACGGAAAGGCCTCTTGATTTCACACACGCTATGTCGCACGAAGCGAAGACCGAATCGGAGATTCTCCCCGAAGGGGCATTTTTAGTGATTGGTGGGGATCGTCACTTTATTTTAGATTGCCCCGTGATCAATATCGGAAGACGTTTGGATAATCAGATCATCCTTGATAATCCGCGCATCTCTCGCACACACGCGCAAATCCGAGTCCGCGACGGAAGATTTGTCCTCTTTGATCTTGGTTCGACGGTGGGGACGAAAGTGAACAACCGTCGAGTCAATCAGCATATCCTCATGCCAGGAGATGTGATCCGATTCGCCGATGTGGAAATGGTGTATGGTGAAGACGAACGCATAATTAACGATGAGACGAGATCCTATGATCCCCCGTTTCCTCCCCGCCCAGCTGGGGACCAACCAACTCAAGTGATCAAGAATGATTCTGAATCCTAAAAGATGAGCGCATCCCTGATCTTAGTTGCTCTGCGGATACTCTTAGCGCTGGCTCTGTATGCGTTCCTCATTATTGTCCTACTGACGCTTTGGCGTGATATTCGACAGGCTACTCGATCTAGTGTGAAAAGTCCTGAGGCGCATCTGGAGCTACTCCAGGAGCAAACGACGCCTCGTGCTTTCCCCCTCTCGGAAGTAAATCTCATCGGTCGAGCGGCAGATAACACCATTACGTTCACCCATGAGACGGTATCCGCTTACCATGCACGGTTATCTTTTCAAGGGGGACAATGGTGGCTTGAAGATCTTGATTCACGCAATGGTACGACGGTAAATGACATAGAGCTTGAAGGCCCCTTAGTACTGACCTATGGGGATCGCATCACCTTTGGTCAAATTCAAACGACACTGGTCGCCGGGCTTCCGAAGCAGGACGATTAATGCCCAGATCGCATCCCTTTCTGAAAATGTCGTCATCTAAGGGGGGCTCGTATGTTTCATGACAAGTCTGGGGACGTATGCTAAGATAGCGCAATACACGAACGGAGGTCATTCTATGGAATCCGAGCCAATTCTCGGCGTGATCGGAGGCTCAGGGCTGTACGGTATCGATCGTCTAATCAATATCGAGGTTAGGGAGCTGGATACGCCATTTGGCACGCCAAGTTCTCCGGTTGTGCTCGGTGATCTGGAGGGCAAACGGATTGCCTTTCTCGCACGTCATGGCGAGGGGCACGTACTTTCCCCTTCCGAGGTCAATTACCGCGCGAATATTTATGCGCTGAAGATGCTTGGAATCGATCGGGTTGTTTCGGTTTCTGCGTGTGGGTCACTGCGTGATGATTATAAGCCGGGTGATGTGGTGATCCCTGACCAGCTATTTGACCGTACGTTTGGCAGGACTCGCTCCTTCTTTGGTGATGGTTTGGTAGCACACATTAACGTTGCAGAGCCTTTCTGCTCTGATCTCTCTTCTCACTTGGCAGAGAGTGTTTCTGCGGTCGGTGGTGTAGTCCACCACGGAGGTTCGTTTATCAGCATCGAAGGTCCCCGCTTCTCCACGCGCGCTGAATCAAACACCTTTCGTTCATGGGGCATGTCGATCATCGGTATGACCACCTCGCCAGAAGCCTATCTGGCTCGCGAGGCTGAGATGTGTTACACCGTCATGGCACACGTCACCGATTATGATGTCTGGCATCTTGCTGAGGACCCGGTTACCGTAGAGATGGTGGTCCGTGTCTTGATGGCGAATACAGCCATGGCCAAGAATGCTTTGGCGCACCTGGTAACCCATCTTCCGGACGAGCGTACTTGCACATGCGGGCAGGCGCTCAAGGACGCAATCATCACGGATCCCAAGAAGATACCCTCAGAAACCCGTAAGAGGCTCTCGCTCCTTGTTGACCCTTACATCCCCTGAACTTCACGAAGAAATCAACCGGCGCGAGGCCTGGCTTCTAGGCCTCGCCTTTGTTTACCTGTGCCTGCTTGCTCTCGCCTTGGCAATTTCGCCGGTTGTTCGTGCGCAGGATTGGTCGGCGCTTGGCTCGCGCTGGATGCATGTTGTGGTGTTGCCAGTGTGGCTGACGTGTGCATGGCTGGTGCGCCGTCAGCTGCGCTGTGTCAAGCCGAGGCGAGATCCATACCTGCTTCCTGTGAGTTTTATGATGGCGGGCTGGGGGATGATGCTCATCTGGCGATTACTGCCGGGGTTTGGCGCACGACAAACGGGTTGGTTCGTGGTTGCAACCGTAGTCATGTTGTTGGTTTTACGGGGTCCAAGCAATCTCAACTGGCTTCGCCAATACCGTTATCTATGGCTATTGGGAGGCATCCTACTTACGGGGTTGACCCTCGTGTTTGGAACGAACCCATCGGGCGGTGAGCCGCGCCTCTGGCTGGGCTGCTGCGGGGTATACATCCAGCCCTCAGAGCCTCTTCGCCTGCTGCTGATCGCCTTTCTGGCATCGTTTCTTGCCGATCGCGTCTTCGTGCGTTGGGATAAATCCCCCCATGCGTGGTTCCTAACCCTTACACCTCTCCTTCTGGTTTGGGGAGTATCTATTGCATTGCTCTTGGTTCAAAGGGATCTCGGCATGGGGTCACTTTTCCTGATGCTACTGGCGTTGATGCTATACCTGATTACTGGGCGCTGGTATGTACTCCTGGTTGCGGCTTTCTTCACTGTATTTGCTGGTGTGATAGGGTATCAATTCATCGAGGTGGTACACAGCCGTATTTCCACCTGGTTGAATCCCTGGGCTGACCCAATTGGGAGTTCCTACCAACTCGTACAAGCTTTGATCTCTGTCGCGTCCGGCGGTGTATTTGGTCGTGGACCGGGACTTGGCTCCCCGGGATTTGTGCCTGTCGTCCATTCGGATTTTGTCTTCACCGCAGTGGTTGAAGAATGGGGATTGCTTGGCGGCCTCGCGCTCATCGCCCTTTTCGCGATCCTTGTGTCACGTGGATTGCGGATCGCGGCTAATAATCGAGATCCTTTCCGCGCATCCCTGGCAGCCGGAATAGCCGTCGCGTTTGGATTGCAGGCCGTCCTGATCATGGGAGGGACCATCAGGCTCCTACCACTGGCAGGCCTGACGCTTCCTTTCGTGTCGTACGGCGGTTCGTCTTTGGTGACAAGCTTCATCGGTTTGAGCTTTCTTCTGCTGCTCTCGGGAGAGGGGAAGCGTGTGGAACGGTTCTCCCACCCCATGCGAATCATACAGATGGGGATGATCCTCACCTGGATGGGCCTGGCATTGGGGCTTGGTTGGTGGACGATCTATCGCGCGCCCACGTTGACCGCGCGCACGGATAATCCGCGCAGAGCGCTCTCCGCGCTGTACTCGAAACGCGGTTCTATTATAGATCGTGAAGGAAATGTGCTTGCATACACGACCGGTGAGCGTGGGGATTACGAGCGCATCTACAATACTCCTTGGGCTGCATCTGCCCTTGGCTTCGACTCTCGGCACTACGGGCAGGCGGGCATTGAGAAGAGCATGGACGCGATTCTGCGGGGCGAGGCTGGTCGATCCGAGCTTGAAGTTTGGGGAGCGCATCTTCTACTTGGGCTCACCCCGCCTGGCTTAGATGTGCGGTTAACTCTCGACGAACGCACACAAAAGGTCGTCAGCGAAGCCATGCGGGACCGACGTGGCGCCGTAGTAGTCGTTGAAGCCGCATCTGGCGAGATCCGATCGCTGATGTCAGCGCCATCCTATGATCCAAATCGAATCGAGGAGGAATGGGGGCAGTTAATCTCGAATGAACTTTCACCTCTGCTCAACCGCACCAGCCAGGGTCAATATCAAATCGGCATGGCATTTGCGCCTCTCCTCACAGCGTGGGCAGTAGATGAAGGTGGGGGTGATCTAAATGAGACCTTCGACCATGGCGCCTCGCCTGTGGTCGTGGATGATATCGAGGTTTCTTGCGGAGTGCCTCCTTCAGATACGGGTGCGATCACGCTTGAAGAAGCTCTCCGCTCGGCATGCCCGAGGCCTTATCTAGCGTTGGGCACTCGGTTGGGAGCGGAGAGTCTGCAGCTTGCATTGCATCGTTTTGCGCTGGATCGCCCAGTCCTGATTCGATTGGAGACCGCCTCTCAAGAAAACATCATAATCACGGACGATGATGTGTCCCCAACAGCGGTTGGACAGGGGGATCTTGTCGTATCGCCTCTGCAGATGGCGCGTGCTTTTGCTAGTTTGCTCAACGGAGGTAAATTGCCGGCGCTGCATCTTGTGGATGCCGTTGCAGATACGAGCCAAGCCTGGCATGAAGAGGCACCCTTAGGCGAAGTGCGGTACGCCATTTCCGAGGCAACGGCTAAAGCTGTGGTGGAAAGCCTTCGCGATCCTGGCGAGCCTACAGTTCTCTCTTTTAGCGCACAGGCTGTTACGGGGGAGGAACATGGAAATCTGGCCTGGTTCTTAGGAGCTAACCCTCAAAGTGCAGAGGGATGTGTAATCGTCATGGTGTTGGAGGATAGTACCTGGCAGGATGCGAGGACCTTGGGTAATTCACTGCTTCGCACGGTGTGTGCTGACTCCAAGCCCTAAGCATTCACGTAGGCGCCCTATCCGATCCTCAGCGGATATCTAGATACAGGATGCTGCATCATGGCGCTGATTGAGAGGGGGATGGCCTTACGGTATGCTTCCCTTGACCCCCTTCATGATCGAGGCTACAATGCTTTACATCGTGCGGAAAGAAACCCGCCGGCCGGATGCTGCCTCAGGGTAGCCCGATCGGCGGATTGCTTGTTCGCGCGGGTTGGCATTTATGTTTGAGACGTTGACAGAACGCCTTCAAGGTGTGTTTAAAACGCTCGGTCGACGTGGGAAGCTTCGACCCGAGGATATCGACAGCGCTCTGCGTGAGATTCGCTTAGCATTGCTCGAGGCAGATATCCATTATCAGGTTGTGAAGGATCTACTTGCCAATGTGCGGGAGCGAGCCTTACAAGCGGACGTGTCGCGCGCACTAAACCCTGGCCAGCATGTCATACGGATCCTGCATGAGGCGTTGGTGAGACTTCTGGGTGAACCTGCTCCATTGAAGCTGCAGGGCAACCCTCCGAGAGCGATCATGCTGGTTGGCTTACAAGGCTCCGGAAAGACAACCACGGCCGCAAAACTTGCCGGCTTGCTTCGCCTGCGCGGTGAGCGCGTTTGGTTGATCGCAGCGGACCCTTATCGACCAGCAGCGGTTCGGCAGTTAGAGGTCTTAGGGAAAGAGATCGGGGTACGCGTTTATTCCGATGTAGAAAAATCGCCTCCCAAGCTGAGTGCCTCCGGGGTCGAGGCAGCTTCGAAAGGCGGGGCGAGCGTTGTCATTCTAGATACAGCGGGACGATCGCAACTCGATCCAGCGATGATGGAAGAGTTGGTCGCCATTCGCGATCTCATTCATCCTGTAGAGGTGTTGCTTGTCGCAGATGCGATGACCGGCCAGGAGGCTATACGGATCGCACAGGGCTTTCAAGAGCCGCTCGGTCTTACAGGGATGATCCTTACCAAGATGGATGGCGACGCGCGTGGCGGTGCAGCGATTTCCATGAGAGCGGTCACGGGTGTTCCGATCAAGTTTATCGGTGTAGGTGAAGCCCGAAACGCGCTTGAAACGTTTGATCCTAACCGCCTGGCCTCGCGCATCCTGGGGATGGGAGACGTCATCGGGCTCATCGAGAAGGCAGAATCCGCCTTCGACCAAGCACAAGCAGAAGAGCAAGCGGAGAAGCTGATCAAGGGCGACCTCACTTTTGAAGACTTCGCCGAGCAGTTGAGCATGATGCGTAAGATGGGGCCTGTGGGAAAGTTACTGGATATGTTACCATCTGGTTTGGGAGGCGGAACTGCAGACGTAGATACCCAGATGGCCGAGCAGCAAATTTTGCACACTCAGGCTATAATTCAATCGATGACGCCCAAGGAGCGTCGCAAGCCAGAGATCCTCAACGCTAGCCGAAAGCGGAGAATTGCACGTGGATCGGGTACGACGGTCCAGGAGGTGAATCAACTTCTGCGTCAATTCAAGCAAATGCGCAGAATGTTTAAACAAATGAGCAAGCGTGGCATATCAGGTGTTCCCACCTGGCCGCGATGAACCTGTCCAATCGGCAGCGCGTCAAGACGATCTGAGTCTTCCTTCAAGGCTCACCCCTCTCCACTTGGCGCCCCGAGAGGCTGCATAGAATACATAGGAGAGAAATAAGAATCATGGTTCGAATACGATTGCGCCGCGTTGGCGCACGACATCAGCCGAGTTATCGCATTGTAGCGGCTGAAAAAGAGAGCCCAAGAGATGGGCGTTTCCTTGAGATCTTAGGGCATTACAACCCACGGACTGACCCTTCGACCGTAGTGATCGATGAAGCGCGTTTATTCTACTGGATGAAGAATGGCGCTCAACCTTCGGAAGCCGTTGTGAGGGCATGCAAATCTCTCGGCACCTGGGAGCGGTGGGAGCGTTATAAGAAGGGTGAGGCGCTTGAAACGCTACTGGCAGAAGCTGAAGCGTCCCAACCGGAAGTCGACCCGCGCACCCGTCGAGATGATCTTATCTCAACTAAGGCGAAAGCCAAGCCTTCGAAGAAGAAGAAAGAAAAACCCACTAAACCTCCAGTTGAAGAACCAGAGGCAGAAGAACCTATAGCAGAAGCACCTATAGCAGAAGCACCTGTGGCAGAAGCACCTGTGGCTGAAGAACCTGTGGCAGAAGAACCCGCAGCGGATGAGTCTGCAGCAGAAGAGCCTGCGGTAGAAGAACCCACTGCGGAAGTTCCTGCAGCGGAAGAGCCAATGGAAGAAGAACCTGCAGCGGAAGAGCCTGCTGCAGATGAGCTTGCGTTAGAAGAACCCGTCGAGGAAGCACCTGCAGCAGAAGAGCCTATGGCAGTAGAACCTGCTGCGGAAGAACCTGAGGCAGAAGAGCCTGCAACAGAGGAACCTGTGGCTGAAGAACCCTCGGCTGAAGAAAGCTCCTCTGAAGACGCCGAAGAGAAGAAAGAGGATTAGGCTGTCGTCGCAAGGATCCGATGCGCGAGATGGGTGCTGCTGACCATCGAAGGGTGTGCGCAAAATGTTGCGGGCAAACGATTGCTGCAATTTCCTTTGGAGGATGCGTTTGTGAAAGATTAAAACGCGAGGGTTTGGTCGGAGGTTAATTGCACTCGAGTAGGCAGCATTCCATGGAGGTAATCTGCCAATCATGAAAGAATTAATTGAATTCATCGCCAAGTCGCTTGTTGATGATCCAACAGAAGTTCAAGTCATCGAGAGACATCGACGAGGCGAGTTGCGATTGCAATTGAATGTCGCCGAAGAAGACATGGGCAGGGTGATAGGACGCAACGGACGCGTGGCAAACGCGATGCGTAACCTCTTACGCGTCGCAGCTTCGCGGAAGGGCGTTCGAGTCTCACTCGATATCCTCTGAAGCGTATGAGATTTACGGGCAACCGTTCAAATTCATCCGACGCCCGGCAGCCACCTGAGTTTCTGGCTGTCGGGCGTGTTGTACGTCCTCATGGTATCCGGGGGGCATTGTTGGTTGAAGCTTTCTCTGAACTGATCCATGATTTGCAGGCTGATCATCAAGTCTTCCTTGGTGAAGAGCATAAGGTTGTCAACGTCCGAGAATTTCGATCTCATAAGAGAGGCTATTTGCTGTCTGTCGAAGGCTGTGAAGATCGAGACACAGCGGAACTCTGGCGCGATCACCGCATCTATCTCCGCTTTGAGAAAACCGATGCACTGCCTGAAGGGACATATTTTCACTTTCAGATCCTCGGGCTAACCGTTGAAACAGAAGACGCTGAATGCCTGGGTACCATAACGAACATTCTTCAAACAGGCGCGAACGATGTATATGTTGTGCAAGATGAGGCGGGAAACGAATTGCTGCTGCCAGCAATTGAATCGGTGATTAGAGAGGTGGACCTGGAAAATTCTCGCATCATTGTCACCTTACTCCCGGGTCTCAGACCGAATGGCGGGGGATCAACGTAGTTACAAGTTTCTGTTCGCTTGGGAAGTATGTCATTTGCATAAATGTCTCCATGGCTTCGAGCAGAAGGCCGCTTGCTCAGCATATAGCCCTATGGTAGACTGTTTTGAATTTGTCGACATGCTTGGGGAACAACATCGATGGAAAAAACGCGCACGGATTTGCTCGTTGAACGGCTTATGGAATTCCAAGCAAGCACACCTGATGTTGAGGCTTCGGCTGTCGTCAGTGTGGATGGACTTGCGATCGCAACCGTGTTACCGACGGATGTGGAAGAAGATCGTGTTTCCGCGATGTCAGCCGCGATGCTGAGCCTTGGGGAGCGAATCGCCGGAGAACTCGAGCGGGGTGAGTTGGATGAGGTCTATATTCACGGCGACGATGGTTATGTCCTCATCATGTCAGTTGGTGCAGATGCGGTTCTCACCGTATTAGCACGTGAAGAAGCAAAGTTAGGTCTTGTATTCCTCGAGATGCGGCGTGCCGCTGCGGATCTTGCACAGTTGGTGGGATAACATGATCAGGCCAAATGTTGGCAACAAGAATCAACGAGAGAAGGTGGGGAGGTCGCCGGAAATAGGCCCTCCCCACCACCCTTTTAGGGCATATGTAGCGCTTCATTCTGGAGGTGGGAATGACTAAATATATCTTTGTTACGGGTG
>CAYLOP010000095.1:0-11803 GCA_964385305.1 uncultured Anaerolineaceae bacterium | reverse complement strand
TTACTTGGCTAGAGAAGACAATGTGCGACCGGGTTAACGACAACTTGTCACACAAACGAATTCCACTAGCTCTATAGCGTATGCTAACCACGCCACCCTGTCAATTGGATGTGTTCTTCCCATGGGGCAAACACGAGAAGTCCAATAACCCTTTAACCTGCATCCTGCGAGTGTTATAGAAACAGAAAATAAAACTTCTATATACTATTCTCCTAACAACTGCTGGCGCCTTGACCGTCCAGATCGAGCATTCCGCAAGCCAGAGAACCGACGTGGCTCGATTTATTTTGGCCAGGATGGTGACTCACGTAACATCCTCCTGCCCAGAGAAAGGTCCTGTGATGGGTAAAATCATACGTCTTTTGATCATCTTAATCGTTATCCTGCTTGCCGCTTGTGTTCCATCTAGCTCCTCCCCCACCCAAACCGTGCCAACCTTGCCGCCAACCTGGACACCAGAACCTACCGATATTCCTGTACTCGACTTCTGCCAGATGACCAGTCAAAGCGAGATCACAGTCTACCAGCGCCCACACCTTGATTCGGAGATCTTCGCCAGCCTCTCTGCCGGCATGACGCAACGCATCGATGCCCGCACGGCGGACGGCTGGCTGGGATTCGATCCCGGCGTCGCGCAAGCCGCAAACGTCGGACCCTTTCGTCTGCGCTGGGTTCAAGAGAGCAGTGAAATCCAATTGGAGGGGGCATGCGGGGATCTTCCCATCGTTGAGGGACCGCCCCCAAATGTGTGTTTCACGATGGCTATGGAAGAGATTCCCGTCTTCGCTGCTCCTACCTCCGCATCACGGAAGATCACCACGCTTCAACCGGAGGATTATGTCCAGGTCGTCAGCCGAACGATCGACAACTGGCTGCGTGTGGACCTGAGCATCGGCACCCCGAACCTGGATGAGACCGGGTGGATGGACGGTCGCATGGCGAACTACAACGGGCCCTGTATGGATCTCGATCTGATGCCGGAACCCGGCGCACCCATTCCACATCTTCAAGCCGACGATGCTGTCACGATCAACGCTGTCCATATGATCTCGACCAGTGACGGGTGGGCGATCGGGCGCGGCGAGGGATCCGCGGAGCACATCTTGCGAACGGATGATGGTGCCCTATCCTGGTTCGACGTCACACCCCCCGAGCCAGACGCGAATGACGCGACTACAGAAAAATCCGCGTTGGTTTCCTTCCCGGATGAAAACATAGCCAGGGTCGCCTACCTGTACGGCTTTCCTCCCTCAAGTGGACTGACGCTGAGCTTCTGGGGCAGCGAGGATGGCGGGCGGACGTGGACGATGAACGGCACAACAGGACCCATGTTCCTGGACGAGCAACCTCGGTTGATGAGCTTTATCGATCCAGACCAAGGCTGGGTAATGCAAAATAGTTTTATCGGCAGCGGCCACCACGCTTTCCTGCTCTATCGCACATTAGACGGCGGGGATTCCTACAACCGGCTGCACGAGCCGCCAGATAGTGTATCAATGTGCCTCAAGACAGGCATGACATTCTCAGACGGCCAATATGGCTGGATGACGAATGAATGTCCATTCCAACCGGAGGCGGTTTACCTCGATGTGACTCAAGATGGCGGCGAGGGATGGGAAATCAAGGAAATATCGCCACCCTCGCAAGAGCCCGCTCTCTTTCTCGAATCCCTTTACTGCTCCACACATTCCCCTGTCCTGTTCTCCGATCAGGAGGGCAAGTTCGTGGTCTCCTGCATGCGTGAAGCTCAAGCTGGGCGATACGCGAAACGGTACCTCTACTCGTCCGTGGACGGCGGTGAGACCTGGCGGACTGACCCTCTGCCCGACGGAGCGGTTTTTTACAGCGAGCGAGGCCCTCAGCAGGATATCCTCTTTCTGAACGCTTCGCAGGGATGGCTCCTGGGACGGGGGATTTATTGGACCGAGAACGGGGGTGCATCATGGGCGAAATTCAAGAATGTGAGTTGGGATGGTCAGTTCAGCTTCGTTGACCGGCTCAATGGCTGGGCAGTGGCCCGTGAAGGAGACGAGATCGCCCTCGTCCGAACCCGTGATGGCGGGAAGCACTGGGAGGAGATTGAGCCCCAAATCGTAGAGGAAATGACACCTGTTGTCGAAGCCTGCACCCTCACAGCTACAGGAGCGGTTACGGCATACAATCGTCCCAGCTACGATGCCGAAGTGTTCGCAGATCTGCCGGATGACATGCCACTCCGTGTCACGGCACAAACTGCCGACGGCTGGATCGGATTCAACCCGGCTTACGCGCAAGCTGCCAATATCGGTGTCTTTCGGCACCGTTGGGTGCCGCCGGGAAGCGCGATTGCCCTCACAGGAGACTGCGATCAGATTCCCGTCGTGGAAGGTCCTGCGCCCGGCGTATGCTTCACCATGCCCATGGGCGAAGTGCCGGTTTACAGCGATCCGAGTACCAGCGCTTCGGTTATCACCACCCTCCAAATCAATGACTACGCGGCCGTCAATGGGGTGACGCAGGACGACGCTTGGATGCAGTTAGATCTCGGGCTGGGTAATGTAGGGATGAGTGGGATAGGTTGGATGGAACGAAACCATGCCAATCTCAACGGACCCTGTGAGGAGCTTCCTGCACTAAGCCCTTGACAGGAAGGCGCAGCGAATAAAGACCACACCCCTCTAAGTGCCTATGGAATGTAAAAAAGAGGAGGCTATCGCCTCCTCTTTCTGTGTGTTGCAATCTCCCAACTAGGGTTCGAGATCTACCGGTAAGAATTCGACCGCACCGATGTCGCAGGGTGTATCGAGGGACAATAAAGGGATGGGTCGTGGAGCACCACGCTGGTCCGACAACAGGGAACAGCTCTCCAGAGGAACAGTGTCGATAGCTGGGCTGCCTGCCAGGATCATTTGGGTTTTTGTAAGTCCACCATAGTCCCCCAGCGGTCCTAGCATGGGGTCGATTGCGAATGCGGCGTCACAACCACCGTCCTCAACCAGATTGAATGCATTGATGCCAATTTCGCCCTTCCCGCGATAATCGCCGGGCCCACCGATGAAGCAATCTCCGCTCTTCCCGTTGTCAGCAATGATTGAGTTGGTGTAATCCATGCTGCCGCGCACGTAGATTCCTCCTCCTTCCTCACCAGATCGATTCCCACTAACCGTGGAATGTTCCAAAACCATATGTCCCCGCAAGTGGATCCCCCCGCCCATCCTTTCAGCACGGTTTCCGCTTACAGTGCTGTTGATCAGCGTTGCCGTGCCTTCGCAGGCTACATGCAATCCGCCGCCTTTTCCAACGGCTGTGTTACTGTACACCGTTGAGTTGATCAGGGTCAGGGTTGTGCCGAAAGCATTGTTGATGCCGCCACCACTGCCGCACTCCATTGCGGGCGGCGCGATGCCATCCGATGTATTTCCCCACACCATGCTGTCGATCAGGGTGAGAACACCTTTATTCCATATGCCGCCCCCATCCGCAGCTTGATTATGGGAGACGACACAACGTTCGAGTGTGAGCATTCCGAAATTGGCAATGCCTCCGCCCGAGTTTGGCTGCTCGGGCGGGTAGCCGTGCTGGATGGTAAGGTCTCGAAGGGTTACCGTTACGCCCTCTTCAATCCAAAGGACGCGATCAGGAGCCTGATCGAGACTCATTGCAGCTTGGAGGACAGACTCGTCTGCCCCAAGACCGTGAATGATCAAGCTTCGGTCAATGATAATCCCCGCTTCCGTGAGCACAGGCTCGAGCAAAGCGATCACATCCCCTCCATTCGGATTTGCTGCCCGAATAGCATCCCGAAGAGTGACATAATCACAGTCCAATCTGCAAACCGTCAAGGTGGGCTTCTCTGTCGGTGTTGCTGGCGCAGGCTGAGAGATGGGTGGGGGCGTAAAGGTAGGCGGCAGCATGCCGGGTGCGACCGTATCTTGACTCGAAGCTTGGTCTATCGCCCCGGTGGGTAATGGCATAGTCGTCGACGACTGGGAGGGCGCTGGCGCAATCGTACAACCTGCCATAAACATAAACACCCCGGCTGCCAAACACCGTAAATTGTGCTGACTCATGTCGTTTCTCCATTCAGATAGCGAACACTCCACCGCTCATTCTACACCAAGCTAAATTATGCCACGATCAGGTTGAAGGAGATTGAATCGATTGTCCAAAGACAGGTGCTAGAAGAGGCGGGCTTACATGGATAGCTCGCTATTTTTATCATAGAGATTGACCATTGACGATACACATCCTCAGTAAAACAAGTCACGATCTAGAATCAAAGATCGTGGAGGACCTAGCTCTTCATGCATCCCCGCCCAACCCTCTTAGGTAAGAGATCTTCGCCTCGAGCCATCTCTATCAACCTACCCGATGGCGATAGTACCATTCCACTTGCCCGTGAAACCTCTTCCTGCTATCATCCACCCTATGCTCAAACAACTCTTCAAAGCCATGCGCCCGCGGCAGTGGATCAAGAACGGGTTCATATTTGCCGCGCTGGTTTTCGACCAACAGCTTCTCAAGCCTCTCCCCCTCTTACACACTGTGGCCGGCTTCGTTATACTTTGTCTCGGCTCAAGTGCTGTTTATTTGCTCAACGATGTCGCTGATCTTGAACGCGACCGACTACATCCCAAAAAGCGCTTACGCCCACTCGCCTCCGGGAAACTCTCCGTGCGCGCTGCTCAGGTTACAGCAGCCTTGCTTTTTCTCATCGCATTACTTGCTGGCTTTAAGCTCAATCGATCCTTCGGCATTATCCTACTCACCTACATCGTAACGAACTTTTTCTACTCCTTCTGGCTAAAGCACGTCCCTATCATCGATGTTCTGATCCTCGCATCAGGTTATCTGCTGCGAGTCGCCTCAGGTGTTGTGCTTATCACTGTGCAGCGTTTCTCACCCTGGCTGTACGTCTGCACAACGCTGCTGGCGCTCTTCATTGGCCTAGGTAAACGTCGTGCTGAGATGGTCTTACTTGCGGAGGGGGCAAATTCGCACCGGCGTGTCCTTGATGGCTATACCATCCCCTTTCTTGACCAATTAATCGTCATCGTCTCGGGTACAACCATCATCGCCTATTCTTTATACACATTCTCTGCAATCAATCTACCTAGCAACAATCTCATGATGCTCACCATCCCCTTCGTGATTTACGGCATCTTTCGTTATTTGTATCTCATCAACGTCATGAACACTGGGGGAGCCCCCGAGGAAGTCGTCCTCTCCGATTGGCCGCTTTTGGTGACGCTCGCCCTCTGGGGGATCACTGCAGTAGGCATTCTCTATCTGGGAACATGACGAAAGTAGAAGTCCCTGGGAAAATCATTCTTTTTGGCGAGCATGCGGTAGTGTATGGACGTCCCGCCATCGCTGTGCCAGTTCAGCAGGTGCGATGTTCTGTTGAGATATCCGATCTGGACGATGCTCCTCATGGTCATATATACCTTGAAGCGCCAGATATCCACCTTTTCGCATGGCTACACGAAATTAATGAGGCACATCCCCTGCACAAGATAACCCAATTGACACTCGATGAACTCCACATCACTTCCTTCCCCGCGCTCAAACTGACCATCGGATCAACCATACCGATAGCCGCCGGATTGGGATCAGGCGCAGCGGTTTCTGTGGGCGTGGCGCGCGCCTTGAGCACACACCTGGGAGCGCCACTCCCCCTCGAACGCCAATCGGCTCTCGCCTTTGAAGTCGATAAAATCCACCATGGCACGCCTTCCGGCGTTGATAACTCTGTGGTGACCTACGGTCAACCGCTCTACTTCATTCGCGACCGATTTGCTGAGCGCTTTACGATCGGTGCGCCTTTTACGCTTGTCATCGCTGATACAGGACATCCTTCATCGACCGCCAGTGCTGTTAGTGGCGTGCGCAGCCGTTGGGAAGCCGACCGGTCTAGTTTCGAGGCAATCTTTGATACCATAGGCCAGATCACCGATCAGGCAAAGACCGCGATCGAGCGCGGCGAAGTGGATAAGCTTGGAACCCTCATGGACCATAATCAGCGCCTACTTGAGGGGATCGGCGTTAGCTCACCAGACCTGGAAAGACTCATCCACACTGCCCGTCAGCGAGGCGCCAACGGCGCCAAACTCTCTGGGGCTGGCATGGGAGGGAACATGATCGCCCTCGCTTCACCAGAACGCGCTGCAGATGTGGCGCACTCCTTAGAGCAAGCGGGAGCATCTCGAACGATTATCACCGAGGTCAGATCGTGATTTTCCTGAAATTAGGTGGTTCGCTCATCACGGATAAAGCGAAGCCCGAGACTTGCAGAATCGAAACGGTCGAACGCCTGGCGCGTGAGATTGCAGACGCCAAACAGGTAGAACCCGAGCTACGCTTGCTCGTCGGACATGGTTCGGGTTCGTTTGGGCACCACGTTGCTGCCAAGTACGGCACACACCTGGGTATTCGCACAGTGCAGGATTGGGTCGGATTCGGACAGGTTTGGCATGCAGCTCACCGCCTAAACCGCATGGTCGTGGATGCAATGCAGTCGGTAGGCCTATCAGTGGTTGTTTTTCCACCCTCTGCTTCAGCGATCACAGAAGCTGGGGCGATCCAGCACATGGCTGTTGAACCCCTTCAGCGTGCAATCGATAGCGGTTTAATCCCAATCGTGTACGGTGATGTCGCCTTCGATCGCAAACAAGGTGCTGGCATCATCTCCACAGAAACCATATTCGCCTACCTGGCGGATTTGCTTCACCCGGATCGTATATTGTTGGCAGGCACCGAGCCAGGGGTCTACGTTGACTTTCCCAACTCGATAAGAATCATGCCGGTTGTCACCCAGCAAAATCTAGCGGAGGCACGCCTCACGGGAGCGACCAGCACGGATGTAACCGGCGGTATGCGTGCTAAAGTTGAAGCTGCGTTGGCACTCACGGTGTCGCATCCAGATATGGAGGTCCGTATTTTCTCCGGAGAGCAAGCGGGCTTGATCACATCGGCTCTGCTCGGAGGAACGCCAGGCACCCTCATCAGTACGCAGACCTAGGAAGATCTCGAGGCCAAACTTGAGAGATTGGCAAGAACATCTCGCAGATCCCCCCACAAATAAGGATCAACGAGACAAGGTGCGGGAAGAGGAAAGACGTTACTTGTGATCCGACCTACTTTGATTTAGACTCAGATTCGATCGACCGGATTTTACAAGGATGGTTATTGGCAACACTTGGGCCACTCGTTTTGTGTGCTAAATGCATCAGCAAAAAGGGAGGCCCGTGTTTTTTTCACACACCACATCCGATGACGGAGGGAGAACAATGACGGAACGTAAGAAAGTGACTTTAGGGACGCTCTTCAAGAAAGTCGCTGAAGGCGAACCGATCAGTTGGTTGACTTGCTACGATTATCCGACTGCATATTTCCAAGAGCAGGCGGGGATCGACATGATCCTGGTCGGCGACAGCCTTGGTATGACCATGCTCGGTTACGATAGCACATTGCCCGTAACTATGGACGATATGATTCGTCATACGCAGGCTGTGCGCCGCGGCGCCCCGAAAGCCTGGTTGGTCGGAGACATGCCCTACATGAGTTACCAACCCAGCGTCGAAACAGCGATCCGCAGTGCCGGACGATTCATGTCCGAGGCAGGCTGTGATTCTGTCAAACTGGAAGGCGGCGCAGAGATGGCAGACCGGGTAGCCGGCATCGTTGCGGCGGGCATTCCAGCCATCGGGCACCTCGGCCTGACCCCCCAAAGCGCTAGTGCCTTGGGGGGCTTTCGACTGCAAGGCAAGGGCGCCCTTCAAGCAAAGAAGATCCTGGACGACGCGAAGGCATTGGAGCAATCCGGGGCATTCGCTATCTTGCTGGAACTGGTTCCCGATCGTCTTTGCAAGCTAATCACAGAACGAGCCGAGAACTGCATTATCATGAGTCTTGGTTCGGGCCCCGATGCGCATGGTCAGCTCCTTATCTACCATGACATGTTTGGGCTATATCCTAAATTTAAACCGCGCATGGCCAAGGTGTTTGGTGAGGCGGGCAAGGTTATCCTTGAGGGGCTGCAGAGCTATGTATCGGAAGTTAAAGATCACAGCTTCCCCCAGCGCGAGAACTACTTCGGCATGCCCGACGAAGAGTATGAGGAACTGCTTCAGATGCTGGACTGATTCTGACTACGCTTCCTCTCCGTTGTCCTTTCGCAGCTAAAGGAGGTCCTCGTGGACGAAAACCTTCGTGATCTACTGCGCATCCCAACCGCTCATCTCGATGTGATCAATCAAATCTTGCTAGATCCTGAGATGGCCTTGATTAATGATTTCTTAGGTATTGTGTCAAAGTACGGAACCCCTGAAGAGATCAATCGCAAGGCTAAACACGCTCTCGACATATCTGCGCTACGGAAGAAGGTCGAGGAGATTCACCCCGAATACCTGGAAGACCTGGACTGGCTTGTTCAGCAGCGCGATGCAGGCGCCTTCATCAGCATTGCCGATTACCGCCGCAAAGTACTCGGCGAGGCTGCCGACCTGATGGCCTTCAAAGACGATTATGCGGTCACTCTCGAGATCAGCGCCTGCCAGTACTTCCCGTGGGTCATCCTGGCGGCGAAGCGCGCAATCAAGCAAGGTGCGCTTGTGCCAGGCCGCTTCATTCGCGTCCGAAAAATGAAAGAACAAGAGGCGGATGGCGATCTGCCTGCCTTCGCCGCTGCCATGCAGATCATCGGCGCGAGCTATGTCGAAACGCTAGACACGAAAGGCACTGACGGCTCCAACGTTCATCTTGGCGGACCCGAAACCATCACAGGCTACTTTGGGGGCGTCGGTCAGCCCAACGAGTATGCGCTCAAGTGGCTCGACGAATACCTTTACTACTACACAAACTACGGCGTGCGCCAGGTTCTCAATCTCAACCCGGGTACGGTCTTGCTCGGATATCTCCTTCACCGACTTGGTGTAGATATTGAGTTCAAGATCTCGGTGTATATGGGAAACGACAACCCGTATGCCGCATTGTGGACTTTGTTAGGTGCCAAGCTATTCTCACGCAACGACGGCTCCTCTCCGCTCATCGGCTTCAACTGGAGCAACTCCGTCAACAACGAGACAATGGAAATCACCGCCCAGTTCCGGAAGGATTTAGGTTTCGAAGAGATTGTTCGCTTCGAGCACCACATCACGGAGACCTATAAAAGTATCGTACGCCAACCCTACAACCGCCGGGATGAATTGGTAGAGCTCGCTGATCACGTCGCCAATATCTCTGCAAAACATGAGGGGGCTGATCCTGAAATCGACAAGGAGCGTGAGTATCCATCCGATATTTTGGACTACTTCCGTGATAAAAGCGAGATCATCGAATCGGGGATTTGGGATAAGATCGAGCTCAACTTCACTGACAAATTCGATGCGCTCAACAAAACTGCCTGGGCGCTCACAGCCAACGGTCTCTCGTTTATCGCCGCCAGAAATCTCCATAGATAATCTAGCGCAGCTTGGGGCTCCCAGAAACTGGGTCGCCCCAAGCTCATATCTTATCTTGTCTTGTTGGGGCCGCTTATGCCCGAGAAACTTACGACGTCTGAGCTGTGGCTAAGTTCAGTGCTATTCGGCGGTGTAGCAATTTTAAGCCTACTCCCCCTGCGGCTTATCTTTAGCAGCGACAAATTCGAGCGCGCCGGCGCGACCTTAACGCTCTCGTCAGCATTATTCTGGGGCGCGGCCGCAGTGATCTTCATACGTGGATTCTGGGAACGCTATTACCGTTACTTTTACCCGAGCTGGATGCGGACCTTGGCGCCGCTCAGCTTTTTGCTGTATGCCGGATTTGGCTTTGGATTATGGTGGCTCTCCTTACGACTCCACACCCCACCAATATGGACGTTCGTGGTTCTGGGGGGATTGCAGGGCGTTTTGGAGCATCTCTTCGCCATCTATGCGCTGGGCATACTAGAGAAAGTCCCCTTCCTAGGGGATCTTAAAGTGCTTCCAATTGTCATCTTTTCATTCTGGGAATACTGGCTCTATTGGAGCGTGGTTGCCTGGATCACACTTGGTTTGATGCAGTTATTGCAAGTGGCGAGATCGTAGATCAAACCATGCGTGTTTCAGTCCTCTTTCTCTGGGGGTTCTAGATGGGGCACAACACCGGGGTTTCCGGCAAATGTGACTGCTCCATTCCAAACCCATCCGTCCTTTCCACCCTCGATACGCCGGATGTACCACCATGTGCCAGTTTCCTCGTTCATATATTGGCCTGTAACTTCCGCTGTCTGTCCTTCGAGTAAGAAATCGATGTTTCGATAGGATTCATCCGGTCCTTCACGAACAAAGGCGTTGTAGTCTGCTGTGACCAGCGGAACAGACGGCGTCGCCGTCTGTTCAGGGGTCGGCGTATCTTGAGGAACCGTTGGCGAGGGGGTGACGGGTGTCGGAGGGATCGTTTGCATGGTTACTTGACGTGTTTGCTCGGCATATGCTTGAACTGTGCTCAGCACCTCCTCGCTTGATCGAGTGGGGGTGCCCTCTCCAGAGGAGGTCGTGCCGCAACCGCTGAGGGCAATGCAAACCAAGATTAATAGGATCATGATGTTATTGCGCTTCAGCATGCCGTTCTCTTTCCAATGCCTGTGTGTCCACGAAGGACAAAGCCTCGGGCAGTCCATGAAAATCATACGTGCATGAGTATACCGCAGATATCAATCGACAATGTATCCACATAAGAGATGGTACATCCGTCCTCTCTCAGACATGAACCTGGGCATGCTATCATGGAAAGGTATGGGCAAGTATTTTGAACCGATCACAGATACAAGAAGACAATCTTCCGATCCGCAATCGGGTGAGCAACGGCACGAAATTGCATCATCCCCTCCCCAGATTACGGAAAAGCAAGCCGCGCTTAAGAGGCTTGAGCTGGCCCGTGAACGCTTTATGGCTGCAGCAATTGCGTTTTGTGAAGGCTCAATTAGTGCTGGGCAGCTCAGAACTGTGCGGGAGTTGATGCGAGAGAGAGAGCTGCTACTGAATTCGCTCTCCGGCGAGCAGATCCCTCCTTTTATCGAAGATCCCGAACCCTCAACCACCCTGGTCGACCCAGAGCTGAACGCCGATGTCTCACTCACTACGGATTCTGACATAGATCTTGTCATTCCTGAAGACGCCTCACCAGAAATGAAACGTCGGCTGCAGATCCTCGATCAGAAAGTCGCCCGGCTTGAGCGCGACCTACAATATGGTCGCGTGAACGCCTCACAATTCCGTGCCGTAAGAAAACATTACCTTAAGCAACGTGAGGTCGTACTCCGACTTCATGAAAAACATCCATCGAGCGATCGTTGGCAAGTGGTCCTGGAAGAAGGGAAAACCACCTATCTTATGCAACTCAACGAGGCCACCTGTCGCTGTGTCGGACTCTATAATCGGAAGAATCTCGATCGCATCTTCGTCCACGGTGAAATGCCAACCCATGCCGAAGAAGCGATGTCCTTACTGGGTGCTTTCGGCTCTACGAAACCCGGACCTAAAAGCGCTCGCATGTTTGCCACTGAGGCGGATGACGGTTCCACGCTTCTCCTCATCCTCGGCGATTACACCTCCTGCTTGGCAGTTTTCTCTCAAACCCCGCCAGCCTGGCAGGTTCGAGCCTTACGTGAGGTGCATAAGAATTTCGAGGTAGCGAACAAAGCAGCGCTCACTCGATTTTCGATATGCAGTTTGGTTTTTCCCGACTTGGAAAAATTTGTGAGAGAAGAATAGAGCCTTTCCCTCCTCTAAATCTAATTTTCACGATTGGGTTAGAACACTCATGTGGTTTGTCTACAATGCTGCTATTCGCGTGACGATCC
>CAYLOP010000094.1:0-12016 GCA_964385305.1 uncultured Anaerolineaceae bacterium | reverse complement strand
TGGCGACGATGCAAGCAATGCGCGAGGAACGAGGCGGTGGGGCTGGTATGTTTGGAGCGCAATTTCTCATTGATCCTTTAATCGAGCTTCTGGAGTCGAAGGTTGGATAGGTAAGATGTAATGACGAAGGTGGATCGATAAACGTATTCAAGTGGTATTCGATGGGAGAGCATTCGGTTGCGCATTCGATGCTGAATGCGCACAGGATGCCCCCTTTCGCATCGTGGTTCTGTGATGGGTTTTATACATAATCTTCACAATTCATTAATGATATCTTCAATGTAAGGGGGTATGCTATGGACAGGATCCCCGGTTAATATGGCGCCTTCTCTTCTTGCTCCAAGCCGGGGATGGCAGACATGTGAGACCTGGAATAGCGGGAACGATGCGAGGAAGCCATGGCAAAGACAATCCTGGTGGTCGACGACGAAAAGCGGTTAGTATCGCTTGTAGAAGCCTACCTGATGCAGGAGGGGTTTCGGGTGGTGACCGCCTACAATGGGAGAGAGGCATTGTTTGTCGCTCGCCAAGAGAGCCCTGATTTGATTATCCTGGATGTGATGATGCCAGAGATGGATGGCTATGAGTTCATGCGTCTTCATCGTAGGGAGCATGCCACGCCGATCATACTTCTGACTGCGAAGGTTGAAGAGGATGACAAGGTCATCGGACTTGAATTGGGTGCCGATGACTACATTACCAAGCCTTTTCGCCCGCGCGAGCTGACGGCGCGTGTGCGTGCGGTCTTGCGTCGTTCTGGGCAGGTGGAACCCACCGCAAAGGTTTTGCGTGTGGGGAATATCAAACTTGACGTCAACAGCCATGAAATTAAAGTGGGTGATGAGTTCATCGATCTGACGCCCTCTGAGTTTGACTTGCTCGCAGCGCTCATGTCCGCACCAGGGCGTGCATTCTCGCGATTGGATTTGCTCGACCGTATTCAAGGCACTGCCTATGAAGGGTATGAGCGCACGATCGATGTGCATGTTAAGAATCTGCGCGCGAAGATTGAACCAAACCCTCGGGAGCCTCGCTACATTGAAACGGTCTATGGTGTAGGCTATCGGTTTGCACGGGAATAGGTCACCATGCGCTCTCTTAGTTTAAAAATCGTAATCGCATTTCTGGTCGTTAGTCTAGCTGGTATAGCCATCGTGGCGGTCCTCACGGCTCGTGGAACGGCGAACGAGTTCGGAAGCTTCATATTTGATCAATATCAGGAGAACATCATCTCACAGCTGGAGGAATACTATCGCACACATGAGTCTTGGGCGGGTGTGGAAAATGCCTTCCCATTCCTGGGTGGTCCTCGGGGGAATTTCCCCTCCCCCGAATTTGCGCCAGGCGGGCGTTTTGCCGTCGTCGATTCGAATGGTCAAGTTATCCTGGCTGGTCCTGGTTTCAAGCACGGGGAGAAGATCTCAGAGATTGCCTGGCAGGATGCCAGCAAGATCCTCGTGGGTGATGAGGAAGTTGGACGAATGATCGTAGGAATTCGAACCTTTCGCGTACCGCAGGAAGGCGAGGCCTTTATTAACCGCATCAACCAAATATTGCTTTTCTCTGCTCTAGGCGCGACCGTGTTCGCATTGCTCTTAGGTGTGGCGCTGACGCGCACGATGACTCGACCCCTGCGGGAACTGACTGCCGCCACGCGCGCGGTCGCGGAAGGCGATCTAGATCAGTACGTCCCGGTTCGATCGAAGGATGAATTAGGTGAGCTGGCAGCCTCTTTTAATCAAATGAACGCCAAGTTGGCGAAATCGCTTGCTTTGAGACAACAAATGACAGCCGATATCGCCCATGAACTGCGAACGCCGATCAGCGTGATCCTGGGGCATACCGAGGCCGTGAAGGATGGCGTTTTACCCCTTTCAGATAATACCTTCAATATCATCCATGATGAGGCTGAGAGGTTGAGCCGCCTAGTGGAGGAACTGCGAACGCTCACACTCGCTGAGGCGGGTGAGCTTCAATTTTCCTCCGTTAAGATTTCGCCTCACACGCTCCTCAAGAATGCCTTCGCCGCTTATATCCCGCAGGCACAGCAGCGAGACATCGATCTCGAGATGGATGTGGAAGAGCATCTTCCGGACATCGAGGTCGATCCCGACCGAATGGCACAGGTTCTGGGCAACCTGATCAGCAATGCGTTACGATATACGCCAAAGGGAGGAGGCGTGGTTTTATCTGCTCGTGATCGCGACGACCGGGTGGAACTGCGCGTCCAGGACAGCGGTCCCGGCCTTGAGATGGATGAGTTGCAGCGCATCTTCGACCGGTTCTACCGCGGAGACAAATCGCGCCAGCGTGATGAGGGTGGTTCCGGATTGGGTTTGGCCATCGCCAAGTCGATGGTTGAAGGGCAAGGGGGTCGTATCAGGGCTGAGAGCATTCCCGGGGATGGCGTGACGTTCATCATAACCTTTCCGAAAAATATGCTAGGGCAAGGCTGAGCCACGCGCTTGATGTAGATATTGGTTCTTCAGGGATCCCAACGCCCTGCTGAACTTGTCGAGTTTGCTAGCCGTATTTCTTTAAGTGGTGTGGCTTATCTTTGCGCAAAGCGCCAATACTATCAATAACCGAGGGAGGGGCGATCCACGCAGTAAGCGATGCGGAAGGATCGATCATCTTCTCCCCGGATTACCGGCGATCAATGTGTGTAAACCCGACATCTACGATCCTGACGAGAGCACTTTGAACATCGCAGCATTTGGTAGACCAGCAGAAGTCTAACCGCCGATCCTTTATCCGCGGACAGATCCTGTCCTGGAGGAATGAAGCTATCTCTCCTTGGCGGATGGGTTCGAGAAGACGCGATTGAATTACTGCGATGCCAGTTGTCCTTCGGCCGTCGGGGATCCGACGTTTGATGATGGCTACCCCGAAACGGCGCCGGTGGGCAGTTTTCCAGACGGCATCAGTTGGTGCGGGGCCATGGACATGGTGGGGAACGTGCGTGAATGGGTTGCGGATTGGAAAGGGAACTACGCCGCAGATCGGCATGTCGATCCGCAAAGCCCTGTCTTGGGCGACCAATATATAACGCGCGGCTGCTGCTGGCTTGACACACCCGACGATGTGCTGAGTGCAAACCGAGGAGCGAGCAGTCTCGATTAATCACGCCATAAAGTCGGCTTTCGCTGTGCGATCGACGCGGAATAACACAGTGGGGAACGCTCGACTTTCGCTGTTTGTTAGGATAAAAGTGGTGCGGTTTACCCTGGTAAAGGATGACAACTTCTCCTAAGATTAAGATGCTTCGATCCTGAGTGCTGGATTGAGGCATTGCTATTTTCGTATTACGCATGATCCGACACCGACCTTCGAAAGCGCTTCTGGTATCTCGTGTAAGTTTATGCCGTGAAGGTGTCCATGTGGTGGTCGGTAAACGCGAATCGTACATTGATGAGAGCAAATATGAACACCAAGGATTCACCGCGCCCAGCACCGGGCGATCGCGACCTGACCAGTGGAAACCTTCATAAGGATATCTGGTATCTCGCGCCGCCGATGATGCTCGAGACGGGCATCATGAATGTTTCCCAGTTACTTGATACCTACTGGATTGGACAACTGGGTTCGGCAGCCTTGGCGGCGGTAACCATTAGCATCGCTATTCGATGGGTGATCAACAGTTTCTCCAATGGATTGGGAATTGGCGGCATGGCAGTTGTGGCACGGCGAATTGGCGCTCGCGACCAAGTGACCGCCGATCATGCCACATGGCAAACTATCCTTCTTGGAACCTTTATCTCGATTGCCTTGAGCTGCGCAGGGCTTGCGGTTGCCCGTCCGCTGCTTGTGTTACTGGGAGCCAATGCCGAAGTCCTGCCCTTGGGTCTATCCTTCCTGCGTATCGCCTTCGCGGGAATGTTCACACAGGTACTTGTGTTTGTGATCAATTCGATCTTCCGTGGTGCGGGGGAAGCGCAATTGGCGATGCGAGTCCTATTCCTTTCCACATGCACTACAGTGATGCTTGAGCCGATCTTGGTATTTGGCTTTGGGCCTTTCCCTCCTATGGGTGTTGCGGGTTCGGCGTCTGCTAACGTGATTGGGTTTGGCGCGGGTGTGTTATGGCAGATAGCCATCTTGCTACGGGGAAAGGCTCGCATTCGCATTGATCTGCAGGATTTAAAGCCGGATTTTCCGCTCATCTGGCACATTCTTCGTATCGCCCTGCCGAGCACAATCCAGATGACGCTGCGTTCCTCCTCGCGTCTCGTTATTGTGGGACTTATAGGATTTTATGGAACCTTCGCTACCGCTGGTTACGGTGTCGCCAACCGGCTTTTACTCATAGCGCTCATCCCTGGATTTGGCCTGGGCAACGCCGCCGGCACACTAGTTGGGCAGAATCTGGGCGCGCAGAATCCCAAGCGGGCGGAGCGCAGTGCATGGTGGGTGAGCTTGTACGGTGCGATCTATATAGCAGTCTTTGCGGTCATCTTATACACACTCTCCCGACCTCTGATCTCGATTTTTGATCCAACGCCGGAGGTGGTGGAATATGGATCCGAGTGCTTGCGTGTGGTTGCCTTTACCTTGATCACGAGTGTGGGGGGCGTGGTCCTCGGGCGGGCATTTGATGGCGCTGGCAATACCGTACCTGCGATGGCGATTAATTTATTAACGCTGTGGTGCATGGAAATCCCCTTGGCCTTTGGTTTCTCGCGATGGCTGGGCCTGGGTGTTACAGGCGTTTGGTGGGGGAGAGCGATTGCAAATATCGCAAATGGCACGCTCTTTGCGTTATGGTTTGCACGCGGGAAATGGAAGCTGAGAAAGATTTAATGGGTGGTTTTGGTTCGACTTTTGAGGACACGTAATGCGCGCAGCGTAACCCATTTGCTTGGTTCGCCCTTCTTCTCAATCGCGATGAGCATTTTTCCGTTGTAACTGTATTCCATGCACCAGCGCCCTTGCTCGTTCTGCTTTTCAAGCAGTAGTTGGTAGGCGTTGTCGAGGTGCGGATCGTCCGCGTAACCTAGGGCACTTAAAACTTCCAGGGTTTGCAGGAAATCAGAAATATAGAAGATCGGAAATCCGAGTTTCCACCAGCTGCGGTTCGGTTTCTCACTCCATCCCATGGGATAGTCCGCCTGAGCCGGATCGCGGCTTAGGAGGAAGTCGACGCCGATCTTAATCGCCTGGTTCAGAAGGGGCGAACGTGAAATTGTCGAGATACGGCTGAACGCCGACATGGCTTTCAACCCGCCCCAAGCACAGGGGAGCTTATTGTTCGCGGCGCATTCGAAAACCGGGCCCGTTGTGCCAGATTTGTAATAGCGCAACTCAGCGTTCTTTGCCCCCATCATTGCCATACCCTCGCCAGTGGTCGCGCGAGCAAGCCATTCCATCGCGGTCTCTAAACGTGGGTCGCCGTGAAATCCAAGATCGAGTAAGGAGGCCGCGAGGTTGCCTCCCAGGCAATAGATCGCGCCGGAAGGTGCGCCTGTGACGGTAAAGGCGCCATTTGTGGCCCTGGTGTGATCGAGGATGTAATTGCCCGCCTTGCGAACGCGCGCGTCATCTGGATCTGCGCCAAGTTGGGCGAGCAGGATGAACGACCAGACCGTTGATTGATACTTGGGGTTGTAGCCGGGACCGGGCTGGATCCAGTAGCCTACTTCATTCATGCTTTCCAGGAGGGAGGGGACGGGACCGCGTTGCATTACAGCTTGCTGCGCATCTGCCATAGCCTGGCTGCCAGGTGGTTTACTGCAAAGATCCCTCAGCGCAACCAGTCGCGGCCCTGGATTATCAATATCTTCCTCTAGCAGCCAGGCCAGCGGACTATCTTCCACAGAAGCATTCCCTTCATCAAGCCCAGTCATCTAACATGCTCTTCTCAAACATTTCACAATCTTTGTCTCCAGCATAGCATAATTCATTATTCACCAATAAAGTGGATAGAAAAGGTTTGGAAGTAAAGAGTGTGCGTGACCCCGAAACCGGGCCGTTGTTCTTCGAATTGAAGCTGGAAATCCGTATTAGGAATAAGTGTTAAGATATGCCATGTTGGTAAGGGCTCAGTATTCCCCTGATGTTGCGCCATGATGGTGACGATGGGAGGATGCTCAACAGATCTGGAAGGATGCAGTACACTTACCACCAGCGGGTGTTGCGTTCCAATGCGAAAGTTAATGGGCCTATAAAAAATATTCATATTTTCCGGCCAGTATGAGATAGAAGGGGAGTCGGGAGTTTATGACGAAAAAACATATCATCATCTACACAGACGGTGCGTGTGAGGGCAATCCGGGTCCGGGTGGGTATGGCGCGATCCTGATCTTTGATGGTGTGAGAAAAGAGCTTTCGCAGGGATATCGCCTCACAACGAATAACCGGATGGAGATGATGGCTGCGATTGCTGCACTTGAGGCATTGGTTGAACCGTGCCAGGTCACTTTATACAGTGATTCTCGCTACCTTGTCGAGGCGATGTCGCAGGGCAAGGCATCCAAGTGGCAGGAAGCAGGATGGGTGCGAGATCGAGGCAGGCGTGTGCCCAACGAGGATTTGTGGGAGAGGTTGCTTGCCCTTTGCAAACGCCATGAAGTTGCTTTCGAGTGGGTTAGGGGTCATGCCGGGGATCGCAACAACGAGCGGGCTGATTACCTCTCCTACTCAGCAATTTCTCAGGAAAGGCCCGAAGAAGATGAGGGCTATCTGCAAGCTAGGGAATCAGAATCGGGCGCTCCGACGAAAATCACCGAAGCGGGCCAACCATGCCGTAAGTGCTCCACCCCCGTCGTTAAGCGAATCCCCAAGCGGAAGCGCAAGCCGGATCAACAATATTATTATGAGTACTATTTGTACTGCCCTGGGTGCAAGACGATGTACATGGTGGAGGAGGCGAAGCGGTATATCGGTGAGCCCGGCGACCGCGGCTCCCGTGATTCCAAATGATCTAGACCAATAGGGTAGTTCATTTCCATTCCCTGAGTTATACGAAAGCGTGAGGATGAGGCCATGCCCATGGAGACCCATGTAGTGTATTTTGAGGAACAAGGCTCCCAGAACACGGCGGATACGCTTCAACATGCAAAGGCGAGGGCTGAAGCGTTGGGGATCAAAGACATCGTTGTCGCCTCGTATTCGGGTGACGCGGGGGTAAAGGCGTCCCAGCATTTCCAAGATCATAATCTCGTCATCGTGGCCGGGGTCGTTGGGTTTAAAGAACCCAATAGGGTATCCATGCGTGAAGAGAATCGCGCCCTCATTGAACGCAACGGCGGGCGAGTTCTCTTTGCAGGCCATGCTTTTGGGATGCTGGGAAGGGCTGTTCATAGGCGCTTTGGAGCCATTCAGATTGATGAGGTGATCGCGCATGTTCTTCGCTTGTTTGGCACAGGTGTGAAGGTAT
Source organism: uncultured Anaerolineaceae bacterium (assembly GCA_964385305.1). Classification (GTDB taxonomy): domain Bacteria; phylum Chloroflexota; class Anaerolineae; order Anaerolineales; family E44-bin32; genus CAYLOP01. The sequence goes on along the minus strand of CAYLOP010000094.1, from coordinate 4,641 downwards.
GTTGTGAGATCACCTGTATGGCTTCAGATGCAGGCCTGGTGCGGGCTGGCGAAGAGGTGATCGCGATCGCTGGAACCGGGAGAGGACTTGATACGGCCGTTGTACTCAAAGCGAGCAACACTCATACATTCTTCGATATGCGCATCCTGGAGATCATCTGCAAGCCGCGCCAGTGAACCATATGAAGCGCCCTGTCGGTGCGAGCGGAAATGTGTAAAGATGCATCTATGAGGAGGGAGGGTAAGAGCATGCCGACAATTGAGCAGGCGCGAGCATGGTATGACGATGATGATCCCGTCCACGGGTTCAGCCATGTGATGCGTGTGTTGAGATTGGCGGAGAAGATCGGCGAGGAAATGGGCGCGGATATGGAGATCCTGCGAGCTGCCGCGTTGCTGCATGACGTCGCCGAAGCCCACCCGGGGAAGGAGTCGAAGCGCGTGTCTCATGAGCAGGCTTCAGCAGAATTTGCGCAGCGGATTCTGCATGAAGAAGGATGGTCACCTGAGCGTGTCGAGGCGGTCATGCATTGCATCCGCGCCCATCGCTTCCGAGGAAAGGAGGCGCCCGCCTCCTTGGAGGCGAAAGTCCTGTTCGATGCCGATAAATTAGATGTCAATGGTGCATTCGGCGCCGCACGGACGATCGGCTATGCCTTACAAGCCGGGGAACCCCTCTTTGCGGAACCCTCTGAACGATTCCTTCAGGAGGGTGAGAAAGAGCCTGGTGAACCACACAGCGCGTATCATGAGTATTTGTTCAAGTTGAGACGCATCCGAGAACGCCTCCACACCGAGCCCGCTAAACGCATGAGTGAGCGCCGGCATCGGGTGCTTTGTTCTTTTTTTGAACAACTCGCGGCAGAGGCACGCGGAAAAGGTTGATGCGTACGGTCCTGATTTGCCGCCGTTGAAACTGCGCCAAGGGTCGCCTGTGAAAATGCCTTGCGCACGCATTACACCCGGGTCATACTGTCCGACGCGCTGACCGTCAAAGTCCCATTGACCCTCGCTATGCATGGTTGGTAAGATACACGCTGGTGCTCTATGACGGAAACTGACAGACCTCTCATCCTGCTCACGAACGATGATGGCATACGATCCCCGGGCCTCTGGGCGGCTGCTGAAGCACTTTCCGAGGTGGGGTACGTGACTGTGGTCGCGCCCCGCGAGCAGTGTTCGGGAACCGGTCGCAGCATGCCGATCCGCTCCGATGGAATCATTCAAGAAGAACAGCTCCAGGTGGGAAGCAAGACCTGGAAGGTGTATGCCGTCGGCGGCTCACCTGCACAAGCCGTGCAACATGGCATTTTGGAACTCACACCACGTCTGCCGGATTTGGTTGTTGCCGGGATCAATTATGGCGAGAACGTCGGTCTTGGGGTAACGATTTCGGGAACGGTAGGAGCCGCAATAGAAGGTGCAGCTCTGGGTGTTCGCTCAATGGCGATCTCATTGGAGACGGATACCGGCTTACACCTCTCATACTCTGATCAGGTCGATTTCTCTGCCGCCGCATTTTTTGCAAAAACCTTTGCTCGCATGTTGATCGATGGGGAGCGCCAAGAGGACGTGGACGTTGTCAAGATTGAGATCCCCGCAACCGCCACACCGGAGACCCCCTGGCAGATCACTCGCCTCTCACGCGTAAAGTATTACGTGCCGGTGCGGCCGAATCGGCAGCGCTATGATGAGCCTCACCGGATTGGCTATGAAATAGCCGAAGATCACGAAGGGTTTGAGCCTGATTCGGACACCTATGTACTTCGCGTGATGCGCCAGGTTTCAGTCACCCCACTGAGTATTGATCTCACCTCACGTGTCGATCTGGGTTCGGTTGAGAAAAAGCTCCGATTTCACAAGACTCATTAATTCCGCTTTGCCTCCGATCAATCCCAATCCTTCTTTCCGCGCATGCAGCTCAAAGATGGCGAGCATTTCGTCGTGGATGACTTTATTGACGCCATGATCGATGATGAGCCCTGACGTTACATCTCACCAACTTCAACTTGAGCCACACAGCCACAGGGTTCTTGTAGAAGCAATACGCCGGCATCGATTTCGCACAAGCAAAGAGGCAAGCTTCGACACATGCCACCATCTACCTATGCAAGCTGTAGCCGACAGGGTTTCCGAGCTGCAATCTAGAGATCCGACAGAATATGACGTCTAACAACTCCACACCGTGAGCGTTTCGATGTGGAAGGTTTGTGGGAAGAGGTCGATCGGTGTGGCTCGATCTAGGTGAAAGCCACCTTCAACAAGGCGCTTGCTGTCACGGGCGAGCGTGGCTGTGTCGCAGGAGAGGTAAACCAGGCGCTTGGGTGAGCGTTCGATCAATTGCTGTAGCACCTCTTTACTCAACCCGGCACGTGGTGGGTCGACGAGCACCGCATCTGCACGCTTGGGGATCGCTGGCAGTGATGTTTCAACAGGGGCTTCGTAGAGTTCAACGTTGTCGAACTCATCCAAGTTGACGTCGAAATCACCGCAAGACCAAGGCGAGGATTCAACGGCGATAACGTAGGCGCCTGCATCCGCCAGGAATGCACTGAAGAGGCCGACGCCAGCATACAGATCGAAGATGATGTCACCGGGCATCACTTCAAGTGCCGCTATGATATTGCGGACCAGTTCCGCGGTCATGGTCGTGTGAACCTGAAAGAACGAGCCGGCCGAGACGCGAAATCGACGCCCGAGCACCTCAAAGGGCAGGGAAGATTCTCCCGCCAGGACAAACGATCCCGTAGGGCTGCGCCAGACAATCGAGGCGGTCAAGTCGATGGCAACCTCGACATCGGGATCGCGGTCGGCTTCCATGATGATCAAGCATTCGTCACCGGTTCCGGCGCGGAACGCAACGCGCTCGAGGCCACCGATGGAATCAAATTGAATGCGTGGCCACAGGTCCACAAGGGTTGGCTCGGGGAGGTGGCACTCTTCAACCGGGAATACTCGATTTTCATCGGCGGTTACAAATCCCAGCTGGCCGGAGGGGGTGAGGCTAAACTGGATATGGTTGCGAGTGTTCCATGGTGATGGCGATGGAAGGATTGGCATTATTGGGGGATTCCTAAGGCCGCTTATGCGTTCAAATTGTGATTGGAGGATCTCCGATTTTATAGTGAGCTGATCGGCATAGCTCATGTGTTGATAATGGCAGCCGCCGCAAAGGCCGAAGTGTAAGCAGCGCGGTTCCTGGCGCGCGGGAGAGGGTTCAAGGATCTCTAATAGTCGCCCGCGGCACCAGCGTTTATGCGCTTCGATGACTTCCACGCGCACCCGCTCTCCCGGTAGGGCGAAGGGTACGAAAACCATCTCACCCTGCTCGTTTCGGCCAAAGGCATCACCACCATAGGCCATTCCTGTTAGTGTGAGATCCATGCTCTTCTCATTCGTTGTCCCTTTAGATGGCAGGGTGAGGGCGCACTTGATCGGGAAGGACCGTGCGTAAAGATGGCGTCGGATTGAAATTGCGGACCCGCAATCCAAGGTAAGACACCTATGTACGCATTCTATCAGAGCCGGTTTGACCGGCCAATATGCGGTTTCGAATAACCCGTCAGATCCTCTTTGGGCGACGATATTGCATAAATCAATCGAAATATAAGAAATATTAAATAAAGTCTTGACAAAATTTAATATTATGCTAGGATAATGAAGGTTATTTGATATTCAGATAAGATATTCTGATAGCGCCATGGGAGGCTGTCATGTTTGAAAACCCACATTATTATGAGATGCAGGCCGCCGCGTATCGAGCGATGATGCAAGCGGAAGCAGAGCGGGCGGGAAGGTGGGCACCGATGCATTGCCCCAAGCGAGCGATTGGCTACTTGATTCTCGCTCAAGTCGGTGTGTTTCTTGTGCGGCTTGGCTTGGCTGTGGAAAAGATCGCCCAGGTTAAGACAGAGCGTGTTCACGATCACCTTCTTGATCGAACGGAGATGGCTTCTCGATTGCCTTGAGACAGGGAGATCCAAGAAGATTCGCTCAACACTTCACGATTTGAGCGCACCCTCGGGAGTAAATGGATATGAACCCAATACTAACCTCCTGTCCTGTATGCGGCGAGCGTTTGTCCGTCACACGCTTACGATGCCGCAGCTGCGACACGACGATTGAAGGCCATTTTGATGTTGGGAGCTTTGGACGCCTCACGGCGGAACAACTCAAGTTCCTAGAGACATTCATTCGCTGCGAAGGCAAGCTCAGCAGGATGGAGCCTGAACTTGGAATGTCGTACCCCACGCTACGTGCACGTTTGACGCAGATCATCCGCGCAATGGGGTTCCCGGTTGGTCCGGAAGCCTCGGGTCTTAGCGATGAAGAGCGACATGTAATTCTCGATCAGTTGGCCAAAGGTGAGATCTCATCTGCAGACGCGATGCGCTTGCTCGAGGGCGAATAAACCCAAAAGTGTATATTGCCAGGATGGAGAAGGAGGCATTTGATGGAAAAAGTTCAGCTTGAGGTTGGCGAAAAAATCACAGTGAAGATCCTGAGTGTGGGTGGAGATTTACGCATCTCGGGTCGAGAGACGAAACGTTTTGAAGCGCAGGCGCCCGAACATGGGGAGTTGAAAGTCGATCAAGAAGGCGATCAGATCAGCGTCTCTTGTCGCACAGGTTGCCTGATCTTC
>CAYLOP010000093.1:0-12098 GCA_964385305.1 uncultured Anaerolineaceae bacterium | reverse complement strand
TCACCCCACGGTGCTCATCGGTGAGCGAATCAATCCCACAGGTCGCAAGCAGCTGGCGGCGGCACTGGTTGCGGGAGATGTCTCGGTCGTCAAACGGGAGGCTCTTGCTCAGGTCACGGCAGGTGCGAGCGTGATCGATGTAAATGTGGGTGTGGCCAGCATAGACCAGGTAGCCACACTCCCCGCCGCTGTGAAGATGGTCCAGGAGGTTGTGGACGTCCCCATTAGTATCGATACCTCGGATCCGAATGCTTTGGAGGCCGCGTTGAAGGCTTGCCAGGGAAAGGCGCTTATTAACTCCGTTAATGGCGAGGAAAAGATCCTGGATATTGTGTTGCCTCTCGCGGCCGAATACGGAGCGGCGGTCATCGGTTTGTGCATGGACGATGATGGAATTCCTCATGATCCACAGATGCGTTTGAAGATTGCAGAAAAGATCGTGAAAAGGGCGCAAGCTTTGGGCATCTCTCAGGAGGATGTTCTGATCGATTGTCTGGCGATGGCCGTAAGCGCAGATTCTAAAGCAGGGCTTCATACGCTCGATGCTATTCGCCTGGTAAGGAATGAATTAGGTGTCAATATGACATTGGGCGCAAGCAATGTCTCCTTCGGTCTGCCGGACCGCCCGGTGCTCAACAGAGCGTTCTTGGCTATCGCGATCCGGGAGGGAGTCAATGCTCCCATTGTTGATGTGGAGCGGGTCAGAGATACGGTCTTGGCAGCGGACATTCTCCTTGGTCGTGATGAGTTTGCCCGGAGATATATCACGAACTTTCGTGAGAGGGTGCAAAAGAGCCAGTATGTAGGAAATACCTAACGGGTTATATGAGGTTCTATCTACCAGTCCACCGAGCTGCTCTCCATGCCTAAGAAAGGACAACGGACTCATGGACAATGTACTCAAGGAGATCGCTGAAAAACTCTATGCAGGAGATGACAACGCAGTTGCTGAACTTACTCAAGCGGCGCTTGAGGAAGGGCTTAGACCTGCAGTAGTGCTCAATGACGGGCTCTTGGCTGGCATGGATCAAGTTGGCGTGGATTTCCGAGATGACAAGCTCTTTGTGCCCGAAGTTCTCGTTGCAGCACGTGCGATGCACGCGGGTCTGGATGTTCTGCGCCCGCTCTTAGCTGAGGGTGATCTTACCCTGGCTGGTAAGGTCGTAATTGGCACCGTTGAAGGTGACCTACATGACATCGGTAAGAATTTGGTGGCGATGATGTTGGAAGGCGGTGGTTTTGAGATCATCGACCTGGGGACGGATGTCTCTGTGGAGGGCTTTGTTGAGGCGGTTAGGAACGAGCAGCCGGATGTGGTCGGGATGTCAGCGCTCCTGACGACGACCATGCAAAGTATGAGACGCACAATCGATGCGTTGGAAGAAGCTGGGCTGCGAGAGAATATCAAGATTATCGTCGGTGGCGCGCCGGTCACGCAGGACTTCGCGAGCGAAATCGGCGCCGATGGCTTCGCGCCAGATGCGGGATCAGCGGTTGAACGAGTACGCGCACTCATCGGTTAGATGGCATGTACGAATTTCGGTGGCCGACACGGACGCTTTTCGGGCGGGGACTGGCAAATCGCATCGGTGATTATGTAACCCCGTCGCATGACCTAGATCGACTGCTCTTGGTGGCGCCGCGTGGGAAGTGGACTCAACCAGTGGCGCTGAGACTCACCGACCATCTCCGCGAGGTGGGTTGGAAACAGGTGGAGGTGTTCGATGCTGTTGAACCCAATCCCTCATGGGAGACGGTATCGCTGGGGGTGGAAAAGGGGCGGAAACTCGGCGTAGAAGCAGTTCTTGCATTCGGTGGCGGCAGCAGCTTGGACGCAAGCAAGGTCATTGCCGAGCAGTGTGGTGCTTCCTTGCTCTGTACGATGCCGACCACGGCCGGTACGGGCAGTGAAATTTCCCCTTGGGCGGTCATCAGCAATAGAAAGACTCACGAGAAGGAAAGCGTGATGGCCAAATGGCCCGATATAGCGCTTCTCGATCCTGAGTTGACACGCACGCTACCGCCCAGAACCACGCTTTTCACTGGCGTTGATGCTTTCATCCACGGCCTGGAGGCGTATATTTCAAATGCTGCTACGCCAATTACCGATGTCCTGGCGCTCGCAGGGATGGAACGGCTCGCTGATCACCTACTTATGGCAGTGACGAACGGTGAGAATCTCGAAGCTCGCAGCGAAATGCTGCAGGGAAGCTTGCTCACTGGCGCTGCGATGCTGCATGCGGGATTGGGGCTGATGCACGCGATCGGCAACGTCGTCGGCGGCTTATATCACGACTCACCCCATGGGTTGATCCTGATGCAATGTATGGAGGCCGTGCTGGCGTACAATCGACCGGCCATGGCGCAAAAAGTTGCGCATCTTGAACCACTGGTAGATCGCATGCGGGGCGACGTCCAGGCATTGTTTGCAGCGTTCGATGTGCCGGACGTCGAAATTCACCAGGCTGAACTGCCTCTGATCGCGGAACGTGCGAGCGCAAACATCAACGCCCAAACCAACCCTCGTCTTGGGACCAGGGAGGACGTTGAATCGATGGTGCGCCAATCTTTTAAGATCTGTTGAACGAGGTAGGATCCTGATGCAAACAGACAAGAGAGGATCGTACGAGGGATCAAGGAAGACAGCCATGATCGACTCTCTGGCTTCTATGCCCAGGAAAATTAGACAGATGGTTGGGGATAGCGATGTAGAGAAAGCGTGTATGCTCCCAGGGCGCGACCAATGGTGCCTCATCGAGATCCTTGTACATCTAGGTGATATTGAGGCCAGGTACCGCAGCAGATTAGAGCGCATCCTTTCCGAGAACACCCCACAAGTTCCCGCGATTTGGCCCAGTCCGATGCCAGACCCATTGCCGCGCCTCCACGATGTGTTAGCGGTCTTTCAGCATGAGCGTGCGAAAACGGTTGCTTTCCTGTCGAGCCTGGCACCATAGGCTTGGCATCGGGACGTGCATCACGCCACCTTGGGGCCGAGTACACTCCTCGAGCAGGTGCAGGGTTTAATCGATCACGACGAAGACCATCTGCAACAGATCGCAGAGACCGGCAAGTTGGTCGGAGCCTAATGAGAGCCAATATTTGCGAGCTCGCAATGGCGCATGGTGACGGACGGTAGGGGATCTCAGTTCAGCCAGTAAGGTAAGTTAGGGAAAAAATGACGCAGATAGGGTAGAAGGACAGGAGATGCATCGTGCAGGGTGATAAGGAACAGAGCAAAGGATTGATCGGAGGGCGATATAAGCCACTCACGGATGATCAGGTAAAAGAAATCCATGAGGCCTCGCTCGCAATCCTGGCGCGAACCGGTGTGCAAGTTGAGGGGGCAGATGCACTGCAGTTTTTCATCGAGGCTGGAGCCGATGTGCGTGACAACAGAGTGTATGTTTCACGATCGCTCGTCGAGGATGCGGTGAGCAAGGCGCCCTCGCGCGTTATATTGGCGGGTCGTGAACCGCAGAACGACTTGATCCTTGAGGGAGCGCGTGTCTATATCGGCACTGGCGGCGCAGCATTGCGGGTCCTGGAGCTGGAGACGGGCAAAATCCGCAAGGCGATCCTCCAGGACGTTGCCGATATGGCGCGCATCGTGGACGCGCTGGACAACATCCACTTCTACTTGATCCCCGTTTACCCCACGGATCTTCCGAAGGAGACGGTGGAAATCAACAAGTATTACGCGGCCCTGGCGAATACAACCAAGCACGTACAGGGCGGCGTCTACACAATCCCTGGCATCCGTGATGTGATTGAGATGAGCGAGAACATTATGGGCGGTTCCGAGGCGTTGCGTGAGCGCCCCATCGTTTCCTTCATCACCAGTTGGATGGTCAGCCCGCTGAAATTCGCCACGGATGTGACGTCTCTATTGATTGAGATTTGTCGGCAGCAGATACCGGTTGTTCTTTCAGCGGCGCCCATGGCCGGGTCAACGGCTCCGGTCACGCTGGCAGGGATGTTGGCGCAGCTGAACGCAGAGCAATTGGCTGGACTTGTGCTGACCCAGTTGGTCCAGCCCGGATGCCCTGTCCTCATGGGGCCCATCCCGGCCACGGCCGACTTGCGGAGCGCGAAATACCTGGGTGGCTCGGTGGAGCTGGGTTTGTGCAACGCCGCAATTACTCAGCTGGCGCACTTCTATCAAGTTCCCATTTACAACAGCGCCGGGATGACGGAGGCCAAAATACCCGACATTCAGGCGGGGATCGAAAAGGCCCAGTCGGTCATTCAGGTGGCGCTGGCTGGAGCAAACTTTATCCACCACGCTGCCGGCATGTTGGAGGATATGTCCACCATCGCGTACGAGCAGTTCGTGATCGACAACGATCTGCTGGGTATGGCGATGCGGTCCGTGCGGGGCATTGAGATCAATGACGATACGCTCGCGCTAGATGCGATCGATCGGGTCGGCCCCGGTGGGCATTTCTTGATGGACGATCATACCTTACGTTACATGCGGACAGAACACTTTTACCCATCAGCCATTTTCGATCGGCAGGATCGTGAAATGTGGGAGCAGTCTGGAAGCTTGGATGCATGGTCACGTGCAAAAGAGGCCGCACGGCGTATCCTGGCGGATCACATACCAATGCCATTGGATCCGACCGTTGACGCCTGGATCAAGGACCGTTTTGCATCCTCGTTGGTAGATTAAATGGATGCCCCCATAAGATTGTAAGGAGGCTACTTTCATGGATCAACACACGCCAATCGAAACCTTGAAACCGATGATCCGCGTCCTTTCCGATGAGCAGGTACAGGCGCTCCACAGTGCCACATTGCAGATTCTCGCTCAGACGGGCATAGAAATGCAGGACCCTCAAGGTAAGGAAATTCTTCTTCAGGCGGGCGCGATGGAACGCCAAGGACGGATCCTGATTCCAGAGAATCTGGTTACCGATGCCATCGATCGAGCACCCTCAAGTTTCACAATGTACGATCGACTTGGCTCGATAGGGATGCAATTGGCGTTGGGCAACGTCTACTTTGGACCTGGTTCGGACACGATTTATATTCACGATGTGGTGACCGGTGAACGTCGGCGAACAATCGCACAGGACGTCGAGGATATGGCATGTATTTGCGACGCATTGGACAACATGGACTTTGTCATGTCAATGGGGAATCCCTCAGACGTACCGCCTGACGACCTTTATATCCATGCGTTCATGCGCATGCTGCGCGGATCCGTCAAACCCATTGTCTATACGGTGAAGGATCGTAAAGATACAGAGGACATCTACCGCATTGCAGCTGCACTCGCCGGTGGTGAAGAAGCTTTACGTGCAAAACCCTTCCTCTTGCTCTACGCAGAACCGATTTCACCTTTACTGATCCCAGAAGAGTCGCTTCAAAAGATTGTCTTTTGTGCGGAAAAGGGAATTCCGGCGTGCTATATTCCTTCGCCAAACACGGGCGGCGGTGGTCCGATCACGGTGGCTGGCGCGGTTGCCCTTGGCAACGCCGAGTGTATGGTCGGGCTGATTATCTCTCAATTGATCCGGCCCGGTACGCCATACCTCTATGGAATGAACACGGCCGCCATGGACATGAAAAGTGCCATCGTGAGCTATGGATCACCGGAGTGGAGTCTGGGGATGACTGCATGGACGGATCTTGCCCGCTTCTATAACCTACCATCGTGGGGATTTGGCGGCGCTAGCGACAGCAAGGTCGTGGATGCCCAGGCAGGGCTGGAAGCCACCTTTTCGATCATGAGCGCATTCCTGACGCGTTGCACACTCGTTCACGACGTTGGGTATGTGGAATTCGGTTCTACTTCATCTGCAGAGCTGCTCATCATCGCGGATGAGATCATCCGCATGACGCGTTTTCTCATGGAAGGGCTCACCGTCGACGAAACCTCGCTCGCCTTGGATGCCATCGCTCGTGTCAGACCTGGAGCAGGCTTCTTGGCGGATGCCCACACCCTGGACAACTGGCGATGGGCGCAATGGACACCCAGGGTGATCGATCGCAGCCGCTATGATTCCTGGGTGGACTCCGGGTCGAAGGACATGCTTAAAAGGGCGAACGAACGTGCTAGGGAGATTCTGGCTACACACAAGGCCCCGCCTGTGCCAGACGAGGCAGAGGCCGTGTTTACGGACGTGCTTTCCGAACGGGATGAGGCCAGGTGAGGAGCGCATATGCGACAGCTGCGCAGTTAGGATTATATTAGATATTCCACATGGCGCAGGAAGAAGGCGTGAGCTAAACGTTATAACCAAGGAGCACAATCTGGGGGTGCGAAGGCGGATCGTCTCTTGAACCTGGTGTATTGGAATAGATTCATTCAAAGCATTCGTTAAAGGCAATCATGATCATGCCAGTATCAGAAGTTCATCGTCGCTAAATCCTGGCGACTGATTAGAAAGTTCCAGACGAGTTTCCGAGTCGCAAGATCTGGAGTATACGGGGGACCCGATATGTTCCAAGCTTTTGAAGAAGTGGAAAGCTATATCAAAGAACACGGTATTCAGATGGTGGACCTCAAGTTCTGTGACTTATGGGGTCGGTGGCGCCATATTACTTTCCCGTCGACCCGATTTACGCCAACATTGATCGCGGAGGGCGTTGGATTCGATGGTTCATCGTTGGGATTTAAAAGCATCCGAGCCAGCGACTTGATACTTGCCCCGGATATCTCCACAGGCGTGCCTGACCCCTTCTGGGAGGTGCCAACGCTCAGTTTTATCTGCGCCATATTGGAGGCGGATGACCACGCAGCTCTTGCGGATGATCCGCGCAATATCGCGATCCGCGCGGAGGTGTACCTCCAAGATATCGGCGTCGCCGATGAGAGTCGCTGGGGGCCTGAGTTTGAGTTTTACGTGTTTGAGGAGGCTCATTATGAAGGGGGTATCAACCGCGCGGGATACCGGCTCGATTCCGATGAAGCGGATTGGGAATGTGCTGAAGTTGGCAGCGGCTATTCCATACCGCTTCACGGGGGTTATCACGCGCTTCCCCCTTCCGACAAACTCCACAATGTACGAACGGAAATGACATTGCATCTTGAGGCCATGGATGTGCCGGTTAAATATCACCATCACGAAGTTGGGAGCTTTGGTCAATGTGAAATTGAAATTCCGATGTTGGGGCTGGTAGCTGCTGGAGATGCGACCCTGCTGACCAAGTATGTCACCAAGATGACGGCAAACGCTCATGGAAAAACTGCAACCTTCATGCCCAAACCCCTTTATAACGAGGCCGGAAACGGCATGCATTTCCATCAACAGCTATTCTTAAAAGGAAAGAATCTCTTCTACCGTGAAGAAGGGTATGGCCTCCTCAGTCAAACAGCGCTGCATTATATTGGTGGTATCTTGAGCCACAGTCCGGCACTTATGGCTTTAACCAATCCGAGCACCAACTCCTACCGTCGCCTGGTGCCAGGATACGAAGCACCTGTATATCCCATCTTCTCTCTCGGCAATCGCAGTGCTGCTATCCGCATTCCCGGGTATGCCAACAAGCCAGATACCGTCCGATTGGAATTTCGCACGCCGGACGCTACTTCCAACATCTATCTTGCATTAGCGGCACAATTGCTCGCAGGAATAGATGGGATCCTCAAGGAGATCGATCCCGCTGCAGCTGGGTTTGGACCCATCGAAGAGAATATCTTTTCCTGGGACGATGCCAAAAGGAAGACCATCCAACGATTACCTGGATCCCTCGACGAAGCACTGAGCGCATTAGAAATGGACCATGACTTTTTGATAGCGGGAAATGTCTTCTCCAAGGAATTAATCCAGCGATGGATCGATCATAAAAGGCGCTCGGATTGCCATGCCATCCGTAGCCGGCCCCATCCTTATGAAATGAAACTGTATTTCGATGTATGAGATGTAGGTAGATTATCCATCCCCGTTTGTTTCCTGAACGACAACGGTGGATGCCTCGCCTACGTCGAAGATTTGTGAACTCCCTTTCCTGTTCCGGTCGCTTGTCTTTGCCGACTTTTTCCTCGGGAATGTGTGTACACAGGTAGGTTCCGCGTGGTGCCTACAACGCGTGATCTAGAAATCTTGTGTATTCTACACACAATCGAGAATCATCTTTGCAGGAGGTCACTCCGTGAAGAATACATCCCCAAAGGCGACGGGGATCGTGCTTACGGCTTTGATGGTGTTCATAACAATAACTGTGATCCTAATCGCAGCCAATATTCAGAGAAAGAAATCCGCTCAGGAAGCGGATGAAATCGTTTTCGAACCCGTTGAAGTTGTGTTGGATGAAGGGAGTGCGAAGCTCAAGGTTGAGTATGAAGCCCAGGACTACTATGGGTTCGAATCCAATTGTGTAGAAGAGATTAACATAAAGATTGTTAAGGATGATGATAATCCGAATCAATTTATCGTAAATGGATCTCTCATTAGCACACAGAGAGTCGACATGGGCGCATTGGATATGGGTGAACTATGTTGGTTCTACATCCTGCACAACGTCAAGTATAGCGTTATGGGTACTTTTACGCCTTCGGCATGCAAGTTTGAACTCTTTGTGGGAATGAAACCGACCGATTCGACCTTGATCGGACATAATTGCTCCATTGATCTTGCCTTCGACCCCAGTCCGCTCTACATGGCTCCCCCTCCAGAAAAACTGGTGTTTACAAAGTCATTTGCAGGCCCACCCTCAAGCTCGTTAGACTATACGTTATTCCTGTTTGATGTCGTTTTTCCCGGTGGCGTTAACTGCCCAGCTTTCAGTAATTAGGAAAACAAGATTCACGACCCATGCGCGTGATCGTTGGCATCGGGCGATAGGCCAGGGTCGGAACAATACTTCGAGATCCCACGCCCGCACGCGTTTGACTGCGGATGCCAATTGCTGTGGTGATGCGGAAGACCGAAGCGGGAAATTCTCTCACGGCATGATTGCTGAGATTGCATTTAGGGGAAGTTGTATAACGCTACGGGATGGAATTAAGACCACTCGTCAGTCCCACAACTTGAAAGTCCTGGGTCCGCCTGACCTGGTGGACTAGGCCAGGAAATCCCAACCCCGCTGCCTGAAAATGGAAAAGTGCACTCAACCGGGTGTCTTATTCGTTTGACGGCGTTTAGCTATTAAGGACTTTGTTGGAAACTGCCAGCGAGTCGACGGCACACCCCTGGCCCGAATGCCAATGGACATCGGGTTTGCGATATGAGCCCACAAGGAGTGCGGATGGAAGTGAAACGGAAGGATGTGTTAGCTATTGAGGATCAAAGAGAAGGGTTGCCATCCGCATAGCGATCCCTCTGGAACGTCGACGAAAACTTAGGCATTCTCATGGAAGTGGTTAGGAGACCTAGATTTCAACGACCTCAGGATCGTATATAGGCGATTTCATTACCAGTCAATTGACAACCAGGATTGCATACTGAACTAAATTGATATCAGCGGGATAAATATAAACTATGTGCTTTCCTTACTAGGCTGTGAGAAAATCATCCCCGGTCTCCAGGGAGTGCCTAACTTTGGAAGCAGCCAGCGATCTATGCCATACCAACCTGCAGTTTTCCAAGCAAGGATCAAGAGGATAGAAAAGAGGCACATTACAGGGTTAATGCTTGCTGATCCTGCCATCATGAAATTCCAATTCATGAAGCCTCCGACGAAGGCAGCGATGCCAGTAAGCAAACCTATTATTAAAGCGATCCCCACTAAGAACTCCCCAATGGAGATTAACTTTGCGAACCAAGTATATTGTCCTGAATCTAACATAGCCTGAATGAAATCGCGATACCAAGCGTAGGCGATTAAAGGTCTTGCGGGTGGTTGAGGAATTTGAACTGCTTGTTGCCAGAAGCTTTTCAGACTTTCTCCGGTTTGCATCCAGTTTGGGCTATTGAGTTTGCCCCAACCAGAAGTCAACCAGGAATAACCAACATAAAGTCTTGCCATTAACCAGAGCCAGGACCAACGGGTGCTGCCAAATAACGACTGTGCGAAGGGCGGGTCGGTCATGGCGGCGTGGCGAATTGGACTTGAAGTTGACATTGATAAACCTCCTTAATCTAGTACATATCGAATATGCCGATTAGAGCTTCTTGTTGGTTCCACAGAGGGCTGGGGCGATGATTGTGGAGAACTCGCTGATATTCATATAATACAATATTTAGCCGCCAAATGGGGCGAAGCGGAGCGTAGTACGAATGGGTCGAGGATGACAGCTCCGTTAAGCAGGTAGGTGGACGCGTAGTTCGCTCGCGACGAGCTCCCCTTAAAAGTGCAGCTCCTTAACATTTCAGACTCATCCTAACGGCGTGCTGGTCTCGCACCTTATTTGGTGAAATGCGTGGGCAGAGAGCGTTTCGCCTAATGGTTCTGAACTCAACTGCCCCGCTCACACTTGCTATTGCTTTTCACGTATCCCCTTCCAGATCCATCAAATGTAATTCGCACAGCCCGCGGGGTCGGTTGCTACGAATGTGCCAATTGACACTAGTGATGTATTGAATAATCATAGTGATGCAATATATTCATGAATAAACGATGAAGGTTAGATCTATAGGATCTCTGAAATTGAAGGAACTTCATCGGGCCATAATCCTTCCTGCATTCGACTTCTCATCTCACTATCGATAGATTCGATGAATTCATAGATTCCCGTCCCATCGCTTATGTGCGAGCCTTCAAATTTGGCTCGTAACTCCACAAGACATGATGAATACAATAGCTCTGGAGGGATATCCGCCAAACGTGCCTCGTATCCTTCTGTATCGTGAGCCCAAATCGCTCGTCTTTTCGCGAAGATTATTTCCACCTCTTCCACCAATACCTTCACGACCGGATTCGTCTCAATGATTTCAAGGATCGGGGCGGCCGATTCGATGATGCACTTTGTAGTTGCATCATCTGATTCTATTTGTAAATTGCCACCGAATGAATAAGCCTCAACTTTTTTTCCTTTTCGATCTTCAATGATCAATATACCTGGAGCAACGCGATAAAAAGTTTGATACGTCCATGGATGAAAAATCTTCAGATGTTCAATCGATTTTCGATGAGCCTTTTCGAGGGAAGGCGTAATAAATAGATGAACCTCCTCGGGATCAAAGTGCAAGTCTGAAGGGACTTTGCTCAGGGTAATGTCTAAGCGAGGGTGCCCAAGCGAATGGGGATATTGTATGGGCTCAAACACATAACCCAATTCAGATTTTGCATGATCGCCTTTTATTGCCATAAAAAGTCCTCCACTACGTGATTCCTTGAGTCAATCTGAAGGTCCCGAGCTGAGCCACCCGCCCAACCAAACCCGGCATCGCGCTGAGGCTAACGCCCGATTGTCTTAATCGGCTCCAGTGGGATTGGAATGAGGAAGCCGGTCCTCGGACAACCTTCTTCGTTTATGTAAGAAGAGAACTAATTAGACGCACTTTGGAAGAGCAAGAAGAAGATGCCGAGGTTATTAAATCATAGCACGTTTTTATGGGATCGGTGCTCGGCAACAAGAATTCTCGACTGCCATGCATTTTGTGATTTGGACTAGTCATCAGCGGGTCGTCGTTCTCCAGTCTTGTTTCTTCAAAGTGGCGATACATCTCGGAACTCGGAAAGGGTAAAGTGCTCATCCAGGATGCGGGCTCATAGCCTCAAGAGGGAATGTTCGAATACGAAGGTGGTGCCTTGGGGTGAGACATCCGAGGTAGGTCAGTATCGGACGACTCAGTTTCACCATCTTTTTACGGCCTGAGTGTTACCTTCGAGAGTAAAACATCGAACCAAGCTTGAGTTCTCGTAAATCGTGATGATCCGGTGGGTTGGATGAAACGAGGGATTCGCGATTAGGATTCGGTCCGATGCCCCATGGGGCTTTAGCCGTTCACCGAATTCCTGAGTAAATGCTGTGCGACCCCTGTCGTTCGATTGGCTACATCCAGGCTCTTCGGCGCATCCAGAGGTACATTATTGCGGGGACGATAACCATTGCAGCCAGGTTAAGGTAGAACGCGATCTTTCCTGTCCAGGCGGTCAGTGGAATGGTCGGTTGAAAGAAGTTCGTACCAAAGAAACCCGTCAGGAACGCTAGCGGCATGAAGAGCGTTGTGATGATGGTGAGGGTCTTCATTACCTCGTTCATC
>CAYLOP010000092.1:11005-12201 GCA_964385305.1 uncultured Anaerolineaceae bacterium | reverse complement strand
TTTATCAGCAGTTGGTGGACGTCGAAGAGATCGCGACTTGCGCGGCGTGAAAATAGCGCTGCGAGCTTGCCGGCTATGAGCTCATAGATGTCGACCACTGGAACCTGAACAGCTTGAAAAGCGCCTAACTTCCTTGATTCTCGCAAGGTGATCGGCCAAAGTGGAATCCTGAACATGTAATTAAGATCGAGCTCTAGATTCTCTCTCCCACCGAACGGGTTCTGATACCTAAGTAGCCATTTCCCGCCAGCATGTTCAGTCGGTTTGCGTTGGATGCTCAACTCCTCGCGACCGAACACGGCTTCTACAGCTTTCTCAATCTGAGGGCGATCCGATGACATCGTATCCTTGTCGGCAGATCCGATGTAATTGAGATCAACATCGACAGAAAGCCTTGGTAGATCAAGCAAAAAGAGGTTCAATGCCGTGCCACCTTTTAAGGCCAGCCTGTCTTTCAGGAAAGGATGGCTTCGCAATGCATTCAGGAGGTTGAGTAGGCGGGCGGCCTTTTCTAACACATTCGTCCTGAAACCGGAGGAGGCTGAAAGGGCAACCAACCTTTCTCTCGAGGGTCTCACCTTATCTCCTCCCAGGTCTTTTGAAGGACATCGTTAGAGACGATGAGATTCCAATCTGATAGAAGCTGGCCCCCACCCTGAACGTCACGGTCCATGTAGTGTGGGCTTTTCGGGCGAAGATTTTTTATTCGGTCGAGGTGTTCGTCGCTGACCATAAGCGATTCTCGGTGTTGCTCAAGGTAGAAACCCACCTTTGCAGCCGTTGTCGCATTCTCGAGCGCGGTCACATATCCCACGACGATGTCGAGGTCGAGGAACTCAATACTCTCCAGAGACCGCCAGATCTCCTCCCAGCTTCCAGAAAGCCTTGGCCTGTCGAGCATGTCCACCATGGAACGTTCGAGATTCGTCACCTTGATATCCAGCCCGGAACGGTCTTGTACTTCTATATATAGCCCTTCGTGGCCATTACGCCGTAGTGCTTTCGGGTGTGAGACCCCCTGATAGGTCATCCCCTGGAAATGAAATGATCTACCCAGGCTTCTCTTTGTCAGGTAGGTGAATTGCTCGTAAATTGTATACGCTCTTCCATGAGCCTCCAGGGAAGTATGATATGCAAGGATTGCATCATCGGTTATCTTTCCAGCCAACAGATACGGATCGACTGAGAAACTTTCC
>CAYLOP010000092.1:0-10905 GCA_964385305.1 uncultured Anaerolineaceae bacterium | reverse complement strand
AAGATCTGTGGGTCTTAACGAAGACGACATAATGATCTTTACCAAGAAATGCTTGAGAAATAAACTTAAAGAACTGCTAAGATGAAATTAACATTAGCGTCTGTGTAGAAATTGAGCCCGTTAATTTTAAATGCGCAATTTCCAGCTCTTTCTTTGAAGTGGAATAGATTCGATTGCTTTGTGATCATCTACAAATTCGATCAATTCCTCTTCATCATGGGCAATCGTTTAAAGAATGGTTAGAGCGTGGTGTTGGATGGAAGAATAACACACTTGCTACGAGAGGGGAGTGGAAGTGAAATGACTCTTAGCATTGTAAGCCAAGAGCAGAGAATTGCGGATTTTGAAATTCCTTAGTCTTTGATTCAAAGGAAGGAAGAAGTTCGCCAGCTTCGTGAAGGACGCGATCGGGGAATTCGTAGGGAATCAACAGCCTACGGACGATCTGCGTTGTAGGCTGAAAATCGCCCCATAAGCCCTGTGTCGTGGGTTCAACAGGAGTGCTGCATTATATTGACGTTTCCATAAAGCAGGCGTGCCTCATCTGATCGAATAAGGCCACGAAGCTGCTGTGTTCTTTGCTAATGGCCTCCTTTACGAATTGAACGACTGTAGTATGTTGACTCGATCCCCGAGGGCGATATCCCATTCGGAGCATGAGTGCCCGCGAGGCCTGGAGCATGGCGTTGTAGGAAATATTGTAAGCCCAATCCGGATCAATGCTGATCGTACGCTGGGCCGTCGCGAGATCCCTCGCCGCGATCTCAAGAAGGCTTCGGATTTCTTGCTCGCTGGCGTCGTATGGTCTAATCCGACCACCTTTGATCAAGCGCTCATAGGGCATCTTGACTTCCGATCAGGATAACTTTGGTTGCACTATGGACATTGGATGCAAAGGAATCCCCATCCGCAAGACGAGAATCCCATTCTTCTCGAGTGAAGAGGATGTAGTTGACCTCACGCGAGAGCATCTGCTCTATTTCATCTACCACGGTAGTAACTTGCCCCACATCAACTTCACCGATGATCATAATGTCCAGGTCTGATTCGGCATCCACTTCTCCCTTGGCGAAAGAACCGAAGATGAAAGCAACCTCGATCCCTTCCACTCCATATAATGCGTTTCGGACAAGATCGCCTGCGCTTACTGTCTTTAGAAGGATGTTACGTAGCTCGGGTATGATTGGAAATTTGGGGTTCAGGTGGAATAGCTTTCTCCCGCCCGAACGTTCGCTCTGGAGCAGACCGGCTTCTTCAAGATTCTTGAGTTCCCTCCACACCGCACTGTATTGAGCTTTTACTTCTGACGCGAGGGCGCGGATATGATATTGCTCATCAGGGTGTAAAAGAAAGATGGTCAAAAGCCGTATCCGTACTCTGGATGAGAATAACCGTTTCAGAAGCGGGCTTTCGTGAATCTCAGTTTCCGACATCCCTATCACCTCTGGTGATCAAATTATCACTAATGGTGATCAATGTCAACCCCATTGTCATGATCTCTCGATGGAACAGTATAAGAGATATTTGGGAGCGGGCTTCGAAGCGACGAGAGAAAATCCGTAGCAGCACCCAATGTTCCACCAGCGACAACAAGGTGGGCGCACAATTCTCAGACTGGCGTCCAAACCCCCGACAGCCCCCTCATTAAAACGTACGCGGCCAACGTCAGATTGAAGCCGAAAATGTAGAGATCGATCGCCAGCGAGACGCCCAACGTCTCCTCACGCTCGCCCTCAAGCGCCGAGAACCAAGCCGCCGCCAGGCCGGTAAAGATCAGCAGTCCGGCCACGGCCCATACGACTTGGAAAGGTGGGCTAGCCCTCAAGACAGCGATCACCCCCCAACCCACCAGGTAAGCCCACGAGATCAGCCACAGTCCGCCCCCCAGCATGTCCAAGCGCCCATGCAGCGCGCGCCCTACAACGGCCGATAGCCCCAGTGCGGCGACCATAGCCCCCAACGCGCCCGCCCAGGCGTGCGCCACACCGTCCTCGTGCAAGCCGCTCAGCAGCAGCCCGACGACGAGCGCAAAGCCGAGCAGCAAGCCCGTATTCCACCCGCCGGACTCCCGAAAGGTTAGCATGGCGGCGAAAAGCAGCACCGCGACCAGCAGTAGGAGTAGCATGAGCGGGGCGATGCGATCCGGCGGCGCGGCCAGCATACCGGCGACGGTGGCGATCATCGCCAGCGCGCTTACGGGCAAGACACGGATGATGAAATGAAGCCAGAGCATGCGCACCTCTCAACGTTGGGGGATTTCCGACAGCCCATCGGCGTCGAGGTCCACGAACGCCTCCCCCAGCAGCCCAGCAAGCAACACCGTCGTCCGCCGGCGAACGCTCACCAGCAGGCGCAGGTTGCGGATAGCAATGTTCTCCGGTGTGTACCCATCCTGAGGGTAGGTGACCTCCAGGCTGAGCGTGTCTGGGTCCGCTGGATCGAGGCCGTTGCGGGCGGCATAGTCGCGTGCGGCCGCCTCCGCATCAACCACCACCGAATCGGAGACCAACGTCGCACGATCCTCGTCCGTCAGCCAGGCGATGACGTCGTTAAGTTGCGGCGTGGGCGTGCTCGTGCCGGGAGGCGTTGGCGAGGGGGTGCCTGCCATCACTGTCTGCCGGGCGACCGCTTGCGTGACCATCCGATCGGCAACGACGCTAATCCCGGCATCCGCGGCGGCCTGCGCGGCGCGCCTCATGCGCGCTCGCTCGATGTACAGGCGGCCCGCGTCCACCGCCACCGCCAACAGCAGCAGGGTCACGGAGATCAGGATCGCAACCACGATCAGGACCTGCCCGCGCCGGTTCATGGTGGGTTCGAATACTCGATGCGGCTCGTGGCCTGGGCGCGCACTTTCACCGTCAACGGGAACGGGAGGCTCAGCGTTGTAGGGTACTCCAGGCGTATGATGAGCGCTTCGCCGCGCGGCTTCGGCCAGGGCATCGCATCCCGTTCGGCTTCGGAGGGTGTGATCTCAAGAGTCATAGCATCCGGGTCCGTCAATCCGCTCAACGCGGCGCGCACCGCCCCCTGGATGATGGCATCCCCATCCTCTGTTGATGGGTCGAGCGTCGCGCCAGTGCGTGCACCCTCCCATACGGCCTGGGTGAGGATGATCTGCGCGTTGACGAGCACGCCAAGGTTGATCAAACCCAGGATCAGCAGCAGCAGGATGGGGAGCACGATGGCAAATTCCACTACCGCCTGTCCGCCGCGTATACCCTTGGCTCCCATACCATACCCCTCAGCGTCCCATGAAGAGATGCAAGATCGGCGGCGCCAGGTAGATGATCATCAACGCCGGCAGGAAGAAGAACACCAGCGGAAAGATGATCAGGATCGGCAGCCTGCGGCTGGCCTCTTCTGCACGCCGCCGCCTGCGAGCCCGCAGCAGGGTGGTCTGCAGGCGCAGGGTGTGCGCGAGCGAGGTACCCAACCGGTCAGCCTGTTTTACTGCTGCCACAAAAGCGCGCAGATCGATGGACGGGTTTCGCGCGGTGAGTTCATCCAGGACCTCCTCCCTGTGGTGGCCGCGTTCAAGCTGACGCACCGCAAGTCGTAAATCCTCACCCAGCATGCCGGGGAAACGCGCCGCGACGCGCTCAACGGCGAGGTCGAAACCCAGACCCGCCTCCAACCCGAGCGCCAATCGATCCAGGAAGTTCGGCAGGGCGAGATTGACCTCTAGCAGGCGACGCTCCACCTGCTGGGACAGCCACACCCCCGGCCCCACCGCTCCCGCCGCGATCAGGATAAGCGCCAGAAACTGCCCCACCAGGTCCCAGCCGCGCCAGATACCCACCCCTATAGCGCACAACACCCCGATCCAGAGGGTCAGCCAACGCAGGCTTATATACTCCTCCACACGCCATGACAGGCGGGCATGAAGAAGCCGGTCCCGCACCTCTTCAACATCCCATCGTCGACGGATCCCAGCCGGAACGGTTACGACTCGCAGGACGGGGATGATCTGTTCCACAAACGGCACCGGACGGTCCTGCGTGCGCACTTCGGCACGCCACGCCAGCCATGCGCCTAGCATGCGCAGAAGCGAACTGCTCAAGAGCACGACCGCCAGCGCTACCAGAACCGAAACGATGAAGATGAGTTGCGTCATCGAGTCCCCTACATCTGAATCCGAACCAGGCGGGAGATGATTACCCACCCAGCCAATTGCAGTAGCAAGGCGAACACCAGCAAGATCTGCCCGATCAATGTATTAAATAGGACATCGATGTACTGGGGGTTGAAAGCCAACAAGATCCCCGCCGAAACTGGCAGCAAGGCCGCGATGATCATGCCGGAGAAACGCCCTTGCGTCGTGACGGCGTGCACCTCACGCTCGAGTTCGATGCGTTGCCTCAGCAGGTCTGCGGTCTCGTCGAGCATGCGCACCATATCCCCGCCAAATTTGCGCTGCAACGCAACGCCATCCACCACCAGCGCCAGCGATTCATCGGGCTGCTCCTCGAGCAGGCTCCCCAAAGCCTCCTCGACAGGGCGTCCCAGCAGCATACGCCGGCTGAGGTGGGCGAACACGGTCACAACAGGTTCGGGCAACTCCCCCAGCGCATAATCCACCGCCTGCTGGAACGATAGTCCCGCTGCCAATCCCGCCGCCACGGCGTCAAGCGCTTGCGGCAACTGCTCTCCAAACAACCGGCGATGCGCCTCAGCCCTCCTGCGCACAAGCGTCCTCGGCAACCCTGGTCCGAGGCAGGCCAACGCCCCACCGAGCACCGACCCACCCATCCGGCTTCCGAGCAGCCATCCGCCGACCGCAGCCAGACCCATCAGGAGCAAGTAGCGCGAAGCCTTGCCTCCCATGCCGGCGTCCGCCCACTCCTCCGCAAGGATTACGCCCATACGCGCCCGCAGGATCGGACCCGTCAGCCACTCGAGCGGGTCGGGGAAACGCCGGACGATGCGCAGCCAGAGCGGCGGCGGAACGAGCCTCTCCAGACCGGTTTTGCGGGTTGTGCGACTAACCCAAGTGCTGCGTAGCGCGGCGCTCTCAAGGGAGAGAATTCCGCTCAACGAAAGGAGCAAAGCCACGCCAGCGGTAGCGCTTGCCGGAAGCATGGCCGGATGAGATCGTACCAGGGCGTGCAAGCGCACGCGTGCCAGCCACGCGCCCAGGGCGACAAGCGCTATGAGGGTGCTCCCTATAAATGTGCGAACTCCGAAAAAACGCCTCAGCACGCGTACCACCATTCGTGTGTGCCGCAGGCCGCGGCACTTTCCCTTCTCAACCCTCTCACCCAACCAGCCGACGATGTGTGTTCGCGTCGTGGTCGTAGATGAAGATCGGCGATAATTTCAGCGCCTCCCCGGCGGCGGCATCCAGCGCCGCGATCGCCGTGATGACTCTGCGCCCGTCGGACAGGCGGTCCTGCTGGACGACAATCTCGATCGCGCCGGCAATCATACGCCGGATGGCGGAGACGGGCATGTCGAAGCCCGCCATCAGGACCATCGATTCCAGGCGCACCATCGCGTCGTCAGGCGAGTTGGCATGCAGGGTTGTGAGCGAGCCGCGGTGCCCGGTGTTCATGGCTTGCAGCATATCGAAGGCCTCCCCGCCACGCACCTCGCCGACGATGATC
This sequence comes from uncultured Anaerolineaceae bacterium, assembly GCA_964385305.1. Classification (GTDB taxonomy): domain Bacteria; phylum Chloroflexota; class Anaerolineae; order Anaerolineales; family E44-bin32; genus CAYLOP01. The sequence goes on along the minus strand of CAYLOP010000092.1, from coordinate 5,299 downwards.
CGGTCTGGCCGCATGCGCAGCGCGTTGCGCACGAGCGTGCGGATGGGGATCTCGCCCACACCTTCGATATTGGGGGGGCGCGATTCAAGCGAGACAAGATGCGGGTGCCGGAGCTGCAACTCGGCGGCGTCCTCGATCGTGATCAGGCGCTCTCCGTGCGGGATGCACAAGCCCAGTGCGTTCAACGTAGAGGTTTTACCCGAGCCAGTCCCGCCTGAGATGATCAGGCTCACACGGCGGTGGATGCAGTCCTCCAGAAAAGCAGCCATCTCCGTGTCGATCGTCCCCAGGCTTACCAGATGCTCGAGCGTGAAGGGTTCACGCGAGAATTTGCGGATCGTCAGCGCCGGTCCCCCGATCGCCAACGGCGGGATAATGGCGTTCACACGTGAGCCGTCCGGCAGGCGGGCGTCTACCAGGGGGCTGCTTTCGTCGATGCGCCGCCCGATCGGCGCGACGATGCGGTCGATGACGTGGCGCAAGTCGGCCTCGCTCCGGAAGTGGACATCGACCTGCTCGATGCGCCCTTCGCGCTCGATGAATACATTTTGGGGATCGTTGACCATGATCTCTGTGATCGTTGGGTCTTCCAACAGCGGTTCGAGCGGGCCTAGCCCGGCGATACGATCGACAACTTTGCGGATCAGGGTCGCCTGCTGCGCTTCGGTTAGGATGAGCGGCTCCTCGCGGATCAAGCGCCCGGCACGTCGGGATAGGATCTCGCGGTTCGGCACACCCTCCAATGAACTCGCTTCCATCTCCGCCTCGAGCTCCCGCGAAAGACGGCGGTGCAACTGGTCTTCTAGTTCAATCATTTCGTGGTCGGGTGCTTTCGCCTCATCGTTCATGCAATGGCATCCTTCACGTTCCCCCGCCTTGATGCGTTGGAGGTTGAGCTGGCGCGGCGATCTTGCTGCGCGGCCACGGCTTTAAGGCGCCGTGCTAGAGCCGCGACGGCGCGTCCCAACGCGCTGCGCTGGTCGAGGGCGCACGGGCGCCCAAAATTCACCTGGTAACCCACAGCCCGCGGGTCGGGTGGCAGTGTGGCGAGCAGCTTCACGCCAAGCGAGGCTGCGACCTCTTGCGGAGCAGCCGGATGGCGGCGCGTGATCTGGTTGAGGACCAGGCCGGTCCTCTCACGCACTTCCTCCGTAAGTGTCGCAAGGGTCCGTCGTGCGGCTCGCAGGGCGGGTGGATCAGCCGTCGACACGAGCAGGACAACGTCGCTCAAATGTACGGCAGCCCGGGAGATCCCATCCAATCCGGCCGGCAGGTCGAGGATCAACCAAGGGAAACGCGCGCCCAATACACGTAACAGTGTGAGCGTGCGCTCTTGGTCTGGCGCGTCGAGCATGCGTTCGGGCGCGCCGAGCAGCTTCAGCCCAGTCTTGTGCACGGCGAGGGTTAGTTCGAGATGGCGAGGGGTGAGCTCCTCTGCAACGTGGAGCAGGTCGGCCCAAGAGCGCTCCGGCGACAGTTCGAGTAGCAGGTCATCATAGCCTGCGCCGTGATGCAGGTCCACCAGGACGCACTCGGTGTTCCCCGCCAAGCACACGCCCAGGTTGGTCGCCAGGAGCGAGGCGCCTGCGCCGCCTTTAACGGAAAAGACACTTATCATGGTCACCGTCTACCCGCCCTCCGGGCGCAGCAGGGCGAGCAGCGCAAAGCCGTTACTTCGCGCGTACAGAATGGCGACGGCCTCCTCGAGCGATACGGCCAACGTGAGTGTATCCGCGTCCGCCGTTGCACCTGAGAATTCCAGTACTTGTACAGCCGTCACGATCACGCCAGCCTCCTCGACCGGCTGGCCGGCCTGATAGGCAACCAGGTCGAGCCGGTCGCCGGAGGTCAACTCCGGCACGGGGCTGGCCAGCCAACCCGAAGGGAGTACCATCGCCCAGCGGCCATCCGGCAGCCGGGCGGAAAGCCCCGAGCCCGGACCGCCGGCGAAATGCTTCGGCAGCAGCACCTCCTTCGCTGCGATGGGGAAGAGCGCCACACGCCCCAGCGCCTGCGGGAGTTCAGTCAGGTGTCCAGCGGGCAGGATCGCCTGCGGCACCGCCCGCACCGCCACCATCGATTCGTCAAGCATCTCCCCCGCCCGGATGTCGCGGCTCGCCACTAGGGCGCTCTCGCTCGGTAGTGTCTCTGCACGCAGGCGGTCCAGGTAGACATAGGTCAGCGAACCTGCCAGCACGGCCAGCAGGATCGCGGCCAGCAGGTAGAAGGGGACGCGCCGGCGGGTGCCGGCCGCCCAATTGGGTGTGGTTTCTGGAGGTGATGACTGAGGTCGGTCCATGATCCCCTCACGTTTGAAGGTGGCGGACGGACAAGCGTTCGACCACTTTCTATGCGCCCATTGTCAGGCTATCTACCAGAATCGACCGATGCGACGAGAGACAACCCGTGTAGGCCCCCAAGGATTTACCAGCGTCAAGATACGTGGGTTCGAGCGGGTCTCAGGCGGGCATTTGGAGTGGTGTGTAGCCAGATCGCGCGAACCCCCTGGTCTGCACTATGCGGTGGTCGCTGTTTGCCCCCTCAAACCGTAACCACACGTATGCTGAATGTAGCATAATTTTTAAGACGATGTCAAATGTGGGAAGGACTACCGAGCCTGGAATGGAGGCGGCAATTCTACATCCATTGAACATGGCGGTGAGAAGGCCTACGAGAAATCGCAGAATGCGTGTGAACAGCCATATGCAAACAGGAAATGTTATTTGCCCATCATTGGCTTCATGCTTTACCTCTTCTTTGTGCCAGCGCCCTTGTTCATCTCGGCATGAAGAGTGAAGTGGTACATGGTCCTGCCCCTGTCCTCCCGATCGACAACAGGCTGATCATGGAAGAGAAATCCTGACACACTGGGTCATTTTGGGCGTTGCTTGTGATCTTGGCCGCAGGAAACAGGATCAGGACGCGCTGACCGATCGATTCACCTTCAGCACGAGCGAGCCTGAAAGGAGAACCGCGACGCCGTAGCAAAGCCCCATGGCGATAAACACGGATTGGAGACCGAAATGATCCGCCAGGTAGCCGGCGACCGGTGCCGCCGTCGAACCGACGCCGAAAATCAGGGCGAAGTGAATCCCATACCCCAAACCTTGCCTGTGTGCAGGCAAGTATTTCGAAATGATGAAGTTTTGAATGGGTTGGGTTGAGAAATAAGACAGGGCGTAGCCCACAGCCGCGGCGACCAGGATCAAGCCGCTGCTCCAGGCCATGGCTAGAGCAAAAAACATCGCAGCCGTGATGGCGAGCAGATAGAATTTTTCGGCGCTGAAGCGGTCCACCAGCCGTCCCGCCCAATATTGACCTAAGGCGCCGAAAAGCAACGCGAGGGTCGCCATAGCCCCACCCAGAGTCACCGAATCCAGGTGCAAGAAGTCCAGGAGTACCTGTTCGCCCATATAGCTGGGCAAGAAGGTCATGATCCCCCTGTAGGTAATACCAAGCGTTGCGGCCGACAAGAAGAACAACACGATATGCAACACAGGCGAGGCGCTCTCGGACGGGTTTGTGGTTTCAGCCTCCTTCTTGCGTTCGAACACGCTGAGATGCCGGCCGATGGCTATCGAAAAGCAGCCCAGGCCGATGCCCACAAGCCCGAACAGGATATATGGCGATCGCCAGCCGAACGCCGCACCGATTCCGGCGGACAAGAGGGGGACGCTCGCCACGCCCAGGCTGCCGGCAATGCCGTGGATTCCGAAGGCGGTTCCACGCTGCGTCATGGACAGCGACAGCAGCGCATTCGCGGACGGATGATAAGTGCTGCAAAACAGGCCGATCAGTCCCATCATGATGCCGTAGCCCCACAATGATTTGACCGGCCATATGCCCAAACACAACAGACCAGCCCCGAATAAATACAGGGTTATTAATCGTCGTGGGCCCACCCTGTCGGTCAAGATGCCGGCCGGCAGCGCTCCCAGTCCAAAGGCATATGAGAAGGCGGTGACAATCCATGCCAGATGGAAATAATCAGTATGAAACTCACCGATGAGCAACGGGATTAAAGGCGGTAATACTCCTTCGAATAGGTGCACCAGGCTATGGCCGCCGATCGTCAGACCTAAAATCTTCTTCTCTTCGCTTCTCACATGATCTCCTTCGGGAATAGATATCAAGGCAGCTAGTTTACTATATGGAAGGATAGTAAGACAGGATCGTAGAAAAATAGAACGATGGATCAACCTGAAAAATGCCTTCGTGACATTAGATGATCATGATTAACATCGGGTCCACAACAACGACATAAGCAGGCCGTCGAGCGAAGGGTGAGAAATCCTGGCGTGCATGCCCTTCAGAGAAGGACGTAACAGATCAAATCGTAGAAGGAGTCCTATAAACAAGACTGGCTGTCTATCTTCTGGACTGCTGCGCAATGTCCTCGTCGGGCAGCTTGACTTATTGTGCGATAATCGATCCGGGGAAACTGGCCGGCTGCTCTCGTGAAGGGATCTCCAGCTTTTCAACGCCTACGGGGAGGCAGGGCGCATGAAGCTCGCATCCCTCCGACAGCCTGCGGGAAAAACACCAGCCAAATTGAGCCAACAAGGAGGCGTATGATGAAAGGACCCGAGAAAACCTTTGGTAAGTACCGAGGCATCGTCATAGACAATCAGGATCCCATGAACCAGGGCCGCATCAGGGCCAGAGTACCCGAGTTGTTCGGAGACGTGGATACGGGTTGGGTGATGCCCTGTGTGCCGTTTGCAGGTGTAAGCTGCGGGTTCTATATGATCCCTCAGCCGGATGCGGGTGTGTGGATCGAGTTTGAGGCTGGAGATGTTTCCCGGCCTATATGGAGCGGTTTTTGGTGGAACCTAAACGAGGTTCCGAAGCATACTAGTGGCGAAATATCCACACCGCAGATCAAGATCATCCGGAGCGAGAGCGGGTTGATCATCATGCTGGATGATGAGGATCATATGGCCGCGCTGGGCCACGAGGATGGCAACGACCTAATCACCATAGAGTCACAACCAGGGCAAATCAAGATCAAGAGCACAGGCAAGATCGTGCTCGATGCTCCGGCAATCGAGCTTATCGAGAACGCCCAGCATCCGGCAGTGCTCGGCGATAAGTTGCTAGCGTATCTCAATCAGCTTGTTGCCTTATACGATTCTCACATCCACCCGGGCCAATTGGCAGGCGATGTGCCCGTAACGCCCTCGCCGCCAGCGCCGCCTATCCCCCCGCCAACGACGTCACTGGTTTCACCCAGTGTGAAGATTGGATGAGATGCTTGAACGATTTATCGCAGGATGATCCGCATGGCGATGAGCAGCCT
>CAYLOP010000091.1:0-12250 GCA_964385305.1 uncultured Anaerolineaceae bacterium | reverse complement strand
TCCGATCTCGATCTTGCCCTGCAGGCTGCAGAACTCTACGGACAAGGGCTGAACCTTGCGATTCAAATTGAAAACGCCGATCTGATCCGCTATGGCTGTATTCGAACAAGCATGCTGCATCGTCGGCGTGGCGGAAGTGGGCTCGCTCATGAGTGGATGAAACGAGCCATGGCATTGGATGAGGGCGATACATATCCACCCATGCTAAGGATTCAGCTCGCGTGTCTCGAAGCTGCAATTAAACCAAAGCAAGCGATGGAGAGCCACCGGCAGCTGCTCAAGGATGTGGCGAATCTGGATGCGGAAGCGGTGACTTACTTACGCTATTACTTAGCACGTGCTGCGCTGTATGCCTATGAACTTGAGACTGCTCAAGATGAACTCCAGGGGGCGCTCGAATGGGCTAGTGGAAAGGGTACGGAGCAGGTGATTGCAGGAGAGCTTACATTCGATCCCGATTTCAGAGAGTTTGCTAGACGGAGACTCGGCGGGCACCCGGTTCTCTCCTCGGTCGTTCATCGCATCGATGCCATGCGCGCAATCTCGCAGCAATATCAGGAGATGACCGAGGATACTGGGCAGGGCGTACGAATTGGTTTTTATGCGCTTGGCAAGTCTGAAATCTACCATCAAGAGCGATTGCTCACAGATCTCAAGCCCCTGGCAAAGGGGGTCTTATTCTTCCTCGTCGATCGGCAACGCGTTGATCGTGATGTGCTCTTAGAAACCTTCTGGTTACATCACCCACCAGGTCGGAAAGTCGCCAATCTGCATACAGCAATCTATAGCCTTCGACGTGAACTTGGTAAAGAAGCCATCTTGTATGAGGGAGCGCTCTACTCCCTCAATCCGGATCTGAGCATGGAATATGATGTGGCGCGTTTTGAACGCGCTGCTTCTGTTGCAGAGGGACTTCCCCGCGGCGATCCAAGACGGATGTTCGCATTAACAGAGGCGATCAATTCCTACGGGGGCAGATTCCTGCCCGATATAGACTCGGATTGGGTCATCGAACGAAGGCGCACACTAGAGATGAAGTACCTTGACCTACTTGCTGCACATGCTGAGGAAGCACTTGTGCGTGATCAACCACTACGAGCAGTGAATACCCTTCGTCAAGCCTTGCAGATCGATCCCTATCGCGACGATACCAACATCTACTTCTTGGAAGCTTTAGGCCGTCTCGGTCGTAGGAGCGAGATCATCACACATTACCAGCGATACATTCGGTTACTTGCAGACGAATTAGGTTTGGATCCGCCGAAAACCGTGCGGGATCTCTACGCACGTTTAATCAACTAAAGCTTTAGAATCAATTACACTAACGCTGGAATATAAGACGAAAGACTTGCCGGTATTCTTATTGAGAATGGTCAGGAAGGTGAGGGGTTGGGTACATAAGGCATAATTCAGGGATCATAGAAAAATGAGCTGTTGATAACACGAATTGGGTGCTATGGTGAAACTCAACACTTTTTCGTTGAGAATCCGTTGAGAGAGATGTTGTACAGTTTCTTCGAGAGGGAACATAAAATAAGGAGGTTGCCATGGTTAGCTCTCGCTGCCCGCGGGACGGCGGACTTGTTGGCGGGTAAGAAGAAACTTAGCACCACGCGGTTTCTGTAAGTTTTATTTGAACATAAGCCTGGCAGCGAGGCTTAGGCCTGCTGCCTTATGTTTTTAAATAGAGACAAGCAAACCATAGAAATGCAAAGGAGGTTGTTCGATGAGTATGAAAGCCCTTAATCAGTTAGTGGCACGTTCCATCATAGATCCTGGTGTGGTTGAAGCTTTCTCATCAGGGCAAATCGACGCCGTAATTTCCGATCTCGATTTCTCACCTGGACTCCGCACACACTTGTCGCAGATCGAGGCGGGCTCATGGACGGAATATGCTGTCCTAGCTTATCGTGCCGTCAAAGCCGTTGAAATGCCGGTTGCTCGCATTGAACTTCCTTCACCGCTTACCGGATTGTTGCCCGAACACGGCCGAGCGGATGAAGAACAAGTAGCATGATGCCAATTACGAGAGAAGAGCGCCAGTGGTTTCTTAAGACGCTTGCCAAGGGTCTTGTTGACTACTTGGGTGTTTTAGAACCGCCGGTGCCCGTCGAAGAGCTTCTCAAAAAACCACCACCGTTGTACGACTCCGACTTCGGTGTAGTGGATATGTATTCCAATCTTTGGGATGCAACCTTCGCGAGACCTCCTAGCCATAGGGGAAGTATTTTCGTGCGCATCAACCTTGAGTCCGACGAAAGACGGTATGCTCTGGCGCGGGAGACACTAAGTGCATTGATCACGAGCCGTCATGGTCGTACGATGGGGCTTTTTGACTTACTCTTGCCCCATCTCCGTGAATCCGCAGAGTATTTTGCACGCTGTCTACTCGTACCAGATCGAATGTTGGAAGCCTATCGTCAAAGAGGTGGGGATGAGGCAGGCATTGCCGAAGCCTTTGACATCCCTCACACAATTGCGACTCAATGTTGGGAAGAAACTGAGAGTATCGCGCACTAAAATGCCCTGTTTCATGGTGCTTTTATAGGATCGACGTGTGGGTCGATCCTTTCGCGTCTATCCTCCATCTATAAAAGTAAAATACATTTGAGTTGCATTACTTGTTTGTTCGCTGGTATCCATCTTGCACCACATGACGGGAAGTGAAGGAGCATGTATAATCGCGACCTTGAGGGATGCTTTCCTTGGCAAAAAAGTGGTTTCTGCGACCTGATGATCAAAACACGCCCAGTCCCAGCTGGGTCAAGTGGGGGTTCCCGGTATTTCTTGCTCTTGCAGTGATCGTTATCAGTGGGCTAACCTGGGCTTTGCTTCAAGCTCAACAGGAAGAGCCCCTAGCGCCTGTCGATCCAACACTGCTTGCCCTTGCGACGGAAATACAATATACAAGAACGCCGAGCGCTACAATTCAATCGCTTACACCAACTGCAACTTTCACCACGGTGCCGACGCGCCATGGACCCTACGGTACATTGATCTACGCAGCCCGATCTGCCGGTATGACGAGTCTATGGTCGTTTACTTTTGGCGATCTTCAACCCCATTTGCTTTTCGATGGAGATTGGGATGATCGGGATCCGGCGGTAAGCCCAGATGGGACAAAACTTGCATTCTCCTCCCACCGTACAGGAAATTGGGAGTTGTTCATCTACGATTTTCTATCTGCCGCAATTCGCCAGGTCACGGACACGCCAGGGTATGAGGGGCACCCAACCTGGTCGCCAGATGGGCAATGGCTCGCGTACGAGGTGTACAGCCAGGATAACTTTGATATCTGGATCTTGCCGGTTAATCTCGATCAACTACCGATCCAACTTACCGTTCACCCCGGCGCTGATTTATCGCCATCGTGGGATCCGAACGGAAGGAGAATCGCGTTTGTTTCCGATCGAGATGCGGGATTTGACATCTTTCTAGCCGATTTGGATCATCCTGATGACCGGTTCCACAACCTAACGCAATCCCCGTCGGTATCAGAATATAGTCCAGCATTCAGCCCTGATGGAACACAGTTGGCATATTCTGAGCGGTCGGATGGGGTTGAACAGATCGCAATCCTGGATATCGAAGGTCAAGATATATCCGCGGCAATAGCCGGCCAGGGATCTTGTCCAGCATGGCTGTTTGGCGGCGATCTTCTGGCGACCACCATGCGTTTGCCTGAGGACTCTTATCTCCAATTGATCCCACTGCAGTCGGGGAGCATTATACCGTATGGCTTGCCACTCATAGAAGGCGTATGCAAGATCGCTTGGGTTCCAGGAAGCGTCGAACAGAGCCCGGAACAGCGTATTTCCCCAAAGCATACCTCACTCTTTGAGCCCTCGATTGAACAGCCAAGCTCAGATATCGCTCGCCTTACCCTGATCAACCTTCCTGGCATAGAAGCGCCGATCCCTGCACTGTCGGACGCTGTCGATGAAGCGTTTAATGCCTTACGGGTGCGCACGAGCCATGCCTTGGGTTGGGATTTCTTGGCTCATCTTGAGAATGCCTTTGTTGGCTTGAATGATCCTTTACCGCCTGGGTTTGCCTATAATGACTGGCTATATACCGGGCGTGCGTTTGCCTTCGATCAAGCTGCCTTCCAGGCTGGTTGGGTCGAAGTTGTGCGGGAGGATGCAGGGGGACAGACGTATTGGCGCGTGTTTGTGCGCACCGTCACTCAGGATGGTTCACAGGGTGAGCCGCTGCGTGTGATTCCATGGGATTTCGACGCGCGCACCAGCGGCAACCCACAGGCCTATGATCAAGGAGGGGCGCCGTACGATAAGATCCCAGCAGGGTACTATGTCGATTTCACTCAATTAGCAGCGGACTATGGATTTGAGAGGTTGCCAGCATATCCTGCTTGGCGCACCTTCTACCCTGCAACGCGCTTCAATGAGTTTGCCTTTCGAGATGGCTTGAGCTGGAGTGATGCCATGCTTGAGTTATATCCCGCTGAAGCGATTGTGACACCAACGCCTTTCCAGACACCAACTTCCACGCCCACACGCACACCTCGACCTACTGCTACGCCCTGGTGGTGGCGATGGCGGACACCAACACCGAGCCGCACTCCAACTCCATATCCTTCTCCTACACTTCAGACTTCGCCATGAGAAGCTTGAGGTTTCTTGTGCCCGGTATTCTGATCATGATCGCGGCAATCTCCGCTTGCCAGGGAGCGCCGGTGAGCGGGGACGTCGTTAGCACACCAGGTTCTCCTGAACCCCGCCCAGATCCAACAGCCGCCGCGCTAGAGGAGACATTGGAAGTTCGCGAAACCCTTTCCGCAAAAGCTACACCAACCATCGCTCAACTAACCTTCCCGCCGGCTAAGATCAGCCCAGCCCTCGCCTGGCGTCCACCGCCTTATCCCGTGCCATGGTCGATCCGAGATGAAGATCATTTTTATTTTGCACGTCCAATTCCCTCCGGCGATGTAAATTGGCCACATCCACAATTCCGCTATGGCAATACCTATTTTGGCGAACAGCCGGTTCATACCGGTGTTGATCTGGGGGCAGAGCGGGGTACCCCTGTGCTTGCAGCAGGTTCAGGTGAGGTAGTCTGGTCTGGCTATGGGTTGTATCGGGGGGTTTATGATCTATCAGATCCCTATGGTCTTGCTGTCGCCCTCCGGCACGACTTTGGGTATCAAGGTGAGCAGCTCTTTACCGTCTACGCTCATTTGGAAAAGGTATATGTTTGGGAAGGGCAGATGGTGGAAATGGGGGAGGTGTTAGGAACGGTGGGTTCCACCGGCCACTCGGATGGACCTCACTTGCACTTTGAGGTGAGGCTAGGTGAGAATCGCTACTTCAGCACTAGAAATCCAGAACTTTGGATGGTTCCTCCTGAGGGATGGGCTGTCTTCGCTGGTTTGATCCTCGACACCTATGGGCGTCTCTTGCCAGAGCAGTTGGTTCAAATCCGATCCCTTACAACGGGTAAGCGATGGGATGTTTGGACATATGCAAAAGAAACCATCCACCCCGATGAATACTATGGTGAAAATTTTGTGATCAGCGATTTGCCGGCTGGGCCCTATGAGGTTCGAGTTGATTTTGTAGGGCGAGAATTTTCCATGCAAACATACTTATATGCTGGGCAAACAAATTTTGTGACATTTCGTGGACGCTATGGCTTTACCCCCGAAGCCACACCAACATCCCCCGATCTATCCAGACCACCCTACTAACGAAAACGGATTGGAGCCGTCAATGAGAATGAGCCAGTTATTTGGGCGGACGTTAAAGCAAGCTCCGCAGACTTCGAGCCCGAGTATGGCTTTGGCACAGCGTGCAGCAATCCTTTTACAGCTTCATGATCAAACCGTATGGCTGCCACTTGGGGAGCGGGTTATCCAAAATGTCGTTAAAAGTCTGCGAGACATTCGGCAAGACACGCAAGCCGTCATTGTGCCCCCCGGCTCGGTGGATGCAGTTTGGGTGTTTCTACTCCAAAGCGTAATTCAATCTTACCGGCAGCTTCCTGCGAACCTGAGTTCAATCCGTTGGGTATCCGTACTAACACAAGAACATGCTGGGCCGTCGGTGTGGCATAGGGCATTGCAGCTTGTCGGCGTGTTTTCAGATCCTAAAAATTATGCCGAGGAGGAGGCGCAATGGTTCACCAGGATCGAGGGATGGGCATCCTCTTTGGGCGTCCCAACTGTCAGGGTGGATTGGCTGCCAGAAGAGAAGGGTTTAGTTCACCTGCACCCTCATGGTGAGAAGGATTTCCTTCTTTGTCCATCCTGTGGTTACGCAGCACGGGCAGATGTGGCTCAATCCCAGGTTGAGCCGCTTGAGGATGAGCCGCTGGAAGAACTATCTACGGTTGCTACACCGGGTACAAAAACCATCAAGGACCTCGCAGCGTTCCTACAAGTCCCTGAATCAAAAACCTTGAAGGCTGTCTTTCTTACTTCGGAGGACGAGGATCTTGTCTTCGCAGTCCTGCGCGGGGACCTTGAACTCAGCATCCCGAAATTGGCACATACTCTTGGATACCGAACTCTCCAGCCTGCGGATGAGATGCATATAAAATTGGTGGGAACACAACCAGGTTTTGCTAGCCCGGTAGGCATGCAGGTACGAGACATAGAAGGTGGGGAAGGTATTTTCGTTGTTGGCGACTTATCCATTGAGAAGGGCTTCAATTTTGTCGCTGGGGCAAATCGCATGGATTATCATCTGAAGGGAGTGAACTACCCACGCGATTTTCAAGTCAGCATTCTTGCAGATATCGCGGAGGCAAGACATGGGGATCCATGTATGCAGTGCGGATCTCCCCTCATCGAACAACGCGGCCATCATCTGGGCAGCTGGCAAAAACTTGACTCGCCCGTGCACTTTTCCGCTAAGGATGGAGGAGATCGGGTGGCACTCGTTTCTGTGGGGACGCTCTATGTCACGCCCGTTCTTGATGCCATAATTGACCATTATGCAGATGAGAACGGCATTGTCTGGCCGGCACAACTCGCCCCTTTTGACATCCATATCGTGGAGTTGAAGTGCCCTAAAGAAGCCGCGGATGTGTTGCGTCGATTGGAAGAAACGGGATGGCAGATTCTGTATGATGATCGAGATATGTCTGCCGGAGTCAAATTCAAAGATGCGGATCTGATTGGATGTCCGATTCGACTAACCGTTAGTCGCCGAAGCCTCGATCAAGGTGGGATTGAGGTGTCGCTCCGAGGTTGTGATACACACGAAATTGTCCCTCTTGACGAACTGACGGATCGTCTGAAAGCCCTCCGGGAATCACTTATGTAAATAAATCTTGACATTCCGATACTGCCTATGCTATGCTTCCGCTCGTCGACTTGAATTGGAGGCAGTATGGTTCGAGAACGAGTCGCAGAAAATGTGTACGTCTTCACAAGCGAATCATATGCGCAAGTTAATGCAGGAGCGGTTATAGGCTCGGATTGGTCTGTACTCATTGACACACTCGCTTTCCCAGAAGAGACGAAAGAAATTCGAGATTTCATTCAAAATCGGTTGGGTAGCCAGGTCCGGTACGTAATCAACACGCATCACCACGCCGATCACAGCCAAGGGACGTGCTGGTTTCCGGACGCACTTGTCATTGGGCATGCGGAATGCCGTCGGCTCCTCAACACTCGAGGACGCGACAGATTGGCGGAAGCAAAGCTGCAGAATCGAGATCTCGCCGATGTAAGCATCGTACTGCCCGACATCATCTTTGAAGAAGGCGGGGTTAGTATCAGGGTTGGCAAACGGACGCTTCGGATGATTTATCTGCCCGGCCATAGTTCTGATGGTATTGGCGTGCTTGTAGAAGAAGATCGCGTATTGTTCTCTGGGGATGTCATGATGCCTGTGCCATACATTGTGGATGGCGATTACGAGGTCATGAGTGAAACCTTGAGGACCATCCCTCCCTTGAAGCTAGAGAACCTCATTCAAGGACATGGGGAGGTTATCCTGCGGGGTGAAATCGCTGGCTCGGTCAAGAGTAATATAAATTACTTGGCAGCACTCCAACGCCATGCCCGTAAGGCATCTCGTAGGCGAGATCCCCAGGCGTATCTCGAATCGATTGATATTGAATCCTGTGGGAAGAGCCGCATTCTGCTAAATGGGCTCGCTGAGGAACTCCACATCCGAAATATGCTTGCTCTTTATAAGAAAGTCTACGGAACCGAATAATCCTTTCACTCAAAATTGAATCTACCCGCAACTCCCTTACCTCAAGCATCGTGTCGATGCCCCGGGGGCATTGACCCCTTATTTTGGTTATGGCATAATCTGTCAAACACACCAGATACTACCGGCGATGATGGAGACGAGTACGCCCAACCCAAGCTGACAGCGAACCCGGGATGGTGGGAGCCGGGACAGCCAATTGGACGGAAAATCCCTCCGGAGCTGCGACCTGAACACGACCAATCTCGTTAGTAAGGAAGCCGGTCTCGCCCCCCGTTACCACAGGCGCGGGTATAAGCCTTGTTCGTATCAGGCCGTACCCGGTTGAGTGCCTGCGATCGGCGGGTAACAGGGTGGTACCGCGGGAGAAGTTCAGACTTCCGTCCCTGTGTGGGACGGAAGTCACTTTTCTAGATGGATGCATAGCGCTTGAAACCACCTGCGCGGTCGGACAAGTGCCGAAAAATCGCAGCGTTCTATGCAAGGAAAGGAAATCGAACGTGACGCAACTGCTCTATCTCCATGATGCTTATCTTAGAACCTTTCAAGCCAATGTGATCAAGACATCAGAAGAGGGCGTGGTCCTTGATCGAACGGCATTCTACCCGGGAGGAGGAGGACAGCCCTGTGATACTGGTCAGCTTTATGCAGGTGATAATGTGTGGAATGTCGCACGCGTGCGAAAGATCAGCGGTGAAATCTGGCACCAGATGGAAGACGAGAGCATTTCTCCCGGGACAGAAGTCCAAGGAATTCTGGATTGGGAACGTCGCTACCAACTGATGCGAACGCATACCGCGATGCATATTCTCTGCGGTGTGATATGGCGTGATTATGGCGCTAGTGTGACCGGAGGGAACATGGAGCCGTTGCGGGGCCGCATGGATTTTGAATTTGAGACCATGCACAAGGAGTTGGTCGAGGAGATTGAGCAAAAGGTCAACCTCGAAGTCGAGGCTGCGCGACCCTTGAATACGGCAATCCTACCTCGTGTCGAAGCCTTTGAAATCCCTGATCTCATTCGAACGAAGATCAATCTCTTACCACCATCCATTACCGAGGTGCGTGTTGTGGAAATCGAAGGTCTTGATCTGCAAGCGGATGGTGGCACCCATGTTGCGAATACAAAGGAAGTCGGCGCTATTCGGATCGTGGACTATAAAAGCAAGGGCGCGATCAATAAACGTTTGGTTATCGAATTAGATGCTTGAGGTGCACTATGTTTAATCCCGTCTCGAACAATCCAGATTTTGTGGCTCAGGAAAACGAAATCTTGGATTTTTGGCGAAAAAGTCGGGCTTTTGAGCGGTTGAGAGCTTTGCGAGCGGATTGCCCCCATTGGTCTTTTATCGATGGACCGATCACGGCTAATAATCCCATGGGCATTCATCATGGCTGGGGGCGTACCTACAAAGATCTGTTCCACCGCTTTAAGGCCATGCAAGGATATCAAACGCGTTACCAGAACGGTTTCGACTGTCAGGGTTTATGGGTTGAGGTCAACGTAGAAAAGGATATGGGGTTCGAGACTAAACGGGATATCGAAGAGTATGGCCTCGAGAAGTTCGTCCTTCTCTGTAAACAACGCGTCCTGAACTATGCCGCCGTCCAAACCCAACAGAGCATCCGATTGGGTTATTGGATGGATTGGAACGACCCAGCGTTGTTGGAAATGCTTCGCGATCAATTGGCTGAAGACCCTGCGAAGATTATCACGGTGGAGGGACCGGAAGGTCCTCAAACCGGAAGTGTGGAGCACATTGTCGGCCATCTTGGCATGCCTGAACTAGGGGGTTCCTACTTCACCTTCTCTGATGAGAACAACTATACGATTTGGGCAGTGCTCAAATCATGCCATGAACGTGGATGGGTATATAAGGGCACGGACGTGATGCCATGGTGTGCGCGCTGTGGGACGGGTTTGAGCCAGCACGAGATCGTAACGGAAGGGTACCAGGAATTGACGCATCCAAGCATCACTCTGCGGTTCCCGCTCAAAGAGCGACCTGGTGAAAGCCTGCTGGTCTGGACGACGACACCCTGGACGCTGACGAGCAATGTAGCTGCGGCGGTTGGTCCGGACCTGGACTATGTTCGAGTTCGACAGGGCGACGAGATCCTCTATCTCAGCCGTGGGACACTCCAAGTTTTGAAGGGATCTTATGAGGTAGAGGGTGAGCTGAAAGGCACGGAGATGGAAGGTTGGACATACTCCGGGCCGTTCGACGAGTTACCTGCTCAGGTGGCCGCTGGTGCACCGGATGAACACCGTGTGATATTGTGGGACGAGGTCGGTGAGGATGAAGGCACTGGCATTGTGCATATCGCACCAGGTTGTGGCGCCGAAGACTTCGAGATGGGCGAGGAGCATGGATTCCCCATACTCGCGCCCCTCACCGAGGCTGGGGTCTTCGTCGATGGATTTGGATGGTTGACCGAGCTTAACGTGAAGGATGTAGCGCAACCGATCTTTGAGAACCTCACCGAAAAAGGGCTGACCTACAAAGTCGAGGACTACACCCATCGTTATCCGGTTTGCTGGCGCTGTGGGGAGGAATTGGTTTTTCGCCTTGTGGATGAATGGTTCATCTCGATGGGGGAGCAATTAGACAAGCCTTATGAAGAGATCAGCGAGGAGGAGAAAACGAAAAACCTCCGCTATCAAATGATGGAGGTTGTTAGAGACGAGACGCATTGGTATCCATCTTTTGGCCTTGAGCGCGAGCTGGATTGGCTGCGCAACATGAGTGATTGGATGATTTCGAAGAAGCGCTATTGGGGATTGGCATTGCCGATCTGGGAGTGTAGAGCCTGCGGGAACTTCGATGTAATCGGGAGCAAGCAAGAGCTCGCGGAGCGCGCTATCGCTGGGTGGGAGACGTTTGAAGGGCACACGCCACATCGTCCTTATGTCGATGCCGTGCAGATCGAATGCAGTCATTGCGGGGCAAAGGTGAGCCGCATCCCAGATGTCGGGAATCCCTGGCTGGATGCTGGGATTGTTGGTATGAGTACCCTGAGCTATAACACGGATCGTGAGCATTGGGCGAAGTGGTTCCCAGCCAATCTGATCAGCGAGAGTTTTCCCGGTCAATTCCGCAATTGGTTCTATAGCTTGATCGCGATGAGCACCATCCTAGAGAGAAAAGCGCCCTTCAAGGATGTGTTTACCTATGGAACCTTGTTGGGAGAGGATGGCCGCCCGATGCATAAGTCCTGGGGCAATGCGATTGAGTTTAACGAAGCGGCGGATAAGATCGGCGTGGATGTGATGCGCTGGCTTTTTTGCAACCACAAACCCGAGAAGGATTTGCTTTTTGGGTATCACCGCTCCGATGAGGCCCGTCGTCAGTTCCTTATTCCGCTGTGGAATGTTTATTCCTTCTTCGTAACATACGCTCATATCGATGGCTGGAAACCCGACGACGGGCGTCCCTTAGCCTACAGTCAACTAGACCGTTGGATCCTCTCCCGGCTGGATACCGTCGTTGAGCAGATCACCGCAGCTTTGGAAGCATACGAGCCCAATGTCGCGACCGCCGCAGCAATCCGCTTGCTCGATGATCTCAGCAACTGGTATCTCCGGCGAAGCCGGCGTCGGTTCTGGGTTAAAACCGGGGCAAGCGAAGCTTCCGATGCTAGCAAACACGCTGCATATACCACGCTCTATGACGTACTCGTGACGCTTTGTTATCTACTTGCGCCATTCGTTCCTTTTGTTACGGAAGCGATGTATCAAAACTTGGTCCGTAGTGTTCAACCCGATGCGCTTGAAAGCGTGCATCAGTGTCTATGGCCAAAATCCGACCTCCAACGAATTGATCATCAGCTCATGGAAGAAATGACCTTGGTTATGAAACTGGTTTCGCTGGGGCACGCTGCGAGGAACAAGGCTAATCGCAAGCTGCGGCAGCCACTCCAAGAGGCAGCGTTTGCAGTCGGGTCAGTACGGGAACGCGAGACTGTCGTAAAATACACGGATTTGATCAGCGAGGAGCTGAATGTAAAAGCTGTGCGCCTGCTGGATACTGCGGCAGAGGTTGTGCAATACCATCTCAAACCTTTCC
>CAYLOP010000090.1:0-12264 GCA_964385305.1 uncultured Anaerolineaceae bacterium | reverse complement strand
AGTTTGCCATCCGAGAGGGTGGCCTTACGGTGGGCGCAGGCGTGATCACCGACATTATGGAATAAGCGAAAGGAATATGTTTACGCCTCTAAGAGGCAATATAAACCATGGCAAAGAAAACAATTCGCCCTGTCGTCACACTGGAATGTACAGAGTGTAAAGAGCGAAATTACACAACCGAGAAGAATCGGCGAAACGATCCGGGCCGGATCGAACTGATGAAGTATTGCTCTCGTTGTCGGAAGCACGTGTTGCATCGGGAGACAAAATAAGGGGTGGGCGACCAAGCACCCCTGATAGGCCAGTAGCTCAATTTGGCAGAGCACCGGTCTCCAAAACCGGGGGTTGTGGGTTCGAGTCCTACCTGGCCTGCCTTAACGCAATGCGACGCCGAAAGAGTATGGCGTCGCTTGATCCTAAGGAGAGCGTAAGTGGCGAAAACGAAGGCCGCTTCAAGAAAACGCCAAAACGCGATCACGCGTTTCACCCGTGAAACAGTTGGCGAATTACGTAAGGTCAATTGGCCTACGCGGCAAGAAGCGACTCAGCTTACGACGATCGTGCTAGTTGTCATCGTCTTTATGAGTTCGTTGCTTGGAATCCTCGACTTTGTATTCACAAAGCTATTTGGCATTTTCCTCGGATTAGGTGGATGAGGGCCAAAGACGTTCACTAGATGTTTCATACATCTTTAGATTGGCATGATGGTTATGTGGTCGCAGAAAGAGATTGGGATCGAGCGCCATGAGTGAAAACGAGAATGAGCATCAGGAGCTTAGCTCCTCAGAAAGCCAGGGGATGAATCAAGGCTCTTCCAGTGAAGAGGAGTTGTCTGCCATCGCGGCTACCCCTATTGGCGAAGATGAGGAAGCGATCCAGGATGATGCGGCGCAGATCGAGGCGATTGCTGAAATAGATTTTGAAGAATTTTCCATGGAGACCGAGCAGGAAGATGAGGATGCAATCGTCGAGTCGGAGTCTGAAGAACCCGAATCGGACGAGACGCCTGATGCGGTGATGGAGGATGTGCAAGCGCTGACGGAGGAGCCGGATGATGACCGGTTATGGTACGTGGTACACTGCTACTCCGGCTATGAGAACAAGGTGCGGCATAATCTCGAGCAGCGCATTGAGACCATGGGAATGAAGGACAAGATCTTTGACGTGGTAGTTCCTACGGAAGAAGAAATAGAAATCAAGGAAGGTAAGCGACGCACAATAGAGCGCCGTGTTTTTCCCGGTTATATTCTCGTACAGATGATCATGAATGAGGATTCCTGGTACGTCGTGCGTAACACGCCTGGGGTCACCGGGTTTGTAGGCATGGGAAACGATCCCACCCCCTTACGTCCTGAAGAGGTGAGCTCTATTGTCAAGCGCATGGAGGCTGAAGCGCCGCGTATCAAAGTGACTTTTAGCGCCGGGCAGAAAGTCCGCATCATCGATGGCCCATTCAACGATTTCATCGGCACCGTCTCGGACATTGATATGGAACGCGCCAAAGTGCGTGTGATGGTGTCTTTCTTTGGGCGCGAAACCCCTGTGGAGCTTGATTTCCTTCAAGTTGAAAAAGCCTGACGACGGGCAATTAAATGTCTGCCCGCGTGGGAGGATGGTTGGATCCATCCGTTAAAACCACGAAAGGAGTGGAGTTGTGGCAAAGAGGTTGAAAGCAGTTGTCAAGCTGCAAATCGAAGCTGGTAGAGCGAATCCAGCGCCGCCGATCGGACCAGCATTGGCGCCGCATGGCATCAATTTGATGGCGTTTTGCAAGGAGTACAACTCGAGAACGTCATCCAAAGCTGGTGAGATCATTCCGGCTGAGATCAGTATATATACGGACGGTTCCTTTAAGTTTGTGCTCAAGACCCCCCCTACCGCTGTTCTCTTGCGTAAGGCAGCCGGTGTGGAAAAGGGATCGTCTGAGCCTAACCGCGAGAAGGTCGGTAAGGTCACGCGCGATCAAGTTCGTGAGATCGCAGAGATTAAAATGAAGGACTTGAACGCTGTTGACATCGAAGGCGCCATGCGTCAGATTGAGGGTACAGCCCGAAACATGGGAATTGTCGTCGAAGGTTAATGAAACGTGGGAGGGCTGGCTGTTAGCTGCCCGTTTGGACCACAAGGAGTGAAGATGCCAAAGCACGGAAAGAAATATCGTGAGGCGGTCGAGAAAATCGACCGTACGAAGGAATACCCCCCGGAAGAGGCGTTGCGTCTCGCGCGGGAAACTTCATACACTCGGTTCGATTCTACGATCGAGGTCCATGTCCGCCTGGGCGTCGATCCCAGACACGCGGAACAACAAGTCCGTGAGACTGTCATGTTGCCCAACGGACTGGGGAAGACTGTTCGAATCCTGGCATTTGCCGAAGGCGATGCCGCCCGTGCCGCAACGGAAGCTGGTGCGGATTATATCGCTGATGATGAGATGGTAGAGCGCATCCGGGGCGGCTGGATGGAATTCGACGCGACCGTAGCAACGCCGAACATGATGGGGAAAGTGGGCCGTTTGGGCAAGATTCTTGGCCCTCGTGGATTGATGCCTAATCCGAAGGCGGGTACGGTTGTTCAAGAAGATGATCTACCACGTGTGATCAATGAATTGAAAGCTGGGCGAGTGGAATTCCGGATCGATCGTACGGCGAACTTACATGTGCCGATCGGAAAAGCATCCTTTGAAACGCAAAAGCTCCTCGAGAACTATGAGGCTTTGATGGATGCCGTTACGCGAGCGAGACCGGCATCTGCCAAAGGTGCGTATATTCAGAAGATCACGGTAACCAGCACAATGGGGCCCGGTATTCAGGTTGGTGTCAGTACAACCTAGTTAGACTGTGGTAGACTCCTCAAGGAGTAGTGCTTAGCGAGCCAGATCGGCTTTTACATACAACGATCTGCTTTGCCAGAGACAGCAGGTGCCCAGATACGGTAGCGGCTTAATTCCCTGCCGAGGTGAAGACCCGTGGATAGCATCATCCACAATTACCTTCAGGTGATAAGAGTCTTTGCTGGAACGTCCTGCGTAGAGCAAAGATTTTTTCTTTTGAAGGAGGTGAGAGGACTTGGCAATTTCAAAGGAACGCAAACAGGAACTCGTGACCGAGTACAAGCAATTGTTGCAAGATCATCCATCCTTCGTGTTGACAGCCTACTCGGGCATGACTGTGAAAGAACTCGAGGCGCTGCGCAGGAAGATCCGCGAAACGGGTGGCGAGTTTCATATTATCAAGAACAAGCTTGCATATCGTGTTTTCAAGGAAGCTGAGGTTGCTCTGCCGGAGGGTGCTCTGACAGGACCGACTGCGATTGGGTTTGCCGAAGAAGACGTCGTGGAAATCATGAAGGTGATTGTTGATGTGGCGAAGGAATCGGAAGCTCTCCGTCTTAAGGGGGCCATCATCGACGGCGAAATCTATGACGAGGCGCAAACCCAGCGCATTGCAGATTTACCGCCACTGTTTGTAATAAGAGCGCAGCTTATCGGATTGATCCAGAGCCCGGCCAGTCAGTTGACAGGCATGCTCGCTGGGTCCGTGAGGCAGGTTGCCAGTGTGCTCAAGGCGTACGCTGAGAGCGATGCAATCGCAGCATAGAATGTCATGGTGCTTGGTGTTCCATACGTGAGCATGAAGTGAACACATTCATCATCGCTGGATGGTGATCAATCAGAAGGAGATATTGTACGATGGCAGATTTAAAGAAACTGGTCAAAACATTGGGTGAGCTCACCGTCTTGGAGGCGGCCGAATTGACAAAGATGCTTGAGGAAGAATGGGGCGTCTCTGCGGCCGCGCCCGTGGCCGTGGCTGCAGCCGCTGCGCCAGACGCAGCAGAGCAGGTTGAAGAAAAGACGGAATTTGATGTCATCATCAAGGATGTCGGACCGAAGAAGATCGATGTGATCAAGGCCATCCGCCAACTCACGTCGCTCGGCCTCAAGGACGCAAAGGAACTGGCTGAGACCGCGAACGCGAAAATACTCGAGAAAGTTAGGAAAGAAGCAGCACAGGATGCGAAGAGCAAGCTCGAGGGTGCAGGAGCGGCCGTAGAACTCACATAAGGATCTTCTCTTACAGTCTGAGATGGTACATAGAGCCGTCCCTGTGGCGGCTCTATTTTTTCAGTGATCGCTTGTGGTAGACTCAGTTGGGTGTGCGCTCCATGCGAAAGAAAATACTCGTTATTGAAGATGAAGAACGGATTCTACAATTTCTGCGGCGTGGACTGACCTACGAAGGTTACCAAGTCGATATGGCCATCGATGGCGCCAAAGGGTTAGCGTTGGCGCACGATCATTCCCCTGATTTGATTATCCTCGATTGGATGCTCCCTGAGACGATACTTGGATTGGATGGGCTTGAGGTATGTCGAAGACTGCGGGCCGGGGGTGAAGTGCCGATCCTGATGCTTACGGCAAAAGACTCGGTCGAGGATCGAGTGCGTGGGCTCGATGCAGGCGCCGACGATTACCTTGTGAAACCCTTTGCGCTTAATGAGCTTTTGGCGCGTATCCGAGCTTTACTGAGGCGAACCCACACACAAGGGTTAGAAGTACTTACCTTTGACGATCTCAATCTTGATACAGGAACGCATCAGGCTGCACGCGGAGATCGTGCGATTGAGCTAACAGCGAAAGAGTATGAACTCTTGGAATTGTTCCTTCGCAATCCAAGGCAAGTGCTTACGCGTGATCTGATTTTTGACCGTGTTTGGGGGTATGATTTTGGCGGAGAGAGCAATATTATTGAGGTCTACGTGCGATATCTCCGGCAAAAAACAGAAGCAAATGGCGAACCACGCCTCCTGCATACCGTGCGTGGGGTCGGCTACGTCCTTCGAGAGCCCACGTGACACTTCGAGCTCGACTTACACTTTGGTATACAACTGTTCTGGCGGCAGCGCTAATTCTATTCAGTGCCCTTGTCTTCCTCTCCCTATCCTATAGTTTGACAGAGGAAATCGATTCAGTGCTCTCCCAAACGGCGGATGAGATTCTGCTAGCCAGTGAGACGCCGCAAACCTTGGCGATTACCCTGCGAGCATTAGATCTCACCACCAACGTGTATGTGCAGGTATGGGATGATCAGGGAAATATGATCTGGCGTTCCGGCAATATGCCTGGTGTTGAAGGTGCTTTTGATCCTGCGTCTCTTGAAGAGCAACAGAACGTCTTTACACGACGCTCGCACGGCGATCTGAACCTTCGTGTCCTCACTGTCCCGCTGCTGTCGAGTTCGGACGGATATGTGCTCGGATACTTGCAGCTAGCGGGATCTCTGGAAACGGTCGATAACACCATGAGGACGCTGCTTCTCGTTTTGTCGATAGGGGGCGTGTTGGTCTTGGCAACAGCTGCCATTGTTGGATTTTTAACCGCGCAAGCGGCCTTGCGACCGATTGAGCAAGTAACAGAAACCGCCCTGCAGATCACGCGCGCGGATGATCTCTCGAGACGGATCCCCCATACCGGTCCGCCGACGAGCGAGGATGGGCGTCTGATCCTGGCGTTCAACGAGACACTCGAACGATTAGAGGGCCTTTTCGAAACACAGCGCCGGTTTCTGGCAGATGTTTCCCATGAATTGCGGACACCCCTCACGACCATTCGAGGAAACGTCGACCTTATACGACATATGGGGGAAGCTGATCCCGAGTCCTTGGATGCAATAACCTCGGAAGTTGATCGTATGACGCGTATGGTTCGCGACCTACTGTTGCTTGCCCAGGCTGAGACAGGCAAGCTGCCTCTTGCACAGGAGGTGGTTGAATTAGATACGCTGATGTTGGAAGTGTTTCGCCAGACTAAGGTCTTGGCGCGTGAAAAGATCCATCTGCAAATTGGCCAGGAGGATCAAGCACGGGTTATGGGGGACCGAGACCGATTGAAGCAGGTCATGTTGAATCTGGTGGCGAATGCGCTTGATAATACGCCACAGGGTGGAGAGGTGACGCTCGATTTATTTTGTGTGGGCGACTGGGCAAAGTTCTCGGTGGCGGATAATGGGCGGGGAATCTCAGAGCAAGAGATGCCGAATATCTTCGAGCGCTTCTATCGGACCGATCGATCGCGAGTCCGGAAGGCGAGCGGCGGAGCTGGGTTGGGGTTATCCATCGCGTTCTGGATCACGAAGAGTCATGGGGGTCGAATAGAAGTTGATTCAAAGGAGGGGGTTGGTACGACTTTTTCGGTTTGGCTGCCTCGTCTAAGCGAGAATTGCACGTAGGGGTGTATGAGTCATTATTTTTGATAGGAAACCGAAGCCCGAGCGGCATGCGCGCAGAGGGCCATACCGCCCGCCTTAAGCCAGGCTTGAAGTGTGGGCGAGTCTGTACAATCCCCCTTGATATCTGCATAGATGCCTGTGCCCCAAGATACGAATCTCCTTGTCTCGGCACTCCATGTTGAAGAATCCCGCTGGATCACGCTATGCCCTCCGTTATACCCGGCCAGGGCTAAGTCGATACGGCCGCCGGATAACTCCAAACCGCGCGCCAGATACGTCAGGCCACGTTTGGCGTTCGTATCGGGGTCGAAGGGATCATCAAAGGGTGAGAAGTGGAAGGGCATGACTTGGAAGAGGCCCATTGCACCGACGGAAGACTGAACGGTAGGATGCCCGCAGGACTCGATTTGCATCACAACAGCAATTAAGTCGGGGTCCAGTGCGTATTCATTCGACCAGCGATTGATATCGACAGACCAGCGTTGAACTTCAGGCATTAATGCTGGGAAGGGATTCTCAGAAACGTCAGGTTCTGGTTCGGCAACCGGGTTGGATGCGAGGGCAAGGGCTTCCTGTGATGAGTTTGCTTGAGAACTAGCCGCGAGGTCAATATTCTTGTTAAAGCCAGCTTGCAATGTGGGCCATGACCGCAAGGAAATAAAGATCAAGAGGGAGAGTAGACCGAGCGGGATCCATGCAACCCAAGATGAGGGAGCGACCGCCCGTATGGACGTCTGATAGAACGATACCTGGGGGCGGTCGCTGCCTTGTGCATAGATCGGGCGCATACTCACATCCGTGCGCTAGCGTCGGCTAGCAGATTTGGTCGCCACAGCTCCTGAAGGATAATTGGATTGACGGCGCGGGATCGGATTTGATCTACTCGTGGGATGCGCTGGCTTCTGCCGGTCAACTGTGGGTGTTTCTCCAGTGTGTTGGCGCGACGTAGCTTGTGCAGCCCTTTGCTTATGATAACCGAGATTTGCCTGAGGGCGCAAGAGCGCAAGGAGCCGGTCGCCAGACATAGTGAACGTGCCAATGATGAGAATCCGTATCAACCAGATGAGAACGGCGACGAAGATGGGTACGCTGCCCAGGAGCGCTTCTCTGCCGATCACTTCATTTCCAAGGCCTTGGTGACCGAGAAGCGCGAGCGAGATCGCCCACCAGGTGAGTAGGGCATTCATCGTTGCGGCCAGGAACCATGCACCCAGCAGATACCAAACGCTGGTCGATTCCATCTGGTCGTTCACCGGCGTAAAAAGTCGCGCGATGCCGGCGAAATCCATGCTGCAAAAAGCAAGAGCAAGGATCGTGGACCAACGGATGCCTGAGAAGCGTAAATCGCCGAGCAGATCTCCGAGTGCAAATTCGGTTGTCCCGTAATTGAAGATCTCGAAAGCGATCAACGCTCCGATCATGATCAGGCTGAAGAGCGATGCCTGTTCGAGGGGGAGACGATCGAGCAGGCGACGAAAGGTCTCTCCCAGATCGAAAGAGCTGGCAGTAGGACGTGCGCGTGAGGAATAGATAGACATAGCCGACCTCCCTGTAGAACGTATGATCTAAACTGATCGCAGTATAGAACATATGTTCTATTTTGTCAAGTAGGAGATGGGCGCTATTTGCCTTTCTTTCACTACGCTCTCAGCCCGCCATTCTTACGGACCTGGGATACTTGGATCGTGCGCTAGTGAGATTGCTCGCATTGCCTTTGATCTCAGTGCACTATGGAGCACTCGGGAGATTTTCGTGGGTCGAGGGCTGGTTCCGGCGGCGGGTATAGAGACGAATGAGCAACGCGCCGATCAGGAGGGCTGGCAGCAGGATCAGCCCCGCTTCAGGCCCAAAATCGCCTCCTGTGATCATCGTTGGTCCACTGATGCTATGGTGAATGAGACGGAAGGTGTTCAACCCGCTTACAGGGAATCCGAAGATGGTACCCTCGAAAAAGTTCCACCCGATATGCAGACTAATGGGGAGCCACAATTGCCCTGTGCGTATCCAGCCATAGGCAAGAAAGTAGCCCGCAGCCAGGATGCCGAGCGTGGAGAGCCAACCTGCGTGCGGGTTGCCCAAATGCAAGACGGCGAAGACCGAGGAGGATAGAAATACCGCCCAGTGCAGGTTGAGCCCATCTTTCAGGTTTTGCAGGTGATAGCCGCGGCTCAGGAGCTCTTCGTAATACCCCACCGCGATAAATGCAGCAAGCGAACTGATGAGGTTGTAATAGACCTCCTCCCAGGAGACGACGTTCCACGCCCAGGCTTCGAAGCGCAGCCATCCGAATGCCCACTCGCAGAAGTAAATGAAACCCATCATAAGACACGGGAGCGCGATGCCGAGCCCGAAGTCTGAAAGGGTGTGGCGGTTGAAGCGGAAACCAAGTGAGGGAAAGCTTCTTCGGTCCAAAAAGCGGCGCGCGATCCATGTCGCAAGTGTGATGGCGATCAAGGACACGAGAAGGTCACTGCTAGGAAGGCGCACCCAGAAGCGAAGTGCGATCAAGAGAATCAGCATGATGGCCAGGAGCAGGGCTGCGTGCAGGAGGAGGCGCCATCCAGCGCGGAGCCGTCTTTCATCGGCGGACAGGAAAATGCGTGCGAGGAAGGGTCGTGCTGCTGTGTGCGTGTTTTCGTTCATCTTGGTGGCTCTTTCATGGTAAACAATACTTGATCCTTGGGGAGGAGATAGGGGTTGCACGCACTGGTGGGTCAGACCCTGGGCTCATTGATTAAAACCCCAGACACTCGTAGATCAGCATATCGAGATTGTTCTCGAGCGTTCGATAAGAGTAATAACGGCGACCGGCTCTGTAATTGTGGAGTGCGATCTCAGCAGCTAAAGCCGGATTTTGCAGAACTTTTCGCGAGCCTTGCAAGGTGACATCCTCGATGAAATCCGCGAATTCGATTACTTCACATCCTATCAACTTCAATCGCTGCCCTATTCTGTCTTTCCCGCCCGGATCAAACGCCCCGCTAACCCCGCACCGAGCAACGCCAGACCATCGATGACCATGTAGTGGTGGGCAGCGGCGTCGAATAGAATCGAGGCGCGTGAGGCGAATTCCTCATCGCCCGGCCAAAGCACAGCTGCCAGCCGGATGCGCGGCAGGGGTGTGAACATATAGGCGAAAGAAGCCAGTGCGGGCAGATGCTCGCCGCGCAATGCATGGGCTGCATGGGTAAAATCCTCAGGCCTCTCACCAAACGCATGCGCCAACTTGTCACCGCTGTAACCCTGAAAAGCCTGATGGTAAAAGCTGCCGTTGGGTAACTCGCGGTACCCCACCCAGCGATCGGCCAAAGGTGCGCCGTCGGCCGTGTTCAGATAGTAGAGCAGCATAGCGGTGTCGAAGGTCGAGCATGGCTCCCCATCCTTGGTTTGCACAGCTTCGAGGTCAGACCAAGGGATCGACACGATCTCACCCCAATACGCCAGACGCAGAGATTCTGCCTCATAGACGCCTCCACAGCGATCCGCAACCAAGCGTGGCTCCAACTCGCGCAGCGCAGCGCGCAAGAGATCCAGCTGCCGCATCATGCTCTCCTGCCACGCCTGCCGGGCCTCTTCGATCGTCTTATCCCCTTCGAAATGCAATCCCCCTGCTTCGTCCGTTAATCCTGACATGTGCCTCACTCCTGGAAGCTATCGATATAAGCTCGGATCGTGGGTAGGGCGGTTAGACGCTCGTAGAAGAAATTATTGACCACGTTGATGACTTCGGCGCGCGCCGCTTCCACTTGCGCGCTCCAACCCTGCGTGTCATCCCCGCGGACCAGGCTGTCCCGCAATCGCAGCAGACGGCGGACGATCTCGGTCTCCTCTGCGCCTTCGAGAGCCTCGATGACGGAAAGGATCAGCCGATCGGCCTGTGCGAGCACAGTTTCCTGTGGGATGTCGGATACCTCTCCGACCATGTCGTCGATCGTGCGGATCAGTGACCAGACCTGGTAGAGCATCGTGGTCGGTTCGTCGAAAAGCTCGCGCACGAAAGCCGCCTCCTCATAGCGGCCGGTGAAGCGAAAGATGTTGTACATGCGCTTGGCGGCTTTACCATAGTTGATGTCCTTGGTGAGATACTTATTGACTTCCTTCTCCAATTGGGAGACGTAGTGGTCTAGTGCATCCGATGACACATGCTTGGCCAGCTTTGAGAATACTGGGATGGACTCAGCTTCCAGGTACACTTCCTGGAAGTAGGGGTCGAGATAGCCGTCCAGCGGGGTGATGGCGCCGTCGGGGGCTGCCCAGGTGACATCGAGCATGTTGCTGGCGTTGGAGAGTTGCCCGCGTACAGGGTCAGCGACAACCCAGTCCAGCTTACACCATCCGGGGTCGAGCGCGACGTCGTCCCAGCGGATTGTCGCGGGGGAGCCGTCGGGAGCGAAGGCATCGATCTGGCCGGCGCGGATCTCATCTACATCCCAAGAGATTGATGAGCCGGCGCTGACAGGACGTCCATCCTTGACGACGTCCTGCGGGTAGGAGCCGAAGCGGACCTCGATCAACTGGTAGGTGGGTCCCTTGACAGCACTCAGGGCTTTCTCACGAATCAGATTTGCTAGGATGCGGCAGGCATCCTCGAGCGTGTTAGCGATGATGTTGACACGCTCGAAGTAATCGCAATCACCCGGGAAGGACTGGATCTTGGATTGTGCGGCTGACCCGGAGAGCGCCAGCGCGGTCTCCACGACGCCTGGCTGGTCGGTGAACTCCACCAGGCGTCCGATTTTGCGAAAGTAGGCCAACTCCTCGGGGCTGAAGTCCAGCATCGTGACCTTATGACCGAAGACGCCGCTGCGGGTGTCGAAGACGACCTCCTCGCTGTCCTGCGCCATACCGATAGCGGTGAGCCACTGCAGCGCTTCGGCTTCGTCTAATTCGATGCCGAGACGCTGAGCTGATTCGATGATGCGATCCAGATCTACGGCTGGGGTGGGCTCCTGTGTGCTCATTCAATCCTCCAAACACGGTCGGCTAGGGTTGCTGCTGGCGGCGGTCAGGTTCCATGCTCACGGAGCATGGCCTGGAACAGATGGGCCTGGTCCTGGGCGTCTTGCAGCGCATGATGGGTCAGGGTGCGTTTCGATGCGTAGTGGGTGGAGACGTGCCGCATAGCGGTCTCTGACCAGCGTGATCCGGACAAGCCCATGTAGAAAGCCTTCATATCTAATGCGGTGTGACCAAAGGGATTGCGTCCCAGGAAACGGTGAAAGTAGTCGTTCACGAACATCCAATCAAAAGGCGCGTTGAACGCCACAAACACCGGTCGTTTGGCAGAAGGGACGATCTCCTCCAACCAGGCTGCGAAGCGCGTCATTGCCTCAGCCGGTTCCAAGCCAGTCTCCTTAAGGACTTCCAGCGATAATCCGCTAATGGCGAGTGCATCCAGCGTGGCGTCCATGCTGGTGGGTTTGAGTTCGACGTAGAAGCCGCGATTTGCATCAAGAACCGGGCATGCACCGATGGATAGCAGTGCGTAGCGGCTGGGGTTGGGCCCAGCGGTCTCGACGTCGACCGAGATATAGGCTTGCGCTTCTTCTGCAATGCTGGCGTTGATGGATTCCTGGTCCATGTCGCTTCAACCTGGGGCAGGGTGGGTGCGATCTATCTCTATGACAAACAAGGTGGGCGCATTGCCGCGCCCCGTTGATGGTTTACCGCCCGCTGAGGATGTCTCCCAGGATCTGCCCGCCCATTCCTGCCACGCCCTTGCGCTCGCCGGTCTGGAACTTGGCGGCGGCCATAATGCGGTCGGCGATGCGTGAGAAAGGAAGGCTTTGCAGGAAGACCTTGCCGGGACCGGTGAGCCGTGCCAGGAAGAGCCCCTCACCGCCGAAGAGAGCGTTCGTGAAGCCGCCGATGAACTGGATGTCGTAGTCGACATTCGTGTCGAAGGCCACCAGGCAGCCGGTGTCGACGCGCAGTGTCTCGCCAGCAGCCAGGTCCTTCTCGACGATCGTCCCGCCGGCGTGAACGAAAGCCCGGCCGTCGCCCTCCAGGCGCTGCAGGATGAAGCCCTCGCCGCCGA
>CAYLOP010000089.1:0-12641 GCA_964385305.1 uncultured Anaerolineaceae bacterium | reverse complement strand
TCGACGCCTGCGGAAGGAGATCTTGATCAACGGTGTAAAACGCCGCGTTAGCGATCTGGCGGGGGTGTTCAATGCTGTGATGTTCCTTCCGCAGGATCTACGTGTGATCGAAGGATCGCCAGGCGATCGGCGGCGCTTCCTCGATGCGGCCCTCACACAGGCTGATGCGGTATACGCTCGCACCCTCCGGGATTATGGGCAGGTGCTCTCCCAACGCAATGCACTTCTTAAGCAACTTCAGGAGCGGGAGAACGATAACGGCCAACTCCGTTTTTGGGATGAACAACTCTGCGAACTCGGCGCAGCGTTGATCCGGGCGCGTGCGTTAGCCTTGTCGGAACTCGAAGACCTTACAGGGCCAATCCACCTCGCACTTACACGCGCCGGGGAAACGCTCCGGCTCGATTATCAGCCTTCCTACGACCCGGCTACCGAACCCAAGGGGCAACTCGGCTTGCCGATGGAGACGGCAATCGATCACACCAGCATCCCCCGCGAGACCATACGTGCCGGCATGCTTCAGGCACTGCAGCACACACGCACGGAGGAAATCGCGCGCGGCATGACGCTTCTGGGGCCACACCGCGACGATTTCAACTTTCGCGCAGACGGCATCGATCTTTCCGTTTATGGCTCGCGCGGCCAGAATCGCACTGCGATGCTCGCCGTCCAATTGGCAACGGTCGAGTGGCTTAAGGGTCGAACCGGGGAAACCCCCGTGCTGCTCCTGGACGAAGTGCTCGCGGAATTGGACCCGATCCGTCGAGAGGATCTCCTCCAACGCGTGCAGACCTCTCAGCAAGCGATCCTTACTGCTTCGGATTTGGCCATGTTCAATGAGGCGTTTTGCAAAAGTGCCACGATCTGGCATGTCTCAGCCGGCACGCTATCCCCCGAGAAAATATAAATTGAAAGACGAGTGTGGATTATTGCCAGCCGATCCCCGCGCCTTGAAATCTTCCTGATATCTCGACATGCAGGGGATGCGCGGAGAAACTTAGCCCACAGGTCTCTTTTCGGGAATCCCTGGTCGACGAGGATATTTCGCCGGAGTCGCAGCAACCTTATCCACCAGCACCAAATAACGCGTTTCCACGATCTGCGGCAATTCCAGGGGAATCAACTGCGAGACCCGCCCGCCCAGTAATTGAAGCGCACCCTCCGCCGCATGCGCCTCGGCCGGACCCGTTTCCCCTTTCATGATGATCGCGCGCCCACCCAAACGCAGGAATGGCAGGGTGTATTCAGCCAACACCGGCATGGCTGCAACTGCACGCGCCACCGCCCAATCATAAGCCTGCCGATGTGCATCCTGACGGCCGAGGCGTTCTGCACGATCGTGGAAGATCTCAATCCCCTTCAAGCTCAGGCGTTTGACGATATGACGGCAAAATTCAACCTTTTTTCCAATTGATTCAATCAGTGTAACTTTTAATTGCGGACAGGTGATCTTCAAAGGAAGCCCGGGAAAGCCTGCCCCTGAACCAATATCGATCAACTTACCCTCTGGCCGGAGGCCGATCACACGGAGGCAGGTGAGGGAATCCAGGAAGTGCTTCACTTCAATGTCTTTCGGATCTGTGATCGCCGTAAGGTTGAACCTTCTATTCCACGCGATCAGCTCAGAGGCATAGATCTCGAAGCTCTCAAGGTGGTGAGCGTTCAAAGCAAGTCCCAACAGTGTCTGTGAAGCCTCCTGCAGGCTTCCGTAGCTTGCCACTGGTCCTTCTACCCTCCCCTTTTCAAATCAAGGCAGACATGCGAGCGCCCAACAACCAAGCCCCGCGCATTGGTCAGCGCCTGCGGTCCGAACTCCGCTAAAGCCTGGCTCTCCTCGCCGGAGATTACCCCCAACGTCTCCAATACGGACAACACCACCGCCGTGCCAGCCTCCTTGCGGTGCCCGCCATCCGCGATCTTTGCAACGAGACCGAGGGCTGGCGAATTAGGCCCCATCGCGCCGCTTGGAATGCCAACCGCCTGGTATCCTTCCGCACCGCCTTTCGAAAGCAATCGGCCCTCAGTGACCTCCATAAAGCGCGTGTCGAATCGACCCGGACCTGCAACCATCATGGGGTAAGACGTCATTGAAGCGACAACATCTCTACAAGCCTTTGCCCTCTCCGGCGCCAGTCCAGAGGGATCCATCAGTCTTGCAAAGGCAGGCGCCGCCACACGCAGGGGAACCGCGAACGTCGGCACTGAGCAACCATCGATCCCCAATTTCACCTCCCCAGGATCAATCTCACACATTGACGCTACCACTTCCAGCATGCGGCGTTGAACCGGATGATCGCGATTGACATAATCCTTCAAGGGCGCCCCGATGTGCTTCGCCAATGCCAACATCCCGCTATGCTTACCAGAGCAGTTGTGGCGTCTGGGAGTGGGTTCCAGGCCATCACGCCACAAGCGACGCGCGGTCTCCACATCAAGGGGCTCGTGTACCCCACACATCATGTCGGCCTCGGTCACACCAATCTTCGCCTGGATCGAGGCGACGGTCTCTACATGCTCATCCGTCCCTGAATGAGAGGAACAAATAATTGCGATCTCCTTGGTCGTGAGACCAAAGCGTTCGACTGCGCCACTCTCGAGCACTGCCAGCCCCTGGAGCGGTTTTGAGCTTGAACGCATAAAGGTTACGGCATCCGCATCGCCCCACCATGCATGAATTTTACCCGCGCGATCTGCGACAACTCCCGCGCCGTAGTGAATGGATTCTACGAGCTCACCACGTGTGTATTCCACTACAGGTTGATAATTCATTTCGCCTTCTCCGAGTTAAAAGTCAAGTGTCATGAAAAAGTCTATAACCCGAGTAAATGCGTAAATTAAGATTCTGCCGGGTGCAGGCGAGCGTAGATGCGTGTCAACCCCAACTGCAGCCTCCGCTGCATCAGTTCTTCGCGTTCGGGGTCGAGTTTGTATTCCTTCATGAGTTCCCGCGCGTATTTTAACGCGTTTTCTTCCACATCGCCCCGCTTGGAAAGTCGCTTGATTCTACGGGGAAGTTTGCGCAAGAAACGCGCCATACGATTGAGATGCTCACGTCGGATCACGCCATCATGCGAGGTCACGATTTTGTAGGATTTCACGCTTAAGCTTCGTAATTCGTTTAGAGATTCCAACCACAAGCCGATATCTGCCTCACCGATGAACGGGGGCTCACTCACCATCACAGTATCCCCGACGAAAACGACGCGGTTTTCAGGCAAGACAACCCACATCGTACCATTGGTCGGTCCTGGGCGATGCCAAAATTCGATCCACCTTTCGCCGAATTGGATGGTCATCTTTTCTGAGAAGGTCAGTTCAGGAATCGCTTTTCGAATTCCCGTCACCCGCCGCAACTGATCTACATCGGCTCCGATCGGGTTGGCGACGCCTTTGTAGTTATCCGACCAAGTACTCATCTCGATCCGTGTCGCGTCATGGGCAATGATGGGGATAGGAAGCCCCCTTGCCCCGATCACACGATCGGGATGGTAATCGAGCAACGCAAGGAAGCGCGGTTGACCCAAGGTCTTTAGCGATTCCAACCAGTCCTGTCCATCTTCCAGATGAATTGGGCTATCGATGAGCAGAAGACCTTCCTCCGTAACCACAACACCTAAAGAAACACCGAGATACTTATTCGAAAGAAAGATCCC
The DNA here is from genome assembly GCA_964385305.1 of uncultured Anaerolineaceae bacterium. Lineage (GTDB taxonomy): Bacteria > Chloroflexota > Anaerolineae > Anaerolineales > E44-bin32 > CAYLOP01. The sequence goes on along the minus strand of CAYLOP010000089.1, from coordinate 8,988 downwards.
TTTTAAAATCTTTTGCATCAATGTCTCACTGAGAATCTTGAGATGCGACCTGCAGAGGAAGGGTGAAGAAGAAACTCGAACCTTGCCCTTGATCGCTTTCAACCCAGATTCGCCCACCATGAGCTTCCACAGCGAGGCGGCAAAAAGCTAATCCCAACCCGATCCCTTTCGATCGCGAGCCGCGTCGAATGCGAGCATATTTTTCAAAGATGCGTTGCTGATCGCTCACGGGTATCCCCATTCCGCTGTCTGAAACCTCGATCAAGACTTGCTCATCTTCCTTCCGAGCCGAGATCGTGATCTTGCCATCAGTTGGCGTGTACTTGATCGCGTTTTCCAGAAGGTTGATAAGAACCCTGTGGAGCATATCCGCATCCACTTCAACCTCTGGTAGACCCGGCGGTATTTCGAAGCGCACTAAATGACCTTTTGCTTCCGCCGTAGGGTGCACTTCCTCTACGGCTTCCGTAATCAGCACACCGATCGACCCCGTGGTCTTGTCGAGTACCGCCCGGCCTGCTTCTAATCGATCTATGTCCAGCAAGGATTCCACCAGGCGCGATGCCCTTCGGCTCGAGCGTTGTGCGATGGATAGGACCGAATGAAAAGTGTCGTCACCCGCAGGCGCCGTGGCGCGCATAACCTCCAAACTAGAGATGATATTTCCAAGCGGCGCTCTCAGGTCATGGAAGATCATCGAGGTTAAATCCGAGCGCAACTTATCAAGCTCGATTCGCTCAGAGATATCACGCAGGATCCATTGCAGGAATACTTCCTGCCCGATATCAATCCGTTTTACGTGCACCTCAATGGGCAGATTATCATCCTTGAGCTCGGTTTCCAGGTTTTCATGAACGTACGTCTGGCCAGGTTCAAGCTTTGTCAATGCTTCTAGGAGTTGATCGATGTTGGGGATCTTAAGATTCTGAACAGAATTCCCGATCAGCGTATCGCAAGCCACATCCAGGAAGGACATGGCCCGATGGTTGGCATCCGCGATCACGCCCTGCAAGTCTGTGATGAGAATCGGATCGCTGCTATCTTCAAAAAGACTGGCGTAGCGCTGCCGAGCATCCTGCGTTTCAGCGAAGAGGCGTGCGCTTTTAATCGCCGTTCCCGCCAGATAGGCAATGCCCATCATAAGGTCGATCTGCTCCTGCACAACGGAGCCCCAGCGCGGGTTGATAGCCTCGATCACCCCTATGGTTTTCGACTGAATTGAAATTGGAGCAGCGGCGATTACGCGTGTCTCAAATCCGGTTTTCTCATCCACTCGAGGATAAAAACGCGGATCCCCTTGAACATCGGGTACAAGCAAGGGTTCATTATTCTCGACAACCCAACCGGCGATGCCCTGCCCTATATCAAGCTGCACACCAAGCATTTCGGCGGCTGCTTTGCCACTCACGAAACGAAATTCTAATTTGTTCGTCTCCTCATTGAGAAGTGCGAGAGATGCCCCCTCCGCTTCCATGCTCCCCATCGTTTGCGCTAAGATCCGCTTTAATACCTCATCTAGGTCTAGGCTTGCTGTAACCTCACGTGCCGTGGAGGCCAAGGCAGCTAACGCCTGAACCCTGCGCTGGCTCTCCGCGAAGAGCTTCGCATTGGCGACCGCTGCTGCAGCTTGATCCGCAAAGGCGGCAACAACCTCCGCTTCTGCCGGTCCGTAAGCACCAACCTTGTTACTGTCGACGTTCAAGACACCCACCGCCTGGTCTTGGACGATTAAGGGAGCCCCGATCCAACCATGGATCTTTTCTGCTTCGACCAATTCATCCGTCTGAAGCCAACCGCCGCCCTTCTGAACATCTTCGCTTACGACAACTTGCAAGGTGCGAAGCGCCTGACAACAAAGCAGATCGCTATTCATCGACAACGTGACGCCCAAGATTGCTTGATCATCCTGAAACCCCCTAGCAGCCACAATCACAAGTTTGTCATCTTCAATCAAGAAAATGCTGGAGCTATCGTAATCGATCAATCGCTCAAGCTGCTCGAGGATCAACGAGAAGACGTAAGCCGGATCGAGTGTGGAGTTGATCGTTCGTGCAATCTCCTGGAGCGTTGAGGCGAAACGTCGCCGTTCCTGCTCGGCTGCAAAAAGGCGCGCGTTCTCGACAGCGATCCCAGCTTGATCGGCAATTGCTTGGAGTAAGATCAGTTGATCTTGGTTAAAGTGTTCAGCTTCAGGATGGACCATGGTCAACACGCCAACGACGCGATCCCGCACAATAAGGGGTACGCTGATCGCAGACCGAGGGGCGTCATCAATGCGATCGCCTAATTTTTTCAGCCAGCGTTCGTCATTAAATGTGCTCGGGACGAAAGCTGACTCTCGATTCTCGAATACCCATCCCGCTAAACCACGCTTAAAAGCAGCGTGTAGCTGCTCCGGCGCGCCATCGAGCACCTCCCCGTTGTAGGCTACGGCGCCATTGGTGAGCAAACCTTGCTCATCCAAGACGATAATGCTCCCGCTAAATGCCTCCACTTGCGCCAAGGTGAGCCGAAGAATCCTTTGCAGGAGCTCACGTAAGTCGAGCTCCGAAGTTAGCTCACGGCTTATTGAGTAAAGCAATTCTAGTGAAGTACGGGTCCGTTCGGTTGCTTGTGGGTTTTCGGTCATAGTAGATACTTCAATCCACTGCCTGTGTTGAAAAGTACAACACGTTCATCGGGAGAGATCCAACCTTGGTGAAGGAGATGCCGTAGAGCAGCGAGGGTAGCGGCTCCTTCAGGGCAAGCAAACACGCCCTCGCAGTGCGCGATATGGGCTTGAGCTTCACAAATTTCATCATCTGTTACGGCGATAGCCGTACCACCACTCTCACGGATGACCCTCAACACAAGGCGGTCCGCATACACCCCAGGAACGCGCAGCCCATGGGCGATGGTTGAAGCACCCTCCCAACGTTGCACTCGGTGATCACCGCTTTCGATCGCCCTCACGATGGGAGCACATCCATCGGCCTGGACACTTACCATGCGCGGCCGCCGTTCGTTAATCCACCCCAGGGCTTCCAACTCATCAAAAGCCTTCCACATTCCAACCAACCCGGTTCCACCACCCGTGGGGTAGAGGATAACCTCAGGGAGATCCCAACCAAAGGCTTCTGCTATTTCAAAACCCATGGTCTTTTTACCTTCTACACGATACGGCTCTTTAAATGTGGCCGCGCATAACCATCCTTGGTCCTCAGCTAATGCTGTAGCCTGTCGACCGGCCTCGTCGATCAAGCCGTCGACCGATCGAAGATCTGCGCCGGCAATGACCACCTCCTCGCGATTAGCAATCGGCACATCCAGCGGCATGAAGATATGCGCATCCAAACCAGCTTGTGCTGCGTAGCTTGCAAGTGCGCCTCCTGCATTCCCTGCTGTTGGGATTACAACCGCCTCAACCCCCAGTTCGACCGCTCGCGATACAGCCACTGCCATACCGCGTGCCTTAAACGTACCGGTCGGATTCCGCCCTTCCTCCTTGATATACAAGTCATCCATCCCGAGTTCAGCACCTAAGCGGTCGGCTTTTAACAAAGGGGTATCTCCCTCCCCGAGCGTATACTGGAAGGAAGGATCGCGTACGGGCAGCAACTCTGCCCAACGCCACAGTCCTCTGGGGCGATGGGTCATTTCTGCCCGTGTAAAATCCTGAGCGAGCCTGGCCATATCGTATTGTGCCAGAAGTGGGGAGTCGCATGATTTGCAGACTGTCTGGACGGTATCCGCATCAAACACCGCCCCACACTCAGGACACGCTAGTTGTGTAAGCGCACTCATTCCGCTCCGAGTATAGCACACAGGTATCCAGGTGCAATGATTACGCTTGTACCTCGGACGATGAGGCCTTTCTGACGCGCCACCCGCACGTTTTAATGATCTTAGTATTTGAAAATCGGTTCTATCGAGGTCGTTTATGAGCAACTCGCGGTGGAAAAAACCTTGCCTCTCGCAGCTTTGCAAGCGATGATTCGAGGGGTTCTCCTCCTCCTCTGACAATCCCTGGAGCGTGCTCATATATGCTGTTCGCGGTAAGGCGATACAGAGTACCCTTATATATCTAGCAACTGCCGCTTCGATCTATGCCACGCTTCACAGGTTGCATACTTACTTTTTAAAAGGCCCTATCTCAAGCCCCCTACTCTAGAGATCGCAGCGGCCGAATTCGTTGTCAAGCACGCTGTCAGTTTGTGTGATGCTCAGGCCTGCTTGTGTCGGGGCTTGAGATCCTCCTTGAAAACCAACGTGAGGATGAAATTGACCACGCTTACCACCAGCGCGCCAAGGAATGCCGCCCAGAAGCCATCTACCGTGTAGCCGAAGCCTTGCGGGAACAAACTTCCGATCCAGCCTGTCAGCCAGAATAAGAACGTGTTGATAAGTAAGGTGAACAAGCCCAGGCTCAATACGATCAGGGAACAAGTGAGAAACTTAAGCAACGGGCGTAAGAGCACATTCACAACGGTAAACACAAGCGCCAATGCAAATAGGGCCCAAGCACTGGTGTTTTGTGGATGTATGCCCGCAATCCACCCTGTGCCGATTGCGATATAGAGTGCAGCGGTGTTGATCACCCATCGCAGCGCAAATCGATCCATAACTACCTCCTAGATCCTTTCTTCAACGCACAAGGTCGCAAGAGAAGCAAACAATACCATTTCGCGCCTTTTAATCATCCGGCGAGTCAATCTCATTCAATAAAGATCTCGACGCGTTGCCTATCCTCTTCATCCACTACTTCCACAATCTTCCCCGTCATCCCGGACTGGAGCGCCGCAGCCAGATCCTCCATCATGGATTCCTGGTCGGCTTCCGGTATAAAGCGGGCACCCATCTTCATACCTACGTTAACCAACCCAATCGGAAGATTGACCCGAACAGTCTCTTTCCCACTATCCAGATCCATCACGCGCACTCGCAGCCAGCGCGGCTCACCCTCAGGGGATCCCTTCCCCTTTTGTTTCTGCTTTGAAAGTGCCCCGAGCAAACGAGCCCCTTCTTCCGCAGTGATTTTACCCTCATCGATCATGCCCAGGATCTTCATTCTCTCATCTGATGTCATCACTTCCTTCTCCTTGCAGGCATCGCTCATGCTTTGTATTGTACCCATACAACCTAGTACTTATGCACCTATGACTTCAGCGCCTGCTCACGAAGCCTTGCCAAGATAGACCTCAACATGCTCGCCATCTTCTCCGTCGACCTCAATCGTTATCATCTCACTTTGGGAAATGGTCTCCTCTAATTCACCCAAACCAACCAAGAGTTCATCCACTTGGGTGCGAGCAAGTCCCGGGATGAACTGGCCGAAGTTTTTAAGTATCCACGCCGCCAATCCAATGGGGACTGGAACACTGAGGAGAATATCCCGTGGCCACGACTGTGCCCCCGTCATAATCCTCACGCTTGCCCAATGAGAATCATACGTCACGGAGGCCATGATCAGGAGAAGAATCCCCAAGAACAACATTGGGCCCGCACAAAGCCACCACCAGCCACCCAGGACCGCCAAGCCTGCAGCGCCAGCGACCAGCGCGGTCCCGATCCCAAGCACGATGGACCACCACAATCGCCAATTCCCGCTACGAGAGGGCTCTTCCACCCTTCTGGGCTGCTCCTGCTCCTCTCCTCCCTCGAGCATGGTGAGTGCCTGATTGACATCGATCTTACCGCCTTCGAGGCTGCTTAAGACATTCATGGCATCTTGATCTTCGTTCATCGCACATCCCTCTCTAACCTTTTAATCTTGTTGGATCACGCTTGTGATGAAATGCTCCGCAATGATCCCCTACAAGCCCTCTTGGATCGACCCCCTACGAATTATTCGCTCAAGTCGAAACCACCTCGCTTGCTTCGATCTTCACAGGCCGCGCCCGGCTTGACGCCTCGGTCTTTGCCTGTACGTGCATAGAAAAGAAGGTGAGGCACGCGATCAAACCCACGATACCGGCTGCGTACCACACCCAGCGCGGGTCGAAATGATCCATAATCAATCCTGCCAGGGTAAAACCAACGGCATTCGGCAAAGCCCAGCTAAGGCCATAAACCGCCATGTAGCGTCCCCGCATATCATCAGGCGCTAAACTGGTTGCGACAGCCTGTCCAACCGGGGCGATCAGCATCTCCCCCATCGTGATGATCGCCATCGCCAGGAGGAACAAGCCGTAAACGGCCACATATCCATACATACTGAGACCTAACGCATACAGCAGCGCTCCCACAGCCAATATAAGGAATTTTGGCAAACCTTCGATCCAGCGGGTGACAGCAAACTGCAGCAGGACAACCATACCTGCGTTCAAGGTCAGGATATATCCGAATTGCTGCTCCGACACGCTGTGAACATCCCGCAGATACACAGCCAGCGTTCCATTCACCTGGATCAATACCAGCACGAGAAGCACCGTGGCCAGAAGAAAGATCACGAAGGCTTTATCGCGGAGAACCCTGCCGTAGCCGCTAAAGGCTTCAAGCGTCGACTCGGTCTTCTCACTCCCCGAAGCCTCTGGATTGGTCTCTCGAATAAGCGCGTAAAGCGCGCCAGCGGTGATTACACTCGCAATCGCGTCAATCACAAAGAGCAAAAAATAGGATCGCGTGGCCAGCAACCCCCCAATCGCTGGTCCAATCGTGACCGCCAGGTTGAAGGCCACCCGGTACATCCCAAATCCTTGCGCTCTTTTCTCCTCCGGCAAGATATCTGCGATCATCGCACCTCGTGCCGGCCCCCCCATATTGCCCAATACTCCCACTAGTGGCGCGATGAAGAAGATGTATTCAAACCGATTGATGAGACCGAGAAGCAGGCTGGATAACCCGCTCGCGACCAGACCCAGGAGCATCAGATTTTTTCGGCCGAATCGATCCGCCAGAGCACCCCCGATCGTCGTTCCACCCATCGCACAAATCGACATCACGCCGAAAATGATCCCAACTTGCGTCATCCCAACGTTGAATTTCCGAGTGAGGTAGAGGGTAAAGAAGGGATAGAGTAATGCGCTCCCCAACATATCAATGAATGAAGCTCCGGTGAGCGTCCAAAATTGAGCTGGATATTCATGATAAACGCTCTTCAACCGCACGAAAACAGGGCTGTCCATAATGGTTTCCACGCAACACTCCTACAAGTTGAACCGCTGCATTACTAGAGATCAAGCTCCATCCAGGTAAGGCTGCGCACGGGAGAGAAACCAAGGTCCCGGATTTGCCTGTCTGCCACACCATCCAAATACTCAAGTACAAGATTTGCGTTTTTAACGGGCAGTTGCGATAGGCAACATGCCAGGAGTCGAGCTTCGATCCGATCTCGACCCGCTTCATCGGTGATCATGAAAAGTCGCCAGCCTCCATGCTCCACGTTTGGGTGCGCCGTCACACATCCAATCAATCGATCGTCTTCTCTCCAAACCCAATGCGTCCCACCCGCGTAACGCAATGAACCTATCAAACGCTGAGAGCGGAAAAAGCTTGCGTTAGGAGGGTAGGGCCATACGATTCCTTCCGGATGAATCCGCCTCGCAAGAATCCATTGCTCTTTCCATTCCTCACGCTGCCGCCGGCGTGCCCCTCCCAAGTTGAGATCTCGATAGCGGGCCTGATTCACTTTGCCCGTGTAAGTTATCCGTGCGGTCAGAACAATAAACCCCAACGCGGCATAAAGGTTCACGGCGTTCTGGTTGTCATGATCCACTTGAAGGATCAAGCGCGAGCCACCGAGCTTTCGCGCAAACGCAATGCATGCACACACGAGCTCGCGCCCGATCCCCTTGTTTCTGTGATGGGGGTGTACAGCTACATTCGCTAAAACCCAACGACCCGGATACCCTTGCACCTCCAGGAGGCTGGCATTCCCGACAAGATTCCCATCGACCTCCCAGACAAAGCCCAATGGGCGAGCTGCTGGCGGTAAGAGATACCAACTTAGAATCCAGCCAACTCCCCCCAATCGGCCTAACCTTTGCATCCAGCGCGCAATCCGCTGGCCATTTGAATCCAGCCGGTCCTGAAAAGCCAGCTCGATAAGCTGCCCCATCGCACGCATATCCCTCCGAGGGTCGACTGGACGCAATCCTGTCTGCATTTCGCGAGAGTGTGTCAGGAGAGCCGCGGTCAAATCTCGCCCTCCAATGCTTCCAGCAACTTCTCCGCTTCTCCCACAGAGATCTTGCCAGCTTCAACCATCCTTAGAATCGCCAACCGCTCCTCGTCGGTCGCTTCAGTTCTTGGAAAGTCCCCTCCCCCAAACCGGAACTTAAAAGCAGGCCTGTGCTTTGTCTTCCTCTTCGCATGAGCACTCGCCCTCGAGGCCTTCCGCTGAGCACGCGCGATTGAACGTCGGACCTTCTCGCCAATACGGTCTGCATCAAAGCCATACAGCCCCGCTCCCATCGCGCCGAAACGCGCCTCGATCTCAACCGCCTTGGAGTCGAAATCTCTTAATAGATTGCCAAAAAGCTCATCGGGATAGCCCGGGTCTTCCAACCCGACTCGCAGCAGCAGGTCGCCGCCAGCTGAAAGGTTGATTTCCGCCTCGCCCTCACCAAGCTGGATGACCCTCTGCTGGTCGTCCTCCTCCCCCTCGAACATACCGGGGACAGTGATATCACCCCCTGCTTTCAATGTCACCGTTGCGGAAGCTTGGTCGGGCAATGAGCAGGAAAGATCGCCGCCCGTTTTCACGATGGAGCGTAAATGCGGCATCGCCGTCAATGATGCGCTGGTGTCCCCCCCAATCGTTGCTTCCACCTGGCCATCTATTTTGCGGAGGATCAGGTCGCCGCCAACCCCCCGCAAAATAACATTTCCCTGCACGATCTCCACGATCGCGTCTCCGCCAATCTGATCCACCATCAAATCGCCTTTCACGCGTCGCGCATGTAAGTCACCACCAATGAGTTCGAACGTCCCACTTCCTACACGTCGCAGGCTGAGATCGCCGCCAATCGACCGGATCATACAATCATTCACCAACTCGGTCAGGCGCAC
>CAYLOP010000088.1:11287-12695 GCA_964385305.1 uncultured Anaerolineaceae bacterium | reverse complement strand
CATGTGCTCCCAGGTTTTCCGGCCGCCGAAGCAGGCATCAAGATCGGCGCAGAGATCATAGCGTGGGACGGTCGGCCAGTCCTCGAGGCGGTCGCCAGTGTGCTTCCCTATTTTGGTCCGTATTCCACCGACCATCACAGACGCGAGGGACAAGTCTCCTACCTGACAAGGATGCCGCCGGGTACAATCTTGACAGTTTCCTTCCGAAATCCAGGTGAGGATGAGACGTTGGTCGAAATGCAGGCCGCCTATGAATTTGACTCCTTGTTGCTCATCCTCCAGGACCCCATACTCGATGAACTGGCGCTTCCGATCGAAGGGGAGGTGCTCGATGATGTTGGGTTGGCATACATCCGAGTCAGCACGTTCAACGGCGACTACAATCTGATGGCGCGCCTATGGGAGCACTACATCGACGCCCTCGTCGAAAATGGCGTGCCAGGTTTGATTATCGATATCCGCACCAACGGCGGTGGGAACGGCGGATTGGCGCTCGATTTCGCCAGCTACTTCTTCGATGAGGAAATCCTGCTCTCCCAACGCTCATATTACAACGACCGGACCGGGCAGTTTGAATACCTTGACGTCCCATCACGCATTGAACCCGCCCCGCAGTACTATGACGGCGAGATCGCGGTCCTTATTGGCTCGGACTGCGTCAGCGCGTGTGAGGGCTTCGCGCATGCACTTTCCTATGGTGGACGCTCCATTGTGATTGGCCACACACCCACAGCTGGAGCGTATGGTGAGGTTGGGCGGGGCCAGTATGAACTGCCCGGCGACCTGTCACTGCAATTTCCAACAGGGCGCCCGGAAACACCCGACGGTCAGTTGTTGATCGAGGGTGTAGGTGTCGTACCGGATATCGTGGTGCCGATCACAGAGAAAAGTGCGCTTGGGGTCACTGACACTCTCCTTGAGGCTGCGATCCAGGCGCTATTGGAGAGGCTTATTCCGTAATGAAATGGGGGGATTCGATACACGCATAGGCCTTCAATCGAATCGTTCGCTTCAAACATTATAAATCGGTAATATAAGAGGCCCTCGCTACAAACATGCGAGGGCCTTACGCGACCACCGATTTGGGGAGATCCCCAAAGGTATGCCGTCTTAGCTTGTTGCAATGTCGCCGTACGGTTCCTGCGGTACGACGATGGTCATGATCAAGTAGGCCATTACAGCCCCTGGTGGGTTCAGGAAAGCGCCGGCTACGGCGAGGAGACGTATCACGGTTGGGTCAACCTCGAAATACTCACCCAATCCTGCACATACACCCGCGATCATTCGATCCCCACGCGAACGATAGAGACGTCGTCCTTCATTAGACATGGTTAACCTCCCATTTAAATTCATCACACTCACTACGATCTACGTAATTTTCAAGAAAACGTTGCAAAGCTCCTTGAAG
>CAYLOP010000088.1:0-11187 GCA_964385305.1 uncultured Anaerolineaceae bacterium | reverse complement strand
CTCATGCCGTACATGGTACATGGTCGAGCATTCTTCCCTTCCGCACATCCTGCCCCTATAATTGCCCCTCAAGCTCGTTTTATCACAGCGGGTCTATATCGGAATTCGCCATGAAGCATGCTTGGGATGTCATCATCATCGGGGGCGGGATTCACGGCGCCAGCCTCGCCTACCACTTCGCCTTGCGAGGCGTCCAGGCGCTGGTGCTCGAAAGGAAAACCTTAGCCGCCGGCGCGACGGGCCACTCCAGCGGGCTTGTGCGTATGCATTATGATCTCGAGCTCGAGTCACACCTGGCATGGTTATCCTTCCAGTACTTCCGAAACTGGGACGAGATCGTTGGGGGCGATTGTGGGTTCACACGCACAGGGTTTATCCAACTCATCAAACAAGACTATACAACACAATTGAAGGCCAACGTCACCATGCACCAAACCATCGGCATCCCCAGCCTGCTCGTTCGGAACGATGACGTACACCGCCTTGCACCGTCTTTCAGATGCGACGACTTCGACATTGCAGCATATGAGCCCGAATCAGGTTATGCGGATCCAGGCGGCACCACTCAGGGCTTCATGCAGGCTGCGAGGTTGAAGGGCGCTCGCTTGATACAAGGTTGCGAAGTCGTCGAAGTGCACACGACCGATTCCACAGTGACCGGTGCGGGCACCAATCAGGGGAGCTTTTCTGCGTCCATTGTAGTGAATGCTGCCGGGGCATGGGCCGCCGAAATTGGTCGCATGGTCGGGCTCGACCTCCCCGTAGATACCTGGCGTCACGAGACCATGTTCACCCGTCGCCCTACCAGCCTGCACTTGCCCCATCCAGCCGTCATCGATGATATCAACGACATGTACTTCCGCCCCGAAACCGGAAACCTGACGCTGGTTGGTCTGGAGGACGACAATCCCATCGGCCAACCCCCCGATTTCGGCCACGACTACGCACGGCAGGGTTTCGCAGAGAGAGCCGCTGACCGTATTTGCAGGCGCATCCCTGCCATGGAGCGTGGTTCACTCCAAAGCACCCAGACCGGCATTGACGGGATCACCCCCGATCAACGCGCGTGACTCGGTCAGGCCGGACCACAGGGTTTCTACCTGGTGTGCGGGTTCAGCGGTACGGGTTTTAAACTCGCACCCGCCGTTGGCGAATGCATGGTGGAACTGATCCTGGATGGGGAGGCGAAGACATTGGATATCTCGCCGTTCTACCTGGAGCGTTTCACCAAAGGGGAACGCCTAAAAGGGGAGCATGCTTACGATAGCACCTGGCACTGAGCATCAATCGGACGGTTTGCTGCCGCACATATTCCAGACGACGTGTGGATCTATCCACTACCCTACAACCGCATTTCAAGCTCGATCTCATCCCGAATGGGAATGCCATCCCGGCCAGTTGCAGGGATGCTTGGTTTTAACGCTCGGGATTCCAAGACGGCATCACGGTGCAAAGCCACAAGATAAAGACCGCGCTTTTGGTAGAAACGCAGCGCATCCATATTGTCGTTGGTGGTGATCAGCCATAATCGCTTGCAGCCGGCCTTTCTCGCCGCGTCACACACTGCCTGCAGGAGAGCTGTACCGACACCGCTCCCCTCGCTTAGGCTGTTGATCGTTACGATCTCACACGCTTCCTCGTCAAGGTCGTATGTGAGGAAGCCCAACCGCTCTCCATCTCTCTCGGCGACGAAGGCAGGTAATTGTCCGGCATGATGCACTCGCTCCCGAGACACAACTTCGGTGGACCCCCAATGATCCTTGAGTACATCCTTGATCCAAGGTTTATCTTTCTCACTAGAATTCCGGACGGTTATGGCCTTCATTCCACTTCCTCTCGATCGAGCGCTCTCATTAAATTACATCCTCATTGTAGTATGCATGACGAGATAGATGAAAGCTGCCAGTCGAAACTGCATGCTCCACAGTGCACGTGTTCTCCGCAGGTCCGTTTTCGATATTCACATAACCCCCCATCGGAGCACCCGTAGTTGATCGTGGACTTTCAGTTAGGAACCCTGTATAGTATCGGCTGGAAAAGGAGGGCAAATGTCGAACCGCGACCGCCTCAACAAACTGGACAAGGATACACTCATCGAAATGCTAGAAGACGCCTCCAAGAATTGGTTGGCGCATGACGGCTTATGGTTTCAAGCCGCTGAACGCCACTATGGCATACAAGTAGCCATCCAACTTGACGCGGAAGCCTGGGAAAGATTTACCGTGGTCGAAGCCAAGCGCATCATGGAGCGCCATGGGATTGAAGCTGGCGGCGGTCTGAAAGCGCTTGAGAAAGCCCTCGGGTTCCGTCTCTATGCCAATATCAACGTGCAATCGATAACATGGCTGGATGAAAATACGCTGCGCTTTGAGATGAACGATTGCCGGGTTCAATCCGCTCGACACCGAAAAGGACTCCCCGATTTCCCATGTAAATCGGTTGGCCTTGTAGAATACGGAGGCTTCGCACGCACCATCGATCCCCGCATTCAAACGAGATGTATTGCCTGCCCACCCGACCCACATCCCGACGCATTTGTCTGTGCGTGGGAGTTCACGATCCCGGAAGTCGGTGAAGATTCTCAGCCTTCATAAGGCTTAGCTAGTAGGGAGCTACTTTGCATTTCGACATTCTCGCCCCGCTGTATGACCTGCTTATACGTCCGCCCGATGTATCCACTCTCATCGCTGCTGCGAGGTTGCCGGCCTCGGGTCGCCTGCTTGATGCAGGTGGTGGGACGGGTCGCATCACGCAGCAACTGGATCACCTCATCGATCAAGTTGTGGTCGTGGATTCCTCTATGAAGATGCTCCAGCAGGCGCGAGATAAAGCCGGTCTTTCTGTCACATGGGCTCGAGCCGAGAAAATGCCATTCCCAGCGCAAAGCTTCACACGCATCATCGCCGTAGACGCCTATCACCATTTCGCGCATCAGCAAGCGAGCATATTGGAACTTTGGCGCCTACTCTCACCAGGCGGTTGGCTTGTCATCGAGGAGCCGGACATCCGTAATTTTAACGTCAAGCTGATCGCTCTTGGAGAAAAACTTGCCCTCTTTCGCAGCCATTTTGTGCACGCGGATCACATCGCCACCCAATTGGAAAACCTCGGAGCGCGCGCAGAGATTCAGCGCGGGGATTTCAACTATTGGGTCAATGCATTCAAACCCTCTTCGGAGATCATAGTCGATTGATGCCTCCCTCACCTCTTCTATAACACTAGCCAGAATCGATCTTCACGACGCTCAACCCCCTCAAAACTTGCACCCGCCTTACAAGATGCTTGCCAGCACCTTGCAAACCCACCCCAACGCATATCAGCCCTTCTATAATGCCAAGCAAAGGAGCATCATGGGACACCACCCAAGACACTACCCGGCGACCAGTCTTACCAATTCGGGGGTTTCCGGACAAGGCGACAGACAGAGGTAGAGAGATGATTAAACCACAATTCAAACAGATCACTCGCACATCCAACCACATTTTCCCGTCCCGGCAAAACGCCAGCGAACGCGGACAGGGCTTAGTCGAATATTCATTGATCCTTGTGCTTATTTCCCTCGTAGGGACTGTCTCCCTCGTAGCAGTTGGACCAGCCGTCAAGGAAGCGTTCTGTATTCCTATCGAGACTTTAGACCCCGGAGCCGTGATATGTACGGGAACTGCTCCAGATGCCGGCGCAGGGCCGAACGTCCTTAAAGTGAAGTATCAGAAAAAAAAGGGCAACTTATTTGTAAAAGTCAAGGCCCCAAAGGGTTGTGAAGATATCATGAGGGTTATTGGGTATGGAGAGATGGAGCGCCAGGGTTCGAGCAGGGTATTCAAGATAAACATCTCCGTCTCTGAAGATGAGATCCCAGAGACACTCACAATTGGTTCGTATAACGCAGGCTACACAACATATGAGATCGATACATAGACGTAGAAGAGAACCCGCATGAGTTCAAATTCGGATTAATTGCAGGAAAGTCATCAACCCTCCAAGTCTCTTCCCCCCACGAATTCGTCCAGATGTTGCGTCCTAAGCCTTCAGCTGGCGACGCGTTTTACGGATAAGCTGTTCAGCCTTATTGAGGAGCTTCCTATCACACCAGATTAACCACAAGCTTATCGAGGAATAAATCTGAAATACAACCGGTGAGGCTTATGCCTCACCGGTCAGTTGACTCGGTAGGTTTACCAGAGGCGATGCGCGGTCAGTTGCCATTCACTCACATACCGGCGCTTGAGAAGGAACACCCCATCACCCTGCACAATTCAGACCATTCGAGTCATCTTTATGGGATTATTTTATTTATATTCTCTCAACGGATTCTCAACGCGCTTGTATATAATCTATACCAAGGGCCGCCAACACCAACTCGTGATAATCCGCCCTCTACTTCAACATCCTTGGCGCCACATCCTGACCCTTCTGGACGTCCCTGGTAGGGCATGGTATCATGCCTGTAGAGGCGTTGCATGGCAAGCAAGAAAAAGAAGACCGCGAAGATCAGTGAGAGGCAGAAGCGTCGCATACGATTGCAGCAAGTCCTTTTTGCATTCGTCGCTATCGCCGTCATTGCCTCCTTTGTGATCAGCCTCCTGATGTAGGGGGACAAAGCGACTCAGGCAACAAGCCCATCGCTTTTCCGAAAAAATGTTTGACTGTGATGATGTGGATAACACCATCATCATTGCACAACGTTTTTCCAGCTTTTGACGCACAAACCCAGATCCCATTTGCCAGAGGAGTAAAGCCATCATGACTATGGAGCGATTTGGCCTCATCCAATTTGGCGGTGTCGATCAAACCGTTCTTGGACCGGATATTCGCAGGGGTCAGCGCGCGCCAAACTTCACGGCCATCGCGAACGATTGGTCGGAAACGCAGCCTCTCCTCGAGACTCAAGGGAAAGTCCGTCTGTTCGCCAGCGTGCCCTCTTTGGAAACAGCGGTCTGCGACCGCGAGACGCGTCGTTTCAACAGTGAAGCCGCCAATCTGGATAAAGATATACACATCTTCATACTCAGTACCGACCTCCCCTATACGCAAGCGCGATGGTGCGGCGCAACGGGTGTAGACCGTGTCATAACGCTTTCGGATCACGTCCATACAGACTTTGGTCTTAAATATGGCACGCTGATCAAGGAGAAGCGGCTGCTCCGACGGGCGGTTTTCGTCGTAGATCGAGCTGACCTCGTAACCTATGTCGCCTACATGCCCAGTTTAGGGGATGAGCCAGACTACGAGGAAACGCTTCAGGCAATTCGTCTCGCCCTGTAAACGACTAAGTCTTAAACGTGGCCTGGCGAAAACCTTGCAACACACGTTCGCGAGAATGCATACATCAGCCCCGCGACGGAGTACAGCGTGTTGCAAACCTTGTTTTTTATATCCCATTATTGGATATTTCTTTGTTAGGTGATTGTAAGTTGGCGATAGGCCAACTCATGCTATGCTGAGATCGTACATTTGTAGATAATGACCCAATCCACAATCCAACTGGGTTGACAGTCCAACTATACGAAAGGAGGTGAAGGATATGTTGTACGCTCCGAAAGAACGTGGTCAGGGCTTGGTGGAGTACGCATTGATCCTGGTTTTGATCGCAGTCGTTGTGATCGTAATCCTGGCTCTGCTCGGACCCGCCATCGGCAACGTGTTCAGCAACATCGTTCACAACATTTAATCCATTTTCTGCAATTACGTTGTATCCCTACCTAATAAGCAGGAGCCCTGTCAAGGAGAAAGGGCTCCACCTTTTTTTTAACAAAAGAAGAACTGAACCAGCCTGCTCCCCTTCCGATAACCGCGCCACCCCTGCTAATCGATAGCCCCATCTCATACTGCACTACCGCATGAGGTGGTCGCCGGCAATCCCATCCCATCATTCGGGAATCGAGACATAGAATAAAGACTAGATCCGGTTAATAGGAAACCCTGGGGTTCGAATCGAGAAGCACGCCTACACCCATGTGAAACCGGTGCATCAACCGGTCACGGCTCCAGAAAGTCGCCGCCTTCATAAACCCATAGGTCAAAGAGATCATCCAAATCGCAGGCACAGACCTCTTCGGCTAAATCTTGAAAATCCTCGGAGCTCACAAAACCATAGCGATATCGTTGGAAGTATTCCTGCAGAAATTGGGTGAACTCGCGATCCCCAAGCTCATGACGCAAGGCGTCGACAAACAGTGCCCCCTTATAGTAAACCAACACGCCGTAATCATTCTCTGTGGCATACCCCCCGACACTCAAGCCAATTGGGGTTTTCGATGCCGGATGCTCGCGCAGGATAGCGCGCAAGGAGCTTAAGAACCCGGTCGCTCGACCCACACCATAGGTCCTTTCTTGATAAAGCGCTTGGCTGTAGGTCGCCAAGGCCTCATCCAGCCAGGGTTCGCGCAGTTGATCGTCACCGATCAAACCGTAGAACCACTGGTGTGCGACTTCATGCACGGTGGGGTCTACCACCCAATTGGTGCCAAGCGTACCCACAAACACCAATCCGGGATACTCGATGCCCCCGAAAGCTCCTGGTGCGTCGACGATATCCAGTTCCTCATAGGGATAAGGTCCAACCACCTCGCTCAGGATCTCAAATTGTGCCGCCGCCGCATTCAACACCGTGCTCGAAACCTCGGCATGCTCTGGGAGCACCCAGACTCTCAAAATAGTATCTTTGACCTTTCTGCTCTTCACCTCGAAATTCCCGAGTGCAAAGGCGAAATCACGCATGGGCCCGCTTGCGTATGCCACCCGCTGCACGCCGTCATCCCCCATTTCCTGGGAGGTCACCGAACCCGAAGCGACCAGTACAACCTCAGCAGGCGCCTCGAACACCACATGGTAGTAGGCGATGTCCGAATTGGTCGTATCCCCGCCAGGAGGGGCGGCTTCAACTTGCCATTCGCCATCCAAGAGGCGCGGGATAAGGGGGTAACAGGTTGGGCAGAGCAGAATACCATTGGTGATTCCCATGCGCCTGGGAGCATCCACCCGCATGAGATCCACCTCAAGCGTGTACGCTGCTATGATTTGCACGGCTTCACCTGCGGGCAGCCGTTGTGGCAGACGCAGGCGCAATGCAATCCCATCCAATGTTAAGGTCGGCTCGACGTACACACCATCCACAAAGATCGCTTCCGCAGTCATGCCACCTTGATACTGCTCATCATTTGGCCAGAGCATGAGCACAATCTCAGGTAAGGATTCAGGACCTGGATTGATGAATCGAATGCCCACCACCCCCCTTATGTTGGCATACGACTTCTCGGGGTCCATCGCCACCTTAATCTCGATCGAATACCGCGTTGCATCAGGCAATAAGTCCAGATCCGCGGCGAACTCCGGCAGCAACGCCTTGGTTTGTTGGTCTTCATTAAATTCCGGGGAAGGCGGCGGTGTTGGGAGAGATGTGGCGGTGGGTGTTGCTGTGTAGCGAGGCGGCAGCGCACGCGTTGCGGCTGGTGCGGGTGTGGCCGTTGATACCCCTGACGTAGGATCGATGCCGCCTGTTGGAAGCACACAGGATGATAAAAGTATGAGGCAAATCAACCAGACAACTCGGCCGCATCTCAGCATCCCATCCTCCCTGCAGTAATAGCCGCTAAGGGCGCCACCACGGGCACCCTTAGTGGGCGGAACAGGACTCGAACCTGCGACCTCTTCTGTGTAAGAGAAGCGCTCTAACCAACTGAGCTATCCGCCCGCGGTCCAAATTATAGCCTTCGCATGTCTGCCGGTCAACGATGTGTACGAACCTCTGCATACATCCCCAAACGCCACATGCCACACCACACCACGAAATCGTATAATTCTTCCGTCATGGTGTCTATGGCGCGCGGTTTTGCCCGCGATGTATGGTCATGCTATAGTAAACCGATTTCATGCACCCACGCACTACCGTTGGTGGCACAGGCATACCTGCCCAAGAGATACTACGGGGAGCAGCACAATGACCGCTTACGAGGACCGCATCAGGGAAGCGATGCCAGAGCTCTCACCCAGCTTCATCCGGCTGGCCGACTTCTTACTGGATTCCTACATCCAAACTGCATTCCTCACCGCGACAGAGCTTGCCCACACATTGGATATTGACCCTGCCACGGTGGTCCGCTTTTCCCAACGCTTGGGATACCGAGGCTATCCGGAGCTTCAACGCGAGATTCGGAAGAAGGTCAAGCGTGAAATCTTGGCAGAACCAGGTGAAGAAGCCAATTCCGCCTCCGAAGCTGCCCTCCGAGCCATTGAGGAGGCGATGCGCTCCCTCGAGATTCTGCACCGATCCTTCCCAGTGCATGTCGCTGAAGAACTTATCAACATCCTGGACGAATCTGTCCGTGTTGTCATCCTGGCGGAGGGATTAGCCGCGTCGCCTGCCAACAGCCTCGCCATATGGCTTGAAGCCGCTGGTTACACCGTCCACCTGGCGAGCGGAAGTCCCTCCAGGCTTGCCTGGTCCATCGCGGGCGTTAGGCGGAGAGATCTTGTACTCGCCGTTGAAGTTGACGAGGATACACCCTTTCTCGCTCAAGCGTTGGCGGATGCGCGTGCAGCCGGAGCTTACACCGTGGCCCTCGTTGCAGCACCCTCTATGCAAGCGACGCTGCATGCCGATCTGATTCTGGCTTCTCAAAGTCACCCCGAACCCAGTATCCAGCAAATCCTATTGGAAAGCATAGTGTTCGCACTTGTCCGCATGCTGGTGCACGCGCGCCCCATGCTGTTCAAACAAAGCGTCGAAAAGGCGCGAGCGTTGACCCATCGCTATTATGAGGGGCAGCTCGATTGAGTTCATCCTATACCCTTAGCTCACTTTGTCGTTTAGTGCGCACATCCTAGCGCCGCTGGGTGGATCTAGTTTTTTTTCATACCGACATGTGGATTGCAATTGGTGGCATAACGATCTTTCTCCTGCTCGCTATATGGGAGATCTGGGTATGTGAGGGTGCGCACCTCGGACGCCGCTTTGTCGTCTGGTTGTATGATCTCGCTGCCGGTCGCTACGATAAAATCAAAGACTTCGATCCGGAATGGGAGGAGCGTTTTCTCGGCGAGCCGATTGCCGCCGCAACATACAGCTTGGCCAATGTGAAACTCCTCGATGTCGGCGCCGGCACCGGACGTGTGATTCGTGCGCTGCGCCCCTTTCCTTCGTTTGATGGTATCATCACATGCGTCGAGCCTTCAGCACGCATGATGGCGATCGGACGCAGCTTGGGGTCGCCTGAGAACACACGCTGGGTGCGCGCATGGGAGCACCCTTTGCCTTTCGTAGGTGATGCCTTCGACTTCGTGGTCAGTCTGGAAATACTCGAATTCACACCAAGCCCCTTAAAGACACTACATGAGATGGCGCGTGTATTGCGACCAGGCGGGTGGCTCATTGTAACCAACCGTGTGGGAAGAGAGGCTCGCTTTATCCTGGGGAAAACATTCCCTCGCAGCGCCTTCCCGACGGTACTCGAGGACGTGGGTCTAAAGGATGTTGAAGTCTTCCCTTGGCAGGTTGAGTACGACCTGGTCTGGGCTCGCAAACCAGGGTGGGGACAACCAGCGTGATCATGCACACAAGTCGTCATGATTCGGTGAACTTACACGATATATTCGACTGCCTCGATTACCATCCGGCTCGAGCATGCCGAATGGGGTTAACACCGAAGGGAAATGAAAATGCGTATCGTACGATTTCGTGAGAACGCTCAAGCAAAATCCAGGTGGGGTTGGTTGGCTGATGATCGTATCGGGGTGCTTGATGGCACACCTTTCGATGAGTTCAGGCGTGAAGAGGCCCAACTTCCGTTCGACCGCGCTGAAATCTTGCCACCCGTTCAACCTAGCAAGATCATTTGTGTTGGTCGCAATTATGCCGCCCACGCTGCCGAACACGATGCTGAACCCCCAGACCTGCCCTTACTGTTTCTCAAACCACCTACCAGCATCATCGGCCCCAACGAGACCATCCTTCTTCCGCCGCAATCCAAGCGTGTAGAGCATGAGGCGGAACTGGCGCTTGTGATCAGTCAGCGCGGCCGATGGATACGCAAGGAAGATGCTGGAGAGCATATCCTCGGTTACACGGCCGCAAATGACGTCTCCGCTCGAGATATACAATTCGCTGATGGACAATGGACACGCGGCAAAGGCTTCGACACGTTCTGCCCCATTGGGCCTTGGATCGATACCGAGCTCGACCCCGCCGACGCTTTGATCACCTGCTCGGTAAATGGGCAGATGCGCCAGATGGCCTCCACACGAGACATGATCTTCTCGGTTCCCAACCTCGTAGCGTTCATCTCCTCGGTCATGACCCTCGAAGCAGGAGACCTGATTCTCACCGGCACGCCGGCCGGTGTCGGACCATTGCTCGACGGGGATGAGGTCACAGTCGAAATCGAGGGGCTGGGTGCTTTAACCAACCCTGTCCGCAGCGACAAACGCAGCCCCCAAACATAATCCTCAACCTGAAAGGAGTGGGCTTATGGGACTGAAACCCGATCATTGGATTGTAAAAATGGCGCGTGAACACGCCATGATTGAACCCTTCGAAGATTCGCAGGTCAGGGACGGCGTCATCTCGTATGGCGTTTCCTCATACGGCTACGACATCCGCGTTGCAGATCAGTTCAAGATTTTTACTAACGTCCATTCGACCATCGTCGACCCGAAGGATTTCGACCCGAGTTCGATGGTGGATTTCCAAGGCGAAGTATGCGTCATCCCGCCCAACTCCTTCGCGTTGGCACGCACGGTGGAGTATTTTCGTATCCCACGCGGCGTGCTCACGGTGTGTGTGGGCAAATCCACGTATGCCCGCTGTGGGATCATCGTCAATGTGACCCCCTTCGAACCGGAGTGGGAGGGCTACGTCACGCTCGAGATCTCCAACACCACCCCCCTCCCCGCCAAGATCTATTCCAACGAAGGCATCGCGCAGGTGCTCTTCTTCGAAGCCGATGAGGAATGCCTGTCGTCTTATGCCGACAAGAAAGGCAAGTATCAAAACCAGCAGGAGATTCTATTACCTCGCCTATAGTTTACAAAGCATAAGCCTTTTTATGTATCTAAGCATGCCCTCCCCGTTTAGGAGGGCATCTCTGCATTCACGTAAGAATGGCATAAGAAAACCTTCCCGCAGGTTTATTACCTGCCGGGGGGTTGAGATTTCTATTCGTGCATTACGTGTAAAATCTCTTCAACACA
>CAYLOP010000087.1:0-12947 GCA_964385305.1 uncultured Anaerolineaceae bacterium | reverse complement strand
AACGCTTGTTGGGAGATATTTTCCAAACGGTCACCCAACCATGATGCAACTGCGGATTTAACCTCGTCTTCTAGTTCAAAGGCTGGGTAGGCACGCTTGGGTTTTCCCAGCGCGTTCCGCATCTCCTCCTGGAGGTCGATGACAGGCTGCATGGTCTGATGCCCAAGTGAGATGGCTTCCGCCATGGTCTCCTCATCAACTTCCTGCGCGCCGCATTCCACCATCAGGACAGCGTCACGTGTACCGGCAAGGCGAAGGTCAAGGTCTGAACGCTCAAGCTCACTAAAGCTCGGGTTAAAGACGAACTTGCCATCCACGCGGGCCACCCGTATTCCAGCCACAGGACCTTCAAAGGGCACGTCGGAAATCATCAGTGCCGTTGAGGCGCCAATGATCCCGAGAACGTCTATCGGCGTCTCGGCATCGTAGGACAGCGCATACAAGATCACTTGCACATCGTTGCGCATGTCCTTGGGGAATAAGGGACGGATTGGTCGATCCACCAACCGCGCGATAAGTACGGCAGCTTCAGAAGGCCGCCCCTCTCTCCGGAAAAAAGAACCCGGGATACGGCCTCCGGCGTACAGTCGTTCCTCGTAATCTACGGTTAGTGGGAAAAAACTGATGCCTTCGCGTGGCTCGTGTCCCATCGTTGCTGTCGCCAGTAAGACGGTATCCCCCTGCCGGACTGTGACCGCACCACCCGCCTGTCCAGCGAGCTTTCCGGTCTCGATGGTGATGGATTTGTTATCCACCACCGTACTAAATTTCTTTGCTTCTAACATAAAACTTTCCCTCCACACCACATTTCCATGCGGGTCAGGGACTGGAGAACGCCCGCCAGCAGGAGCGATGACCCCGTCTGACGAACAAGCTCCAATACCCAACCCATTTCCCGAAAACGTGTGTAAGATACGTGAATATTGTATTTAAATTGCAGATAAACGATACCCGCGTTATCCCCCCACTATATGAAATCGAGCGTATGGCCTATTTGCTCATCCGCTCGTGCACATCAGGAACTATTTACGGCGAATGCCCAAACGTTCTGTGAGGGCAAGATAAGCAGCTGCATCTTTACGCTTCAAGTAATTCAGATGTCGCCTGCGTTGTCCTACCAACTTCAGCAGACCTCTTCGGGAAGACTCGTCATGCTTGTGTTCCCGGAGATGCTCGGTCAACTGGTGGATCCGCCGGGTAAGAATCGCTACCTGTACTTCAGGTGAACCCGTGTCGTTTTCGTGCCGGTGAAACTCACCAATTACTTCGTTTTTCTCTTCTTTTGTCAAAGCCATGACGTCTGCTCCTAGCAGGTCGCCCAGCGGGTAGTCCTCAGTTGAACCGCCCACCGGCCTAGTCAATACAATTGTGAATTATACCAGCCCCATTTCAAGCCGACAAGGTGCGCTGAAGCAGTTCCCGCTGACGTTTAGGGAAAGCCGTGAGTGTATCTTGAATCATCCGACGCACCCCTGCATCTCCTTTTGCCAGCTCATCCGTGAGAAAACGAGCCGCTTCGGGCGGGCTGCGACGTGCTAACGCGGTAACGACTGCATAAAGCGCCCGACGTTCTTCACCTCGCACCTTTCCAGCAAGACCTGCGCACAATTGAAAAACCGTGGGCAGGTCCTCAAACGTCGGATCTTCCACCGCTGCATGGAGCGAAAGCAAGGCCAAGATGCGAAGGGGACTTTTTACTGCATTGGACCACGCCGCGATCTGTGTGAGAAACTTTGATGGATCCGTCCTACGCCAGCCCTCCAATCCGGTTACTGACAACTCAGCGAGAAGGGTAAGATCGCTACATTTGAAAGCCCAAGCCTCCGCCAGCTGGGGTACAGAAGGATCAGTCTGACCATTGAGGATGGCAATTGAAAGCAAACGCATTTCACGATATCCCGCTTCCCATAATGCGCTTGCTGCTGGCCACGCGATTTCTGGGTGAGCCTGTGTCAGCACATGCAATTTGACGCTCAATGCACGGATTACGGGTCGTGGCACGTGAAACGCTTTCAAGGCATTTCTCTTCACGGCTGATGATCCAGCGCGATGTGTGCGATCTGCGTAGAAATCCAGCAAATTCAGACATGCGCGCCGTAACGCTGCCGGATCGGTTACCAGATCTCCCAGCTCCTCGACCTCCATCGCCAATCGCGTTGGGTTAACAGCCGACATCCGATCCCTTCCAACTAATATGCCCGTGAGAAAATCACTCGCTCCGCAGCAGGCTTTCCACAGTGGATGCAAACCCCTTCACCCCCAGGTTGATCGAGAGGGATGTTCCGTATGGTCGCCTTTGTCTCCTCTTTAACCTGTGCCTCACATGCTGCATCCCCACACCACCAAACATCCGCCCACCCATTCGCCACAACCTCCTTAAACGCCGCATAATCTTTGGGCTGATGCGTATTAGCCACCATAAAATCCTTGGCGCGGTCAAATAGGGAATGGTGAATTTCGTCGAGAAGATCGTCTATGGCTTGCGATAATCCCTCTTGTTGGACGATTTGCTTACCCTTTCGGCCGGGCCGATCGCGCCGAGCTATCGCAACGGTCCCCTTGGCCACATCCTTAGGACCAACCTCGACGCGGATCGGAACACCCCGAAGTTCCCAATCGTTGAACTTGAAGCCGGGAGTCACGCCCTCGCGATCATCCAGCTTAACCCGATGGTCCTTCAGCTGCGACTTGATCCGTTCAACCGTCTCCATGACAGCCGTACGCTCTTCTTCATTCCTGAAGATGGGGACAATTACGATCTGGAAAGGCGCAAGCCGCGGCGGCATGACCAATCCTTTCTCATCGCCATGAACCATGATGATGGCGCCGATGAAGCGGGTCGAAAGTCCCCAGGAGGTCGTCCAACAGTATTGCAGTTTGTTCGACTTATCGAGATAACGAATGTCGAATGCACGAGCGAAGTTTTCACCTAAATTATGCGAAGTGCCTGCCTGCAGCGCGCGGGTATCACCCATCATCGCTTCAATGCTGTAGGAATGCTGTGCGCCCGCGAACTTTTCGCTCTGACTCTTTCGCCCCTTGATCACGGGTACAGCAGCCTCATTCTCGGCAAAATCCGCATACACATCGAGCATTTGCAGCGTCTCCGCCTCGGCTTCTTCGCGCGTGGCGTGAGCGGTGTGCCCTTCCTGCCAGAAGAACTCGGTTGTCCGCAAAAAGAGCTTCGTCCGCATTTCCCACCGCACGACGCTGTTCCAGAGATTGATAAGGACGGGAAGGTCGCGATAGGATTTAATCCACTTTGCGTACATGTGCCCGATGATGGTCTCGGAGGTAGGTCGTATGACGAGAGGCTCATCCAACTCCTCCCCCCCGCCGATGGTCACCACGGCCAATTCCGGGGAGAAACCTTCGACGTGTTCCTTTTCCCTCTCTAAAAAACTCTTGGGAATAAAGAGTGGGAAAGCTGCGTTCATGTGCCCCGTTTCTTTGAACCGTCGATCCAATGCCGCTTGGATGTTCTCCCACAAAGTCCATCCATAGGGTCGAACGACCATACATCCCCGCACGGGCGAGTAATCGGCCAGCTCTGCCCGTAGGACCAACTGGTTGTACCATTCAGAAAAATTTTCAGAACGTGAAGGTAGTCTATCGCTTGCCATAATCATCCTTTCATAAATGCCTTATGTGCTATGAATATGATTCTCAACATACTGAATCGCGGCATCCACTTGATCTGCGAACACCAACATCCCGGCATCCCTCGGTGCCACGTAATTCCCAGCCATGTCAAGAAAAGTTTGCAGGGTTTTCTGCCATAGGTCCCCGATGAGTACGAGTGGCTTGGGATCGATCTCTCCCGTCTGCAGCAGAGACCACGCCAACGCGACCTCTGAAAGGGTCCCTAAACCTCCAGGCAGTGCAATCAGAGCTTGACCGATCTCGATCAAACGGTAAACACGCTCTCGCAGAGTGGGGAGCCGAATCTCTTCCTGCACCCAGCGATTGGGTTCATCGGGTCGCCAGCTTTCGATTTGATCGCACGTCACACCGATCACATGGCCGCCTGATAAAGCCGTACCTTTACTGACCGCCTCCATCGTGCCTATGTATCCGCCTGTAGCCACACTAAAACCTGCCTTCGCAAGCTTGCCTCCAAGCAGGCGTGCTTGCTCATACGCAGCATCCCCAGGCTGAGCCTTCGAGCTGCCGAAAACCGTAACAACCGGTGCGTTCACGAACGTTCCAATCTCCTTGAAACTGCCTGTGCGACCGGTTCAAGCCACAGTGCATCGAGCTGTTCCGCGCGCGTCAAAAGCAGCGGCTCAGGCGAGACGGCCAACAAATCGACCCACTCCTCAAGAAAACGCCACATGAGCGCATGGTCCATGATTTCATCCCATACTTCATCATCCCAGCGTATGCCATTGCGCTGGTACATCCCTTCCTTGTAGCATTGGACGATCTCTGTTTTACGTACAGGGAGTTCCCCAAACCACCATGCGCTCTTGTTGACGAACACCAGGAGATCCAGTACGCCCGGACCAACGCCCGCCAATTGCCAATCCAGCACGACCTGTCGACCTCCCTCCAGGACGGCGATGTTCCCTGGCCAATAATCGCCGTGCAGCAGCGTGGGTGTTTGACGCAGCAGGGGCGACACAATACGGTCCGCATGCATCGTCAAGGCTGCAAGAACGCGCATCCGTCCCGGTCTGGTGGCAAGTGGCTCAGGATGCCCGCTATGTACGATTCTCTCAATCGCTTTGGCTGCAACCGTGACATGTATCTCAAAATCCGATTTAATGGGATGGCTGAGCCAGGGGAATGCACTCAAATCTTCTTCCAAATCCCAGAAGCGATCATGCAGGTCTGCAAGGGATTCGATCGCGTTGAAATAATCTTGTGCCAACCACTGCCCCGCTTCACGTTCAGATTGAAGCTCCTCCAGGATCAACCAATCTCCGACTGGCGAAGAAGCAATCAAGCGCGGTGTCGACAGGGGCAAATACTCGGCAAGTGAGCGATAAACCCCCACCTCGCGCCTCCCCGCGCCCGCCAACCCCGCACGTGTCGTACCTGCAGGCTCTTTAACGACCAGGCGGCATCGGTCCTCCCCTTCATCCGTCTCGTAGATCACTTCCAGGCCTCGAATACGCCCAATCGAAGGTAAACGAGTGGCCATCGATAGGGAATAAACCTCCCGTACCTGTAGGGAATGGTCCCCGAAATAACGCCGCAGACCCGCAGCGAGATCAGCGCGGCTGAAAGGCCATAACCAGTTCTTATTCAAGGTTTCGGTGCTCCCATTTCATCGGTCTCACCCCTGCTTGCGCTTGATCCGCCCCACAAAATCCTCAGCCGCTGCGTCAGGACGCATGTCATCGTAACCGGGCTGTTCCCTAATATAATGCAGGTGATCCATAACCCAAAGATAAAGATCCGTATTCGTGCGACCGTCCAAAGCCTCCAGCACACCGGAAGCCTCGATAACTTTCACAACTGGTTCATAGAGCGTCTCATACCAGTGGGCTACGGCTTCGCTATCGGGAATCTCTCGGCCCTCCTTCAACCCCATGAAATAGCGGTGCACCGCAATGTGCTCAATGAGCCGATCGTAGCCCCCCAAGAGCGTCGTCTCAATTTCAACCCCCGGTCGAATACGATCGAACTGCGTTCGCTCGAGGAATTCTACCCGCTCGCCCAATCTGATTAGATCCTCAGGCTCAATAGGCTCGGATACCGGAACCCGGCTCGCCGCCTCACGCACATCCGCGTCGATGTAAAGCTGGCCTTGGCTGCGGGCGACGGATATTCGATGGTTGCCGTCGACGACAAAGTATACCTCCCCAACCTTGTACAGCAGGACTGGCGGAAGACCGATCTCGCGATACCATGCCAGTACGACGCGCCGCCAGCGCTCCTGCGTGTGAGTCTGTGTAGGCGCGAAGAACCGGTCAAAATCATGATATCGATTGACACTGCCCACGATCTTATCCAACGGAACCGTCTGGATACCGCGATAGACTGGTCCGCCGAGGCGAAGCTTTTCTCGCACTTCGTCATAGGAAAGTAATCGATAGGAATGTCCAGAGAGCGCGCTTTGTACGAGATGAAGGAACGCCCGGATGCGCGCCCGTCCGAAATCCGACGCTGATCGTACATTCAACTCGTTCATACGCTCTCCGGGATTTCCACGATCCGGAAAGGGTAGACATTTACGATCTTGCTTCCAGACAGCTCGCTCATTGTAGTATCAATGTTGCGTTTCAAGTGTGTATGACCATGCAACATCCACGAAGGCTTGAACATATGGATGAGACCTCGAAACGCCTTGAAGCCGATGTGCGCCAGATCCTTGCCATCATGGATCCCAAGTGGCGGCGCGTGGGTGATGAAGAGATCCAACTTACGCCGTGTTAGAAGCCGGCGGAATAAGAGCTTCATGGCTAATTTCGCTACTCTCCAGTACATCTCGCCTTCCGAATATTGATAACTCCCTTGGGGTTTATAACGCCGGCTCCCACCAAGCCCGGCTATCGTCAAACCCTTGATCCGGACCACGCGCCCATCCACAGATTGTCCTCCCCGTACATGCAGATCATCTGCATCGTGGTTCCCTGGAACATACAAGAGAGGGACATTGAGCATAGTCACAATATATTCAAGGTATTCCGATGGCAAATCGCCACAACTCACGATGAGGTCGGTATGTGCAAAACGTTCCCGCAAATTCGCCCCATATAAAACCGAAACCACCTCATCACTCAATGCAAGGATGATCATCCCCTCACCATTTGCGCCCGTAATTCATGCGTAATTTCTCGAGGATTGCCCCTTCCAGGTTGACCTCGCTCAAGCTGGCGAGTTGCAGGAGATACAATGCTACATCCGCCAACTCAGAGGCCAAAGCATCCTTGTCCGGTAATTGATCCTTCCACTGGTAGAGTTCAAGTACCTCTGACGCTTCGATTACAAGCGAAGCAGCGAGATTGCGCGGTGTTTGTGGTTTGGGGCTATCGGGCTCATACCATCCTTTCGCTTCGACGAAACGATGCATTTCCTGTGTAAGTTCTATTAGGTCCATGTACGACTCTCTTGAAAAGAAAAAAGGCTTCCCACCGATCTGGGAAGCCGATCACGACCCGGGCTATACGCAAGCTTCAACCAGACCAGCTGTACTCGCTGATTTCCAAGGATGGGCATGGGACTGGGCTTGCGTTTGCAAACATGCTTGGATTATAAGGGATACCTATAAGCTTGTCAAAAGTATGCGAGTCGCGCATCTGAATCCATTGTTTAAACCCAGGGCTCTTTTGCCTTGTAACCTTATCCCAGAATCTATGCCCCTTTCAGGAATCCTTAGAAATCCAAATCCCATCAGAGGATCCCCACCAGCACTATTCTCGGATCGGGGGTTAGGGGTTCGGAAAGGATCGCTAGTCGGCCGCCTCCAACTGCCCAGCTGCTTCCTTCAATGCCTCCAATCGATCTAAACGCTCCCATGACAGGTCCAGGTCGTCTCGGCCAAAATGCCCGTAGGCCGCTGTGGCTTGGAAGATGGGTTTCCGCAGACCGAGATCACGGATAATGGCTCCTGGGCGTAGATCGAACAATTCATCGATCAACTCGACGATTCTCTCATCCGGAATGCGACCGGTCCCCAAGGTTTCCACATTGATTGAAAGTGGGCGCGCCACTCCAATCGCATAGGCTAGCTGGATCTCACAGCGATCTGCGAGCCCTGCAGCGACGATGTGCTTCGCAACCCAGCGTGCCGCGTAGGCTGCCGAGCGATCAACTTTTGTCGCATCCTTTCCGCTGAAGCTTCCCCCTCCGTGACGCCCCATGCCCCCGTAGGTATCGACGATGATTTTGCGTCCCGTCATGCCCGAGTCGCCAAGCGGACCACCAACCACGAATCGCCCTGTGGGATTGATGTAAATTTTCATATCCTCATCTACCATGTCCGCAGGTAGGACCGGCATGATGACGTGCTCGATGAGATCCTCTCGAATCTTGTCTTGATCGACATCGGGTGCGTGTTGGGTGCTGATCAGGACGGTATCCACCCGCTTCGGCTTGCCATACTGATATTCGATCGTCACCTGCGATTTACCATCCGGGCGGACCCAGGGAAGAATTCCCGTTTTTCGCACTTCCGCCATACGACGTGTTATACGATGCGCGAGATAGATCGGCATGGGCATCAGGCTATCGGTCTCATTGCAGGCAAAACCGAACATCATGCCCTGATCCCCCGCCCCAATCGTCTCGACTTCTTCGTCTGTTACCTCACCGGTTCGCGCCTCCAATGCGGTATCGACACCTTGGGCGATGTCGCCGCTTTGCTTTGCAAGCGCCACAAGTACGCCACAGGTGTTGCCGTCGAAACCCTTCGATGAATCGTCAAATCCGATCCCTGTCACAACTTTACGGACGAGTTCGTCATAGTTGACTTGTGCTTGTGTGGTGATCTCACCCATGACCAACACGAAACCGGTTTTAACCGCGGTTTCACACGCAACGCGCGAGAGTGGATCTTGCGCAAGACATGCATCTAAGATTGCGTCCGATATCTGGTCACAGATCTTATCGGGGTGTCCCTCCGTCACAGATTCGGACGTGAAGAGTAACTGCGATGCGTTCATGAAAGTTGTGCTCATGGTATTCAGCCTCCCAAAAATAATTTGCCCCTTCAACACGAGAAGGGGCAAAAATATTTTCTATGCCACCCTCTCATCTTCCAGACACTCCGTCTGTCGGACTTCGCACCACACCGGATAAAACGCTCCGGTAGGTTGCCGAGGTTTCACAGGGCCGGTCCCTCCACCTCTCTGGATAAGAGTGCATTTGGGGCTATTTCGTTGTTTGGGCAATATACCATATACACTGGGCGGTGTCAATTACGCTCAGTTTGGGAGCCTGGGCGACAGAGCACCCGACCGGATAGTCGCCGATTTCGCATCTCCGCCCAGCCTGGTGACCTGCGCATGGTCCACCCGCCAGTTGCGTTGATTTGCCAAGATGTTGCATGCGAATATAATGGCGTAGATTATTCCGGGGCTGAATGCACCCTCAATCCACCTGCCCGCTGTTTTTTTAACCCGGATTGGTAATCCTGCAAAACGCAGGATCGTCTCAACGGTACGGAGGATTCCAACATGCGCAAGAAGACGGTGGAAAGTCAGCAACGTTCTCCCCAACCGCGTGCCGAGTTTTGCCCCAAATGTACCCAACCCATCCATGAGGGCGCATCCTACTGCGGGAACTGCGGTGCGAAGGTCGATGACTACGAACTCGTTGACTCATCCGAAGCGGCAAAACGGGAAAGCGCGGGTCGCCGAGGCAATCCACAGCGATCGGTTCTGAACATGGCGGGAAGAGCGATCCCGATCGCCTGGATCTTGGCTGCTGGCGGCACACTGGGCATCGGTTTCATCACTTGCCTGGTCGCGGTGTTCGTCTTCACTGACTTCGGGGGAGGATTTTTCAATCTATCGCATGCAGAACCTGGAGATCTCGCAAGCATCCTTGAAACGCTTGATCAGACTCTGTCCTCAGAGGGCGGCAGGGTCTCCTTTGGCAACATCGATGTAACCATCCCCGAGGGCATGGTCGACGGCGATGCAGAGCTTGTCTTCGCTCAGATCGACCTAGAAAGCATCTCCATCTCACCTCCCGATGCCGCGTTCGGCGAAACGTTCGCCCTGGCATGGGCGCCGGGAAGTCGAACGGAAGATCACCCTATGCAGATCAGCATCCAATACGATGAAGGCGCCTTGCCAGACGGCGTCCTGGAAGAGGATCTGACGATTCTAAAGTTCGATGGGATCGATTGGATGCGCATCCCCACAACTGTAGATCCGGAAACCAACACGGTCTATGCGGAGACCAACCATTTTTGCTTGTTCTCACTGGCCGATCTTGGCGAGCTTCTGTGGGAAGAAGTACGCTCCGCTTTAAGCCGTCCCGCGCCGGATACGATCCCTCATGACGTGAACGTTACGGGACAGGTCAGCTATACGGTCGTGGAATATGTCGACGACATCAACCCCCGTGAATTCCCAGCAAGCCATCTGCGCTACGCATTGATCGACTCCGATGCCGGTATCTTGCACGAGGGGGTGCTGGACTCCGACGGACGGTTTAACTTCACGCTGAAGAAGGGGATGGACGTCGGTTTCGATTTGGAAATCATCATCCGAGTCTATGCTGAGGAAAAGGATGTCGGTGCCGTCGTGACCCATACAGGCCCGGCGCGCGCTGTCTATGCTGAAGACAGCTCGAGCATTGCCTATGATCTTCCCTTCGACCAACCCGGAAACACCATCCCATTCGGGAATATCGTCATCTCCGAGGAGAACAGCGGGGCTTTCAACATCCTCCACGCCATGAAATTGGGCTACACTTATCTTCACAACCTGGACAGCAGACTCACACCAGACCCCGCAGAAGCAGTCTGGTGCTGTTCCTCCGGGGGGGATTACGGCACGACCTACGACAGCGAAGACGGCTATCTCTATCTCAGTCAGCAGCCGCAAAGGGCATATGACGAGGATCTCGTCCTGCGCATGGTCGGATTGCACGTCCTTCATGAACTCTATGGTGGAAAACCCGCAAATTGCGAGATCGAGGAGGTCAGCCCAACGACTCGGACCGGCGCCTGCAACGCATTCGTCCAGGGCTGGGGATATTTCTTCTCGTCGCTTGTTCGGAACGATCCGAGCTATGAAACGTATGAAAATCAGTTCCTGGATCTCCAGGAGAGCTACAACCTCGAGAGTGAGATCCTTGGAAGCGCGGCACGCTACCCAGGGACGGTCATGACGGTTCTCTGGGATCTCTACGACGCCCAAAATGACCGGGAAGATATCAGGGTCCGAGAAGAGGATATCTTCCACCTTCTCATGAAATATGGTATGCAGGTGGACAGCATCACCTCGTTCTATAACTTCTGGACCTCTGAATACGAGACCGAGCAGCCGTTTTGCCTGCTTTTCGCCGAGTGGGACATCGTCGAACCGGTAGACTGCGGTCCGATCGGTCCGCCACAAAGCGATGAGCCGGAGGGTGAAGAACCCCAGCAGGGGGTCATATTAGGCGAGCTCCAATACGGTGAGGTCACGGGCGGCGAACTCGATAGCGGCGGCCAGGATGTGTGGCGCGTACAAGGGAACGCGGGCGACGTCGTCACGATCGAAATGTGGCCTGAGTACACCGACCAAAGCCTGGACCCCTTCGTCATTCTCACACAGGAGTGGGACGACCGCGTTGTCGCACAGAATGACAACTTCGCAGAAGGAAGTCTGGATGCGATGATCGATCGCGCTACGCTTCCAGAGGATGGGAGCTACCTGATCCTCGCAAGAGCCGGCGAGGACAGCGGCAGCTACCTGCTCACGATCTATCTTGAAGGCGCCGCCGATAGCGAGGGCGACGATGTTGCCGGCGACGAACCATCCGAGACGGGATTGATCCTTCTAGACCCGATCGTGGCTTCAGCAGCGCCCAGAAGTTGGACCTTCACGCTTCCAGATGATTTCAGCCGTGTCGAGGTGGCCAGCTACGGCGCTGGTGATGTTGATGAAGTCAACGCATACGGCGGATGGAAGGCCTGGCTCAAGGTCAACGGTGAAACCGTCTATGAGTGGGTGCGCTATGTGGAGGGGAAGGACGCCGTGTATATCGACTACCTGCTTGAGGAAGAAGTCTATGGCGGCTCGGGTCGCGGCGAATACCTGGATGTAACACGCTTTGTCGAGCCAGGAGAAAATGAGATCACCTTTTACCATTACACAGAAGGCGACGGAATCGGCGTTAAAATCCGCGTATGGCGATAACCAATCCACGCCGACTTAAACCTATGCCCCCTCCACCCAGAATTCTGGAGGGGGCACAGTTTTTCTTATGTACTCATTCGGATTAATAATGTGCTCTTTGGGTTAAGAGATGAAACGCTTATTCTTCCACATCCTTACCAGATAAGCGGCCCATTCCCCACAACATAAGCCCAACACCTACACCAAGACCATAGCCGCCCAGGGTCCCCGGGCTTGGAACCCAGCGTCCCAGTAACACAAAGCTGGCCATTAGCCCCAGAATGGTGGCCACGGCCAGTTGCCAGCCGCGACCCTTGAATGCCTGAACGGCAAGCCATCCCATCCCGAGACCGAATGCCAATCCTCCGAGAGGCCGCACGATGAAACCTAACAATTCCATAAGGTCATAGATATCCATCGTGACATCGGCAAGTGCGCTGAACAAATAGATATGCATGATTATTCCTCCTTGTTATTTCCGATCCCGGTTGAACTCACGAGGCTTATTATATTCATAGCCACGCTTTCCACAAGCCACACACCCCGCCAACAAGCGCATGGGGTGGGAGGACACCCCATACCAGCCTCCGCCGGCACCTATGAGTTCTCGATCGAAATCTCTATGGAGTGGCTGTGCACACAGAAAAGGTACATTTATGAACCATAGGTGGGATTGACAGCGCTAATTTCGGGCAGTAGTATGGCGAGGGATGACTCAGGCTCGGATTTATGGTTCCTTTCAAATAACCCGAGGCATGCAACCGAATGACGCTTACCATCGGGACGCATCTCAGGAGACAGACAAGCATGGAAGACACAAACAACTTGGAACCGGTTGAAGGTAAGTACTGCCCAGTCTGTGGAGAACACATTTATGCCGGCTCATTCTTCTGCATAAAGTGCGGGGAGAAGATCGAGGGTGTGGCTCTTTCAAAAGACGAACCGCAGGATCGCCCTCAAGAGCAGGAACCCGGTTCACCGAAATCAAAGCAGAAGAAGGCCGCGACACCAGACTTCGACCGGAGCCGTCTGAGGATCGTTGCCGTCGTCCTGGGCGGGCTTGGTGTACTCCTTGTTGCCATCATCGCCGTGCTCTTTGCGTTCACGCGCCAGGGGAAAGCGTTATTGGCCGCACTTGCAGGCGGTGAAGTAAAAGCGACACCC
>CAYLOP010000086.1:0-13321 GCA_964385305.1 uncultured Anaerolineaceae bacterium | reverse complement strand
GTTGTATATATGCTATTTCGACTTCTGTGATATCACGTGGAAAGATGCCTTCTTGCCGAAGGCAAGTAGGTGTTTTCGGCTGAAACGCCTACTAGTTGCGACGCACATTAGAAAATGAATCAAAAGAATCTTGCTACAATTGTAGCGAATAGAATAAAGGGAGAAATTGAAAAAGGCAGATTTCCTCCTGGGAGCAAATTGCCTTCCGAGCGGGACCTTGCATCATTAATGGGTTTTAGTAGAGCTTCGGTACGAGAAGGTCTCCAATTGCTTAAAAGTACTGACATTGTTGAAGCCCGTACTGGTATTGGAACGTTTGTGGCTTGTGAGCTGGGATCTATAGATCAAGCACTCACATCGGATCTATTCCTCGCGGATAAAAGGGAATTGCTTGAGGATCTCTTTGGAGTAAGAATAGTACTCGAGGCTCAGATTGCTGCTTGGGCTGCTGAGCGTGCCAATGATGACGAGATCAAAAAACTTGATGACGTCTTATCTGAAATGGAGGCAGCAATATCGAGAGGAGAAACAGGTGCCATTCAGGATATTGTTTTCCACGACTATATAGCACGAGCATCACGAAGCCGTGTGGTGATGCGTATCATGTCAGCAATTTGGGAACATCTTCAAGAAAGTCGACAGCATTCACTAAGTATCCCTGGTCAATCTGAAATATCACTGAAGGCTCATAAAGATATCTACAATGCAATTCGCAATCGTGACCCCAAGGAAGCAAAAGAATGTATGCGCCACCATCTTGAGCAAGCTTTAGGAGCCCTTCGTCAATATGGATTCAAATAATATCCACTCCATTGCCATCAAATAGTATTCTGCGTTCGAGAAGTGGATATCGATGATTTTATACTCGATCAACTCGCTTTTTGGAGATCCTTAATCTCATCTGATGTCACACAACGCACCGCTCTGGCATCCTGGCCACGTGCCAGAAGGTGCAAGAATAACCTCTCCAGGTGGCTTCTTCTTCTGTAGCGGCCATAGTAACGCCAAGAATCCCCTGATACCCATCCTCGCTAATACCCTTCACTAGCAGCTCTTCCTCCACCTGGCTATGTTCGCGTATGTACCCGTAGTAAGTATCCAGCACTAGGTATGGATAAGTATTATACTTCTGGGTTTCCAGATCCGTTAACTCAAGAAGCTCTTCTGGTATCTCAGTTTGTAGGAGCCATGTATTTACACAAGAAATCCTGCAAATTCGCCAAGAAAAGTCTCCGAAGAATACACGATCAACAAACTGCGGGTGGACAAAGAGTCCACCCGCCATTTGTGTTTCATCCGACCAACAATTTCTATCAACCGTGCGCTACTCGACCGTTACGCTCTTGGCCAGGTTGCGGGGCTGGTCCACATCGGCGCCCCGTAAGACAGCGATGTAGTAAGCCAGCAACTGCAGAGGGATCGTTGTGGTGATAGGGTTGAGAAGCCAGGGTGTTTCAGGAATCCAAAGGATGTGGTCGGCGATCGTTGGTAGCAGTTCATCCCCATCCGTCGCTACGGCGACAACGATTCCGCCGCGCGCCTTTGTCTGCTCGATCTGGCTCAACATCTTCTCATACCAGGGATCGCGCGGGCAAATCGCCACTACAGGCATCTCCTCATCGATCAAGGCAATCGGGCCATGCTTCATCTCACCAGCCGGGTAGGCTTCAGCATGAATGTAGGAGATTTCCTTCAACTTCAACGCGCCCTCATAAGCGATGGGCATATTAACCCCTCGACCGAGGTATAAGCAATGCGAGACATCCTTGAACTCTCGAGCGATGGTTTCGGCTTGTTCAGCGCGGTCGAGGCACTTCCCCACCAGATCGGGTATGAGCCGTAAGTCACGTGTGAGCTTCCGCCTACGTTCAGGCTCAATCACACCCCGCATGTCACCGAGTAAGATCGCCAGCATATACAGATCAATCAACGGCGCGGTAAAAGCCTTGGTAGAGGCCACTCCGATCTCCGGACCGGTCTGCATGCCGATATATCCGTCGGCTATGCGCATCGCCTGGGAGCCAATGACGTTCACGATGCTCCACAGAATAGCCCCGCGTTCGCGTGCTTCATTCATGGCTGCCAGCGTGTCCGCCGTCTCCCCAGATTGACTGATGGCCAGCACGACCGTATGTTCATCCACAATCGGATCGCGATAACGGAATTCCGAGGCGATATCCACCTCGACAGGGATGCGTGCCAAGCGCTCAATCATCACCTTACCCACCATGCCAGCATGCGCCGCCGTACCGCATGCCGTGATGATGATCTTCTGAACCTGAGAAGCAATCTCAGGCGTTAGATTCAGTTGGGGGAGAAATATGCGACCCTGGTCAAAATCGACGCGCCCAGCGATCGTGTCCGTAGTTGAGCGGACTTGCTCAAAAATCTCCTTGAGCATGAAGTGCTTGTATTCACCCTTCTCCGCCGAGACAGGATCCCAGGGCACCGTTTGCACGTCCAGTGTAATCGATTCGCCTGCCAAACTGCACATCTGGAATCCATCCTGCGTGACAATGGCCATCTGCCCCGGGTCGAGGAACGCCACTCGCCGCGTGTGCTCCAGGATGGCTGGCAAGTCTGAGGCAATGAACATCTCCCCTTCACCCTCCCCAATCACTACCCCGCCCGCGTTTCCGACGCGCGCCGCGACAATACGATTGGGCTCACGGATGGATAAGAGCACAATGCCGTGCGAACCTTGCAGGTGCAGGATCGCTCGTCGACCCGCCTCGGCCAGATCGTGCCCCATCGCCAAATACCGCTCTACCAGATGAACAATGATCTCCGAATCGGTGTCGGAGTTAAAGGTCACTCCCTCCGCAGTTAGCTCATCACGTAAGGTGAGGTAATTCTCGACGATGCCGTTGTGGACGACGACAACTTCGCCAGAAGCACCAACATGAGGATGGGCGTTGCGCGCGCTTGGAACGCCATGCGTCGCCCAGCGCGTGTGGCCGATCCCTATCTGACCTTGAACCGGATCCTCATCAAGAAGCGCTCCCAGACGCGCCAACTTTCCGGCGTCACGACGAATCTTGATCTTACCATCTTGAATCACCGCCAGACCGGCTGAGTCATACCCGCGATACTCAAGCCGCTTCAGCCCTTCAAAAATGATCGACGTCGCGTCACGCGTACCGACGTAACCGACGATGCCGCACATAAGTCGCCTCCATAGGAAGTTCGCTACGTTTTTGAATGCCACCCATCACGCTTTTGCCCGCTCCGTCACCGGTGCGATCTTTGCCGTGATATATCCAGTTAGAGGGGAAAGTACGGGCCGTGGCACGCCCGGAGGGCATCCGCTGATCTCTCGATTTTCCCGAGCTGGCGGGTGTGAACCGCCAGGTTTATTCGGTTAGCCCTGCTGCGAAACAGGGAACCCTCATCCTCGTCTCCCCGATTTTCCCGGGGCCTTGCGCTACCTTTCCCTACGTTGAAACGATCTCCCGTTCACCTCCTCGTTTGCCAACTCGTTAATTGCCCCACCATTATACCCGCAAAACGCCGGGATCTTCCCAGAAGCGCAAAACGCACACCCAAGACTGCAAGAGAGCGAGAACCGGCGGGTAAAGACTGTGTGGACAGCTTCACCCGTCGTTCTCGTCTGATTCATGCTTAGGCCCCTATTCTCGCTGCCTCAGAACGCGTTCTATGGAAGGATCGCGTAGGTCACAGAAACCTGCACACGCACGAGCGTCTCACCTGGGCTGATAGGCGCACCGCCTCCACCGCCGATACCGGCTGCAACCTCTCGAGCTGCAGGTACGGAGGCAGCCTCGCTCGCCCCTTCTGTGATACTGATGGGGTCACCCAGCGTCAATCCTAAGCCTGCTGCAAGTTGGCTCGCCCGCTCCTGCGCGTCCGCCAGCGCCTGTGAGCGCGCATCGGCGGACAGAATCTCGGTCTCTTGTACGCCAAACGAGATGCCGTAGATATTGTTGGCGCCTGCCTCCAGACCTGCGCTGATGACATCGCCCATCGTATCCACGTCTCGCACGATGACTTGCATCATGCTATCGACATGGAAGATGCGTTCTCCAGTCGGCAGACCTCTTTCAGGGTCATAACGCTCTTCCGGCCAGACGCTGTAATTTGTGGTCTGTATATCCACCTCGGCAACCCCTGCGGCGACGGCTGAAGCCTTGACAGCCTGCGTGATCCTATTAACTTCGCGGACCGCCTTACCCACGTCGCCATCGAGAGCACTGATCCCGAGTTGGATAGTTGCCATATCAGGTGCGCCCCGAGCCTCCCCAAAACCCGAGACCGTGATGGACGGTGGGGTTTGGGCATCGGTGGGTGTGCTTATCGTCCTACAACCGGTTGCAAAAATCGCCAATCCCATTGCCATCAGCAACAGGATCAGACATGTTTTGCTTGTTATCTTTGACATCGTAAACCTCCAATGGTATGGAAATGATTTGTTTCAT
Organism: uncultured Anaerolineaceae bacterium; assembly: GCA_964385305.1. Lineage (GTDB taxonomy): Bacteria > Chloroflexota > Anaerolineae > Anaerolineales > E44-bin32 > CAYLOP01. The sequence goes on along the minus strand of CAYLOP010000086.1, from coordinate 8,885 downwards.
GCTGACATGCATCCGCTCCATGCACCCGAGGAGCTTTCTGCACACATACTTCTAGACGCATTCTAGCTGCTCTAAGTTCCCAAATGCGAGCAGTGACTTAGCGCGTGTTTTTGTTTCCCGAACTCTTGAAGGGTGAAGCGCTGACGGGAGAATTACTGAAACTCGATGGTTTCGGTTGTTGCTCTGCTCATGTCAGCATAATGGCCCCGACGCTCTTCTGACAACATCGACGCCAATACGAACATCGCTTCATCGGTCATGATGCGCAACTCGTCCCGACGTGCGCGATGACCTGTTAATCGAAAACGGAAAGGCCGCCCGATACGTACAACCGCGCCAGGTTTACGCCAGCGTTTACGGCTGAGGGTTGGAAAGCCGCTAGTCCCTTCGACAGCCACTGGTACAACCGGAGCACCGCTCCGGCTTCCAAGATAGGCCACACCTACTTTGGCGCGTTGGAGTCTCGGGTTGCGCGTCCCTTCCGGCGCGACCAGGATCACTTCACCTGCGCCCAAAACATCGAGCGCCATACGGAGCGCATCACGATCCACCGTTTCGCGGTGCACAGGGATCACATGCCACAGCCACGGAAAGATCCCCCAAATTGGATAACGATAAGCCTCAACCTTGCTCATCGGCACAATATTACGTGGTAAATTGCCCAGGACGACGATGGGGTCGATGAATGCAATGTGGTTGATCATCACGATGGCAGGACCGGTCATAGGAAAGTCTTCCAACCCTTCAACCTTGTCGATTTTCGCAAGGAAACGAAAGCCGATATTGTCGATCATCCACCGTAGGACGTTTCGCCGTCGTTCAAAATGTGTGTGATCGTATGTACTACCCCGATGTATTTTATGGGCTTGCTCGACGAGCACTTCAAACTCCTTATTTCTACGATGGGATCAAACGCTCCCCATCGATCCCGCCATCCCCATTCATCAGGCGGTCGATTTTCCAGGCAGTTTGTACACGCCCTGGTATTCGGGTGGTAAGAGCTCAGCAATCGCGTACATGATACGGTCTGTATTCTGTATCAGTTCCGCTTTGCGATTCGGCGATCGCAAGTCAACGGGCGGAGGATCTAAAGGCTTGCCAATCACCATACGCATGGTTGGCCGACGCAGGCGTTTCCACAATTTGACAACGCCGTCCGTCCCGGTAACCCCCACTGGTACCACCCGTGCATTGGCTTTCATAGCGACATAGGCTGTCCCATGCCAAGCCGTCTGCATCCCTGGATTGTGCGACCTTCTACCTTCGGGCATGATGAGCACTGGCATTCCGGCCTGGAGACGCCTTACCATATCCTCGAGGAGGCTTCGGTTATATTCGCCTCGATGTACGCGCATAGCCCCATACATGCGCATCAAACGACCCTGAAAAGGTCGCTCGAGCACGGCTACGGCCCCGGCAACCTCGACCGTGCGTGGCCAGAACGTCACGATGAAGGGCGGATCGTAGATGGATACATGATTGCCAGCTACAAGGTATCCACCCTCAGTGGGTAGGTTTTCGATGCCTTCGACCTGGACTTTGGCCAAGATTCGAAATAAGGTACGAAATGTCGGCCGCGCCAGAACTCGAAAGACACGGACCCAAAAGGGGATCTTTAACTCATCCGACATTGGGTTTCACCTACCCATTGGAATGAACCATGGCTGAAGACGTGCCGGGCTTTCAGAAGAGCTCACGTACTTCAGGCAACCCACGCAAGTACACGCGAAAGGACTTCCTCGATGCTCAGGTCGGTTGTATCGAGCAGAATTGCGTCGTCTGCAGGTTTCAAGGGCGCAAGTTCGCGTGTGGAATCGATGCGATCTCGATCGCGCATGCATGCTAGAATCTCATTGAAATTCGCATCTTCGCCCCGCTCCATGACTTCCAAAAAACGTCTCTGGGCGCGTACCTCGGCGGAAGCATCAAGATAAATCTTCAAATCAGCCTCTGGCAGCACAACAGTCCCGATATCACGTCCCACCATGACCACTCGCCCGCGCAAGCCGATCTCGCGTTGGCGTTGTGTCATCGCCTCTCTTACACGTGCATAGAGCGATACCTGTGAGACATTCGCATCGACGACAGGTGTACGAATCGCCCATGTCACATCTTCCCCATCCATAATAACATCATACTGTCGTTCGTCGTCTATCGATGCCGGTCGCACATCGATGTGGATCGTCTCCGCGATGCGGGAAACCGCAGCCTCATCATCGATCGAGATGTCATGGTGCAAGGCAGCTAATGTCGCTGCGCGATACATCACACCGGTGTCAAAATAGAGATACCCTAGTTCGCTTGCCAGACGCTGTGCAACAGTGGACTTGCCAGATGCAGCCGGACCGTCGATCGCGATCATACGTTTCAAAGTCATCCCTCGATTACTCACCTTCGAATTCACTATCGAATGAAGAAAGTTGATCCTCACCCAGGCTCGCGATGTCTCTACGAACGAAGAGCGCCCATGATTCGTCAAACGTTGGCGCTTCCCCTCGCATCCACCAGCGAACCGGTTCAGGCGGCAGTATACCGACCCATCCCTTACGTTCGCTGACCTTCACCGCTTGACCGATGTAATCCTGCGCAGACGCCGGAATGCTCGCCTGCTCGCGTGTTAACAAGATGGGCAGAGCATCGCCCCCTGACATCTCATCTGAACCAGCCGCTTCCCACCCTCGCAGGACCCAGGCCATGCTGGGCGTAGCGCCACCAATGACCTTGACCCTCATTGTATCTTCGCCCGCCATCTTCACGCGTGAGAGATTCACCAAGGTATCGTCCAGAAGGCGTGTGCCCTGTGTGGTAACTTGGATTCGCCAAAGGTCCTTTGCATGCAGGGCATGTGATGTGAAGTTGAGGCGCCATGCTGCTGAAATCATGATCAGTATAAGAGTCACAGCAGAAACAAGCGCCGTCCCATCTCTCACAAGCTTCCAGCCCCAACCAAGTCCAAAAAACAGTACGGAGAGTGCACCGAGGACAATCACACCACCGATAATCCAAAGACGCAGGCTAGGATCCAGAATGTCGTAGGAAGGCCCTGTGCCGGAAGCAAAGGCTGCCAGCTGCAGGTAGCAGAAAAGGACCAGGACAACAAGCAAGATACATAATCCAAGGAATTCTATCGACGTTCGCCAACTCGAAAGACGCGTCAGAACCTCCATTAATGCAGTGGAAGCCAGATAAGCAAGCGGTACGACAATCCACATCAGGTCTGGCGCACGGCGAGAGGGATAGAGCAGGACAACGAGTGCGGCCGCGAGTGCCCACTTCCCTGCCATCATTCCTACCGCATCCCCCGCTCGCATGGCTCGGAAGGCACCATAGACGCCAAATAGAGTGATGAGTGGCTCATAGAGCAGAAGCATAGCTACCATGGTCAGTGCCGAGGTTGCGCCTCGAGTAAACCAACCCGCCATCCAAGCGCCAAAGCCCTCGCCGAAGCCTGCCAAATTAGTCCACGAGAACCCAAACCCCGTCGAAACCAGCACTACCGTCCCTAAGACCATCAACAAACCCCGCATGAGCTGTGGTCTGCTTAGTCGCCATCCCAGCTTCATCTGCAAGCCTGCTCTTCCCAGCCAGATGAAAAACACACCGATGGCGAGAGAGAGCAATCCATGCCAGCCCGATCTCCCTGCTGTCAGGGCAATCCCAAGCGCGGCTGCGGCCCAAGCCAGCTTGTCATCTCGAATGTCACCACGGTAGATTCCCAGCATAAACCATGCAGCGCTGACCAAACCCAGGAGTGCAATCGAATCCCCGTTCGCGGTCCTTGAAGCCGTCACGAGAACAGGCGATATTGCGAGCAGTACGGCGAAAAATAACGCGGTTCCACGCTGGAAGATACGTCTCACGAAGGTGAACGCCACAATGAGCGTAAGCCCTGCAAGCGCCGGGACAATTCTGGCTCCCACATCCGAGGTTCCAAAAAGTTGGAACACGGCACCTGTAACCACATGATAAGCTGGGGCTTGCGGCACGATGCGCTGCCCTTCCAGCCAGAAAGGCGAAGCGGCAGGTGTGGCGCTGGCTGCGGCCAAGGTGTGCGCAGCCTCAGCATCCGTCAAGGGTGCGTAGCCGAGATTCGCAAACCGCAGCAGCAGCGCAATGACCAGAATACCAAGATATAGCACGCTTTCCAGCGGTATGCGAAGCTTATCCGTCCTCATGGGGTCGCCTCCCCGCGCCGTGCGTATATTCTCGCTTCCCCGTATTGGAAGATCAAATCCATGTGGGCTTCGAATTTTAGCTCGTAGAGCGGCTCATACGACATTCTCTCAAGTGCGCCCACATAGACATAATCGATGGCATAACGGTCCATTATTCCTTTCGCCTCATCCCAATATCGAGTGCGATACAGCGTGTCGATATCTGCTTGCCGGGAACCCATCTCCACATATCCACCACGCCACTGACTCTCATGCCCAGGCCATCCCAGGACCGTTGGGACTCCGGTGAACGTAGACATGCGGCCGAAGTATGTGTAGGCTCCACCGACCGCCTCGACGAGCACACCATCATGCAGTTGTGTGCTGATGAACTGCATGGCGACATAATCATCAGGGTTGCGCAAGGAGATGAATGCAGCGCCGTCCAGCGTCTTACCATTGGGGGATGAAAATCCCGCTGTCTTCGTCACTGTGGCCATCAGCGGGTAAAACATACCCAGGAGCAATGGGATGATGGCGATTACCGCCCACCCCCAGTGCATCCTTCGGGTACGTGACCAGAGCGCGTAGGTCGCATATGCTGCAGCAATTCCCCATAGGTTCCAGGCTGCGAAATAGAATTTGAAGATCGTGTTCATCCGGCTGCCGAATTGATCCTTCAGGTAAAGGTACTCGGGACCGAGCACGAGCAGCGCTCCGATGCCAATGAGCAGCGCAACAAATGGCCAAGGCGTATCTCCACCCTCTTGCATCGTCTCGGAATGATTGTCTACACGCATTATTACAAGCGTAACCGCCGCAATTAATAACCCCAGAACCCAGGAGGTCCATGAGCGCGTTAGCAATCGCAGCAGGGATCCCCCAAACACTCCCTGCATGGAATCTGAGCCCATGAGGCTCAAGATCCCCGACAATGCCACCGGATCCTGGCGGTTCAAGATAACCGCCATCGCAATGCCAAGCGACCATGAGAGCAACATGAGCATGAGGGGAACGCCTATCCCGATCGAGGCGACCCATGCCAACTGAGCCCGGTGAAAGCCGGGCCGAATTCTCCCAATCATCCATAGGGCAACGGGTATGAAGGACGGTGAGAACATAACAAGAAAATGTGGCAAGCGAGTTGAGAATACCATGTTCGGCAGGATTCCACCTGCTTGAGAGGCGAAGCCAGGATACCAGGGCAAGTAAAATAATACTCCCATCACGGTCAATCCCACGGCTGTCATGCCGAGGCGCTTGAGGATCACGAAGGGTGCCTCGCTACGCACCGTCCACCAAAGCGTAACAAGGAGAAGGCTGAAGTAGATTGGGAAATCCCACGTGTTGAGGAATAGCAATCCACCAAAAAGCCACGCGCCAAACCAAAAAGCACCTTTGGGAAGCGCAGAAGGAACTGCGCCTGAGAGAAGCCGGATCACCACGCCAAGCACCCACACGAGGATGCCCGCCAAGACCATCGCCTTCAGCGCATCTAGAGCCGCCACGCTGAAAGGCACTCCCGTCAACGCAGCATTGCTTATGTGGCTTGCACCCAGGATGAGAATAGCCAAGGTGACAATGATCTTGGCTCCTGTTTGGAGCTTCGGGGATAGTTTGAATTCCCCTAACTGGAAGCTCGGCGATTTGCCAGCCAGGAATATATTCAACGCGAAAGCAACGGCCATCAAGACAAACGGCAGCGCGAGCACATGTGGATGGTTGTCCGCTAAGAGAAAAGAGAAAAAGGGGAACTCATCAATCGGTTCGACACCGATCGGCACACCTTGCAGGTTAATATCCCGAATCACACGTGAGGCCCGCCACCACCACCAATGGCGACTTGGAATCCAAGCTATCTCGGTTAGCGGCGGATCGAGGAGATTTTCTAGATTAAGCCACGTCCAAAAGGATGAGACAAACTCCCCACTCGTAGTTTGCGACCAGAACACATGCCTTGCATGTAAAAATTCCAGGAAACCCTCGAGATTGCCGCTGATGACCACGAAGAGTGGTCCGAGCAGAGGGGCTGCGAGGCGGGGTGACTTCTGCCTTGCGCTGATCAAGTTGTAGAGAAGTGCGTAAGCCCCTAAAAAACTGAAAGCAAACCAGAGGCTGCTACCCAAGTTAAAAGCCACACTGCTCGATACATTCGTAACTCGAGTTAGGAAAGCCAGGAGTACGTATCCAAAATAATAGTATGAAATGGCATACCCGGAGAGCCATGGATCGTTGGGCGGGAACCCTTCCGAACGCAAGATTGCGTTTAGAAACGCGATCTCCATGGGTTTCTCGGTGCCTTCGATCTCAGGATTGTTGGCACGCACGAACGCCCAAAAGGCAAATGCGAACAGGAAAAGCAACTCCATAACGACGATCATGCGCCAATTCGCCCGAATCCAATGAAGAAGCTCTCTGCGCTGACCATACCCCAACCCAAATGCGAAGCCTGCAACGACAAGAATCGCCGTCAGCGCGCCGCCCAAGGTGTTCTGTAGAGCACCAAGCGATGCGCCCAACCACAGGATGTAGCCTGCTGCGATCAAACCGAACGCACGGCTAAAGCCATAACCGCGATCGGGGAGGCTTGAGAAAAGCCGCCAGATGATCGGCAGGGCAACAATCCCGAGAAGACTGCTTGCAAGCCACCAGGAAAGCGCTGCGACGATCATGGCGTCACCTCATATATAACGACGTCCCCTTCACTGTAGGCCTCGCTTAGAATGCCGGAGGCAGCCATGGCGTCGAATTTCTCCAGACCGTGCGTTGGGCAAACCAACTGCGGACTATCCGTCCCATCCTCACGTGGATAGCAATCCGAGGCGGGTACATCCGGGGATTCCATCCCCCAAGGCCAGCCACGCAGATCGCAGGTCACAGTCTCCCCACCACCAACCGGAAGACACGGGTAGACCTCTTCAAAGTAAATGCGCTCTACGTTGCCGAGAATCACGTAGCGAACATTGTAGCGTTCCAGAAAATCGCGCGCCTCATCGACGGAGCGTGTGAGGTAGAAATCCAGGACTTCCTCTGCACGATTTTCCACAACGCCCGGCTCCGCTGACACACGCTGCTGACGTTGGTGGTTGTTCCACCCTAAGATTCCCGGAAGGCCTGTGTAGATCGTGAAGCGCGAACCCCATCTGTATTCGGGGATATTGGCCTCCACGATCACAGGTGTCCCCTGCACATTCTCCTGCATCCAACGGATAGCGTGATATTCGGATTCCAACGAGAAACGCTCTCCGAGCTCACTCCTCTCTGCGTACGGCATAAAAGCCATCCCATCAAGTGTATGCGGCGCCAGCTCGGACATGCGATCCTGCATCTTGGCGGGCGTTGCGGCAAGGGGATAGAGCGCAGCTCCCAAGACCAAAAACCCTAGAATGAGATTCCACCCCAATCGCCAGCACCGACCCCACCTTACCTGCTCCGCCAGCAGCCATGCCAACCCAGCCGCCGCCGATAGGCTAAAGAGCTCCCAGACCTCCAGGTAGAACTTGAAGACTGTGTTCATGCGGCTGATGTCGCCCAACAGCACGATGAATTCGACCAGGAGAGTGAGCGCCAGCGAAACTGCGATCATACTGATAACGACACGCCTCTCAACGCCAAAATTCGGGCGAAAGATCAGGATGCCGCACCAGACCAGCAGCGGGACGGCGATCAGGGTGACGGCATAACCTTTCCCAACCAGCAGCGCCGTCCCCCCGACAAGGACCAGCCCTATCACGGCGATTGTGGGAACAAAAGGCCGCAAACGACTTAACGCCGAGATCGGTGTGGCCTCCATCCACTTTCGCGTCTCCCAGATGAGCCATGAGACCACAACAAAAAGGAACAGGCCATGGACAGTGAGATAGTCCAGGAGTGGTGTGAGCGATCCGTCCCAAAATCTGATTTCCATGTATCCCTGACCGTACCACATATGGTAGGGATAGTAGAGAACCTGCGAGAGCACAATGAGTCCTGCCGCTCCAAGCAGCGCCTCGGTAACGCTCGCCACATTGAATTCCCGGTGGCGCAGCCATGCAGCATACACCATGGTTAGCCCACCAAGCACCCAGTAGACGGGGTAATCCCATGTGTTTGTGGGACGCAGCGCGCCAAAGATCAGCCCGCCAAGCAGCAAAGATAGAACTTCCTCGAGCCATCTGCGCTTACCCCGCGCTGCAGCTCGGAAAAGCCACGCTAAGGCCCAACCGATCGCCATGATCGTAAGCGGCCTGTTTATCATGTGGGCATGCAAGTCGGCATAAAGGAAAGTGAAGTAGGGGAACTCGGTAATCGGGCCAGCCTCACCCTCTGCCGGTGTGATCGCCCGGCTTGGATTCCAGTACCACTGGTGTGTTGGATAAGGCATGGGTTCTTCAAACGTCAGGTAGCGAGCCAATCCTCGGACAACCTGCGCGGCACCCACCAACACGTTGCTAGATTCGCCCTCCGATGCTTTACCGATCTCCTTCAAGCCGTCATAAAACATACGCGCTGTGCCTAGGTTCCCCAGGACCACCACAGCCAAGGCAGCAGCCGCTCCGGCAATGCGCGGGTTCGGCTTGAATACCTCCACCGCATGATCCTTCCAGCGCGCCACCAAATTAAAACCAGCGCTGTAGGCCGCCAATGCTAACAACGCAAAAAGCGTCGGGAGAACCAGGTTATAAGCGATGGATGGCACCATGCCGAGCAGCTTGATGGGCATCCCGACAATCACAAAACCGAAATAATAAT
>CAYLOP010000085.1:0-13612 GCA_964385305.1 uncultured Anaerolineaceae bacterium | reverse complement strand
GGCCACATACCCGATGCCGTCAATCACTTCTGGGGTAATAACCTCGACGACATGGAGCATTTTCTCCCACGGGAAACTCTTCGAGCAAATTTTAATAAACTGCTTGGTGAGATATCACCACAATCGATCATCTCTTATTGCGGCTCAGGAGTCACCTCCTGCCATAACTTGCTAGCCTTGGCCTACGCCGGATTAGACGGCGCTCGCTTGTATCCAGGCTCCTGGTCCGAGTGGTGCGCCGACCCTACCCGCCCAGTAGCTACTGGGGATGAACCCCTGCCAAATCTCACCCCCGGGTTAAAATGAAATCCATTCTCTATTCTGATTCCTCCTCTAAGGACTCCATTCCCAACCACCCATCCCTGATCTCTAAATCATAATTCCCTAAAAAAAAATAATGAGAAAAGCCCTATTACTACCCTTCATGTTGTTCCTCATACCTATTAGGACCGTGAAAGGTACTCACCGTTACAGTCCATAAGCATCAAGGGCTTCAACTCCCTCAATAAATGTTTGGAGCGTTGCTACTATAAAGATAAGCCTGATTATTTGATCATCGTCAAGTTCACTCTTATGGAGCTCGGGAGATATGAACAATGACCAACCAATAGTTGCTTTCTTGGCCATCTGTTCAAGATGGCTAAGATAATACTGAGCATGTTGACGATTGGTTGGTGACTGAAGAAGAAAAGCCAAAGGACAGGCCTCCATATATATGTCCCTAAGAGTTTCCTTCGTGACAGTAGTTGTTATTTCATTAATCCTTGCCAATATTTCAAGATCCTGAGTTCCGGTCACTTCATGTCCTCCCAATCTGAAGGCATTATTGCCTATATTCGAATGTGCTCTCCTTGCATCTGGGGCCAGGTTCCTGGACTCTTGACTGCTCCCGTGACATAAAAAAACCCCGACCCTCGCGAGGCGGGGATTATCTGTTTGCTTAGATGTAAGTCAAACAGTCAGAAGGCATTTAGAACCACCACTTCTGAATATCACCAAGTTTAGATTCGATATGGAGGATCACTTCAATGCAGTACGAGATCACCTCTTCTGCCTCATTGTTTGAAATATCTTCCTTCTCTTGCAGGGCTTGCATGTCTAGAAGTTCAAAATAATTCAACCCAAGAGCCACCATAAAACAGCGATTCCTGAATTTTCCGAAACATACTGAGTGCACTTATGTCATCAACATCACCTGTAACCAGGGTTGGACCTACCACCGCTGAGTATGACCTGATTTGATTGGATGCATAGTCCAGTGCTTAAAAAACCCAAGTCATTGGATAAGTCAAGAGACAGAAATTGCTGGATATTTTCACCGATATCCTTTACACCAGGACCGGGCCAGTCCGATCCGAACATGGCTTTTTCAGCAACGCACTCTAACCATGGAAAGTACTGAAGCAGGGATTGTGGAGGAACACTGGAAATGTCGCAATACACGTTGGGGTGACGACGCAGAAGGAAGAAAGCAGTGTCGGTATAGAGTGGTCGTCCAGCATGAGCAAGGATGATCTTCAAATTGGGAAAATCGACGGCTAGGTCGTCGCCTGGCATTGGATCAGCGTAACGATTACGAGCCTCTTGGAACATAGACGTGCCAGTATGGATCATCAGGGGTACATCGTATTCGATACACTTCTCGTACACAACAGTCAGAGCTTTGAACTCGGGATCAAGTAGATAATCATTTACGTTGAAGAGTTGATGTGGGGGATGGATTTTGATGGCCTTGATCATCATTTCACCCAACAGGCGATCCATGTGAGCAGCCATATCCGGAGTGAGGCGTGGTTCGACACCCCCAAAGGGAATTAAGCGATGTGGATAGTAGGCGGCAAAGCTGGAAGAGAAATCGTTTATCGCTTCGGTGAAACCCATCACCTCGGGGCTAAGGTAATTGATTAAACCCAACCACTCGATATTGCGCGCATCCGTATATGCCACTAATTTTATCGATGTTGATGATCAATTCATGCAGTAAGTTGTGGTCTGGTTGAGTCGCTTTCATCGCAGCTGCTGCCACTTGATTCAACATGTCCTACGGAATGATGTGAACGTGAAGGTCGACGACCGTGGAATCAAGCGCAATTGTCATTTTCCGTATAAGCTCTAAGACTAGAAATTATTAAAATCGTTTCTTGCCTTCTATTGTCAAGATCTTCTTTAACTTGTCCCCCTTCACGTTCTAGGATCTTCGTTGGTTACTTCTGCAGCTTTTCCTTACTGCCTTTCCAGCTACCCTCCTGCCATCATCATCATGAGTATCAGTCGGTCACCTTCTTGCAGCGCTGTGTCAAGCTGGTCGTAGGTCACCTACTCCTCTCCATTGAGCAACACCTGGGCCAATGGATCAAACGCACCTTTTTCATCGAGCAACGCTTGCTTGGCTTTTTGGCCATACCGTTCGACGAGCGATTCGATCAGATGATTTACCGTTGCTCCGGAAAATTCAACCTCCAATTCGTTCTTTCCGATCGCCTCAGGCAGGGCAGGGAGGAAAATTTTGAGATGAACCTTCATTGGTTATCTTCCGCATGGGCCCGTGGCGTGCTTACCTTTTGCTTTCCCGGCAGCAGCGTTTTTACCTTTCCCCCGATTTTGTAACGCCGACACCTTGGGCAGAGTCTCAGGAGTTCTTCTGTGTTTTCCCCCAGGGTTTGTTTCATGTACTCAAAGGTATGCCGTGGATAAAGATACGTGCCACAACTGTCGCAAAAAGAACCGTACTGAGTGACCCCTGTTTTTATCAACCATTGGCGAGCCGCTTCAACAAAATCACGAAAACGTACACCCGCCGGACATAAATTCGTGCATAGATCGCAGGTCAGGCAGTACCACATACTGTCGTCTTCCGGTATCTCCGGGTCTATTACTATCCTTTCGATGACACCACGGGGAGAGACCTCATACGAAAAGTTATTGAAAACCTCTCCAATCGGACAGACTGCAACACATTTGCCACATTCCACGCAAAGAAAGAGGCCATGTTTACTTGCGAGCTGCTCTATCACATCAGACATCTGGCTAATGACCTTTAACGACTGAAACAGCGCACACTTTGTACTCGGGAATCTTGGCCACGGGGTCGAGCATCCGGTGGGTGAGTACGTTAGCTGCACTCTCGGCAAAGTGGAATGGAATGAACACCAATCCTCTGGACACTGTGGGCGTCACTTTGGCTTTGATATTGATCTCACCCCTCCGGGAGGTGACCGTGACTTTTTCGCCATCGGAGACATCCAACTGCTGTGCATCATAAGGGCTAAGCTCGATGAATCCCTCCTCCACTTCGCGGGCAAGGCTGGGTGAGCGCCGTGTCAGGGTGCCCGTATGGAAATGGAAGATCAGCCTACCGGTGGTAAGCATGAACGGGTATTCTTCGTCTGGGAGTTCGGCCGGATCTCTGTAGTCCACCGACGTGAAAAGGCCGCGTCCTCTGGTGAACTGATCTCGGTGTAAGAATTCGGTGCCGGGATCGTCAACTGAGATACAAGGCCAGCGCAGCCACTCATTATCCAAGCGCGAATAACTTATGCCACCGTAGATCGGTGTTAGGTTTGCGATCTCGGCGAACACTTCCTCCGGCGAACCGTATTCGAATCCATTGCCCCCGCATCGTTTCGCTACTTGACAGATGATCTCCCAGTCGGGTCGAGCACCATTCGGTGTTTCTATGGCTTTACGCATACGCTGTACGCTACGATCGGTGGAGGTCACCGTTCCATCGCGCTCGGCGAAACTGCTCCCTGGGAGAACGACGTCTGCCAACTCGGCAGTCTCTGTGAGAAAGATATCCTGCACGACCAGGAATTCCAGGTTTTGCAACGCCTCTCGCACATGGTTGATATCGGGATCGGAGAGCATAGGGTTCTCAGCCATGATGAACATTCCTTTTAACGCGCCCTCGACAGAAGCGTTCATCATCTCGACCACCGTTAGACCCGGATTCTCCGGGAGACCTCTGAGATCGGATCTGATCCCCCAAGCCTCCGCGAATTTCTCCCGCACCTGAGGATCCGCCACCTGCTGGTAACCGGGGAAGACGTTCGGCAGTCCTCCCACGTCGCAAGCGCCCTGAACATTGTTCTGTCCCCGCAGCGGATTAATCCCTGTACTCCGTTTACCTACATTCCCCGTCAGCATAGCTAAGTTGGCCAATGAAAGCACGTTGTCTGTGCCTGTTATATGCTGCGTGATACCCATCGCGTAGACGATAGCAGCGCGTTCAGCACTAGCATAAAGCCGTGCGATCTCGTGCAGTTGTTCTACATTAATGCCGCTAATCGCTTCAACCCGCTCGGGTGTGTACTCGGCTACATTCTCGCTTAACCGATCGAAGTCCTCGGTGCGAGCGGCGATGAAGGCGCGATCCTCCCATCCTTCAGCAAGGATGATGTGCATCAAACCATTGATCCAGGCCACATCGCTACCTGGCCGGGATCGAGCGTAGACATCAGCGAATTGGGCCAGGTGAATGTACCTGGGATCAACCACGATCAGCTTCGCTCCCCTCCTTTGAGCTTTGAGAATTCGAGCACTGATGAGAGGATGGTTCTCGCTGGTATTCGATCCAGTGACCAGGATGCAGTTGGAATCCTCGATCTCTGGAATGGAGTTGGTCATCGCCCCGCTGCCAAACGCTGTGACCAGACCGGCCACGGTGGGGGAGTGACAAAGTCGAGCGCAATGATCTACGTTATTAGTGCCGATCGCTGCTCGGGCGAGCTTCTGGAGAAGGTAATTCTCCTCGTTGGTGCATTTGGCTGAACAGAGGAAGGCCAGGCTGTCGGGTCCGTGATGATCACGGATCGTTGTCAACCGAGAGGCGATAAGATCGAGTGCCTCGTCCCAGGTGGCTGGCTTCAGGTCGTCACCGGTTCTTATGAGGGGTTGGGTCAGGCGGTCCGGGCTGGTCACATGCTCGACGGCACTCCAACCTTTGATGCAAAACCGGCCCTCGCTGAGGGGGTGAGTCCTGTCGGGGATGGGTTGACCCAGTTGGCCGTCAAGGACGGGCAGATACATGCCGCAACCGCAGCCGCAATATGGACAGGTTGTGAGCACCGTTCTATAGTCCACGGAGTGGCGTCTCCTCTAGCGTTGTCGTAAGTGGTGACTTCTGCCCGATTTCCAATCCGGGCTCATAGCTAAACAGTGTCCTGATCTTCTCCTGCACCAGCGTGTAGAACGTTGTCAGGGGGATCTCCATCGGACAAGCAGCCACACATGCACCGCAGCCGACGCACTTGTCGGCGATGTGGTATGCGCGGATAAGATGAAATGATAATTCCGGCGGGATCTGACCTCGTTTCACCCAACACTCTTCCTCCAACACACACTCGTCGCAGATACAGACGGGGCAGATATTCCGGCAACCGTAGCATTTGATGCAGCGGGCGAATTCCTGCTTCCAGAAGGCCCATCGCTCCCCCACATCCTTCTCTAACAAAGATTTCACTCGCTCATCATCCACAGGAGCGACGCCGTCTGCTTTCTGGCCAACATGGATGTTTCTGGGGTAGGGACGTGCGCAGATACAATCGCGTGCTTGAGCTTCCGAGCAGGCTAACCCGATGAGCACAAGCCTCTCCATCTCCACACGCCCCAACTTGGCCATCTCGATCAACGCTCGTTCGTCACAACCTCTAACGATGACGCCTACTTTGCCCTCCGTGAGGTTGGAGAGGATCACTTGACAGATGTCAGCCAGAGGGTAGCGGGGTTCTAATGTTAGTCCTTCTAGGTCGTCTGCCAAGGTGAAGAGGTGCGGACCGATGTGGTTATGAGCATAGCGCAAGCCTACTACGCCGATGACGTGATCGTCGTGGAGCAACTGACTTGCGATCTGGCGCGTTTCTTGTGTAAGAACCTCTTGTGGTACTTCCACTTCCATGGTTCGCTACCCCGTTTTTTTGAACCCGAAAGAACCTAGTAGCTCACCCAACCCCCAGTATTCGTTGGCGTTGAAGAGGATGGGTTTAATTTTTCGGTCATCCACTCGACCCTCTTCATCCAGCACCTCTGAGCTGATCTGCACCGCCACAACCTCTCCGATAAACAAGTCATGGCTGCCCAATGGAAGATAATGACCCACTCGGCACTCTATGTTGATCGGGCATTCGGCAATGATCGGTGTCTCTATCGCTGAACCAGGAATCGGGGTTAGCCCCCGGGCAGCAAATTTGTCCACCTCTCGGCCTGAGATAAAGCCGCAATACTCCACCTCATTGATCAGCTCCTCGCCAGGAATATTGATCACGAACTCGCCTGTCTTCTGGATCAAGCCATGGGAGTGTCGTTCTGGTTGCACACCGATGCCGATTTGGGGAGGTTTGGAACATAAGATCCCCGTCCATGAGATCGTGAGGACGTTGGTTTGCTCAGCATGACCACAACTCACCAATACGACAGGTACTGGGCGTAAGGCGACGAAGGGCTTTTTAACAACTTTCGATTTTGTTTCAGACATCTGTTTCACCTCACATTTTGCCTACGATCTAGAGGCCCAAGCTCTCTCATACGGTCGACAAACTCCGTCACTAACCTCTGGAACTTACCTCCCTCCGACGCCGAGATCCAGTCCACCAGCAACCGATCAGAGTGGATTCCTACGTAATCCAGCATTTCTTTCAGGAGCGCGAAGCGTTTCGCCGCTCTGTGGTTCCCGTCAATGTAGTGGCAATCTCCGATGTGACAACCCAGCACCATCACCCCATCAATTCCGTTCGACAGCGCCTTGATGACCCATTCTGGTGCCACTCGTGCCGAGCACATCACCCGGATGACATGAAAGTCCGTAGGGATTTGCAGACGGGAGACACCGGCCAGGTCCGCTCCCGCGTAGGAGCACCAATTGCAACAGAAGGCGATGATGCGCGGATGGTAGGTTGGCTCATCCATGTTTCATTTACTCGCTTATACATACCTCGAGCATACGGAGCACCTGCTGATCTGTGAAGCCCCGTTGCTGCATCGCCCCATTGGGGCAGGCAGCTACGCAACTGCCACATCCCTTACACTGCACCAGATTAACCTTGGCTACCTGTCGCCCGTCCTCCAATGCCTGCAACTCGATAGCGTTGTAGGGACAGGTGACGATACAGGTTCCGCAGCCCATACAACGGGCTAGGTCGCAGAAGGCGGTGATCGCCTCGGCGGTGACCTTACCCGTTCGCATAGGAATGGAAGCTTTGGAAGATGCTGCGTAGGCCTGGGAGATGCTTTCGGAAATGTCGGCAGGCCAACGAGCCGCACCGCAGACATAGATCCCGTCGGTGGCAAACTCCACCGGACGCAATTTAATATGCGCCTCAAGGAAGAAGCCAGATTCTCCTACCGGCACCTTTAATAAATGGGAGATCGTCTCGTTGTCTGGTCTGGGGATGAGCGGTGTGCTCAACACTACCAGATCGACCGGCAGACGCAGTTCCCGGCCCCGCAGCGCGTCTCGGACAACCACTGCCTCGGCGCGACCATCACCAACGACCTGTGGGGGATTCTGAGTATCATATCGCAAGAAGCGGACGCCGGTTTCCATCGCCCGCCGGTAATAGCGTTCGTACTCGACACCGTAGGTTAGTAGATCCCGATGTAGCACGTAGATGTGGGCTTCGGGATTCCGTTCCTTCAATTGGGTGGCGTTTTTTAACGAGGTCATACAACATACACGCGAACAGTAAGGCCGTTCGGGGATACGGGAGCCGACGCAGTTGATCATGACCGCTCTCCCAACTTCCGTTAGCCCCTTCTTTAGTTGCTCCTCCAATTCCAGTTGGGTGAATACGTTGGGGAACTGACCGTAACCGTATAGGCCGACCGGCTGCAACACATCAGCGCCGGTTGCCACGATAACCACCCCCACATCAAACAGACGCTCCCCACCTTTTTCAGCCACAGTGACCTGGAACTTCCCCACGTAGCCGTTGACCCCTTTGATGGTGGCGGGCATATGCAGTGCGATTCGCTCGTGTCCTTGCACCTCCCTGATGACCGGCTCGATGAATCCATCCGCCTCTTCATTGGTAGGACACAGTCGGTTGAGGTGTAACAATCGCCCACCGAGATGTGTTTCTTTCTCAACCAGGTGAACCTGGAAACCTTGGTGTGCCAGGTTCAGCGCTGCCGTCATCCCGGCAATGCCTCCGCCAATGATCAGGGCTGCGGGAATGACCTCGCTCTCGGCTTCCTGCTGCGGCTCCAGTAGGCAGGCCTTGGCCACCCCCATCTTAACCAGCCGTTGAGCCTTCTCCGTGGCTTTCTCCGGTTCCCGGCTGTGGATCCACGAGCAATGCTCCCGGATATTGACGAACTCGAAGAGGTAGCGGTTCAGCCCTGCCTCCTCGCAGGCGTTCCTGAACAGTCGTTCGTGGGTCCTCGGGGTGCACGAAGCGACGACCACCCGGTTGAGGTGGTGTTCACGGATGCCCTGCTTGAGGGAGGACAGTCCATCCTCGGAGCAGCTATACAGGTTATCCTCGGCATGAGTCACGTATGGGAGCGTGCGGGCGTATTCCACCACAGCGGGGACGTCGACGACTCCGCCGATGTTGGTTCCGCAATGACATATGAACACGCCAATCCGGATTTCCTTCAACGCGCTGACTTTCTCTATGTTCTCCACAGCAACTCCGCCACCCTCGCAGCCGCTCCGGAAGCCTGGGCCACAGAATCGGGAATGTCTTGGGGGCTCTGGCAATAGCCGCAGGCGAAGATACCTGGAACGCTTGTATCCACTGGGTGAAGCAATGGCTCCGGTGTGTGCACAAACCCGTACTCGTCGAGGACGATGCCCAGTGAATCGGCGACTTCTTGCTGGCCGTCTCGGGGAATGAGTGCTTGGCACAGCACTACCAGATCCACCTCCATCACTTGCACTTGTCGGAGGTTTGTGTCCTCATAGCGCAGGATGGGGTCGCCCGTTTCGGGATTCTCACCGATGATCCCCGGTCGACTGCGGATATAGATTACTTGGTACTCCTCTTTGGCTCGGGTGATGTACTCCTGGAATCGCTTCCCACCCGCCCGTAAGTCGGTATAAAAAATATAGGAGCTCGTCTCTGGGTCGTGCTCGTTGGCCAGGATAGCCTCCTTGGTGGCGAACATGCAGCACACACTGGAGCAGTAGGGATTGTGGTTCACGTCTCGCGAGCCAACACATTGGATGAAGGCGACCGTATGTGGATGTTTCCCGTCCGAGGGACGTAACAGTTCACCACCAGTAGGGCCTGAGGCCGAGACCAGCCGTTCATACTGTAGGCCGGTGATGACATTCGGGATCGTGCCGAATCCATACTCCTCCAGTGCCGAAACGTCGTAGGGATCGAAGCCAGTGGCAACGACGACGGCCCCAACGTCCAATTCAACGATTTCCTCCTGCTGCTCCCAGTCGATCGCTCCCGCCTGACAGACTTCCTCGCAGAGGCGGCACCGATCCTTCTCCAGGTCCGTCAGGTAGAGGCAGTACTCGGCGTCAATCGTCATCTTACGTGGCACCGCTTGGGGAAAGGGGAGGTAAATCGCCCGCCGCCGATTCAGGTTGACGTTGAACTCGTCCAGCACTCGTCGGGGACACTTCTCCACACAATCACCACAACCGGTGCACCGATCCAGATTGACGTAACGGGGCTTCTTGCGAGCGCTCACACGAAAATTACCCGCGTGCCCATTAACTGTGATGACCTCAGAATAGGTCAATAAGTGGATGTTCTCGTGACTGGCACACTCGATCATCTTGGGTGCTAAGATGCAGATCGCACAGTCGTTGGTAGGGAAAGTTTTATCCAGTTGAGCCATCCGACCACCGATGGAGGGTGAGCGCTCCACCAAGTAGACCTGGAGGCCCATCTGTGCCAGGTCGATCGAGGCTTGGATACCGGCAATACCAGCGCCGATGACGAGGACTGCTTGATCTATCAAGATTGAGTCCCTCACATCGCCTGGCGAATCTCGTCGACGATCTCTGGATTTACAAGTGCGCTCAGGTCGCCGGGGGGTTCGCCCAGGTAGGTAGCTCGGATGACACGCCTCATGACTTTAGCATTACGGGTTTTGGGTATATCGCGTACGAAGAGGACCGTCTTAGGCGCGAGCGGTTTGCCCATCTCTCTCACGATCAGAGCCTCGAGCTCTGCACGCAATGGATCATCTGGTATGACGTTAGGCTGCAGCACCGCAAAGGCGACCACGGCTTCGCCCTTGATCTCATCCGGTACACCAATTGCGGCAGCCTCGGCCACGGCTGGATGGCTCACCAGTACACTTTCAACCTCCGCTGGTCCCACGCGCTTACCAGCTACTTTGATCGCATCGTCTGAACGGCCCAGGATGAACCACTGTCCATCCTCATCAATCGCCGCGAAATCGCCGTGGATCCACACATCAGGAAAGCGACTCCAATATGTCTCCAGGTAACGCTCCGGGTCTTTCCAGAAGCCGCGCGTCATACCGATCCATGGCTGACGTATGACCAATTCTCCGACCGCGCCCCGCAACGGATTGCCTGCATCATCCACTACATCGGAAGCCATCCCGGGAGGTGGAGCAGAGAACGAGCATGGTTTGATCGGGCGTAAAACGCTGCTCAACACAATGCCACCGCTGATCTCCGTTCCGCCAGAGTAGTTCAGGATTGGCACTTTACTTCGGCAAACGGTCTCAAAAAACCAGCACCATGGATCTGGGTTCCAAGTTTCGCCAGTCGAGCCTATGACACGCAGCGAACTGAGGTCATGGCGTTGTATTGGCTCGTCGCCGTGTGGCATGATTGAGCGTACAAAGGTTGGCGCGACGCCCAGACATGTGACCCTGTGCCTCGCAACCAAAGCCCACACCCGATCAACATCAGGGTAGGTGGGTGCGCCATCATAGAAAAGCATACGGGCTCCCAGAATCAAGGTGCCAAAAACCTCCCATGGTCCCATCATCCAGCCCATATCGGTCATCCAGTACACGGTATCGGTCTCCTGAACGTCAAAGCAGTGGGCCATATCTTGGGTGACCTTGATGGGGAAACTACAGTGGGTGTGGACGGCTCCCTTAGGCTGACCAGTGGTGCCGCTGGTATAGATGATCATGATCATGTCTTCGGCATCGGTCCGCTCGGTGGGAGCCTCGGTTGGTTGACCGTCTACAAAATCGTCCCACCAAACATCACGATCAACGGTCATCGGGACCTCAAGACCCGTGAGTCTGTAAACGATCACCTTCTCGATGGATGGGACCTCTTTCAACGCCTCGTCGACGACAGGTTTCATCGGTATAGGTTTTGCGCGCCTCAATTGCCCATCGGAAGTGAAAATTGCTTTGGCATCCGCGTCAGCGAGTCGCGTCGCTATGGCGCCAGAACCATAGCCAGAGAAAAGGGGCAGAATGATGCCGCCGATCTTAGCAATTGCCAGTAGGGCGATCGCGATCTCGGGAACCATCGGCATGTAGAGACCGATGGCATCACCTTTGCCTAGCCCGGAGGTCCGTAATGCTGACGCCACTTGGTTAACTTGGCTATTGAGTTCACGGTATGTCAGCTGGCGTACGGTTCCTTCCTCACCTTCCCAGAGGATAGCGACGCGATCCTGCGTCGGCGTGCCCATCCATTTATCGAGACAGTTGTGGACGATGTTGAGCTTGGCGCCGACACACCATTTAGGCCATTGAATACCCTCCGAGAGGTCAACAACTTGTGTATAGGGCTCATAAAACTCGATGCCTAGGTCTTCAAAGACCGCTTCCCAGAACCAGGCGATGTCGGTGGTTGAGCGTTGCATCAGCTCCTCAAATGTTTTCAGATGGTGCCGATCCATGAATCGCTTAAGGCGACTTCGTTGTACATACTCCTCACTAGGCTCCCAGACGATTGGTTGGTTAAAAGGAAACTGTGCCTGTGATCCCATTGTTATTCCCCTTTCCCGCTTGCTGATCGTTTCCTCATTTCGCTTCAGCCGCTAACGGCTGAACTCACTCTGGAACCTCTCGATCAGCTTGGGCACAACCTGATACAAATCACCGACGATACCGTAGTCAGCGATCTTGAAGATCGGAGCATTTTTGTCATTATTGACGGCGACGATTACTTTAGCATTCATGATACCCACGGTATGTTGGATCTGTCCCGATATACCAATGGCGAGGTAGAGGTGTGGGCTGGATTCTTTGCCCGAAAGGCCTATCATTTGGTCTTCTGGGAGCCAGTGGTCTTCATGGGAAATTGGTCGAGTGCACCCCAGCATGCCCCCCACTGAATCAACCAAGGACTGGATCATCGTAAGATCACCTTTGTCGTTCAAACCCCGTCCGACACCTACCAGAATTTCGGCTTCTTCAAGGTTGGCTGCCCCTGTCTCTTTAGGCCGTCGCTCGAGCACCCTGGTCGTGGGTTGTTCCAGGTCAAGCGATACTTGTATGGTCTCGCCTTCGCCAGCGGTCTCGGGTTCAGCATCGTAAAGTTTTGGCATAACAGCGATGACCTGCTGCTGGCTGGTAATAACTTTGGTAGAGACGGTATTGCCTCCGAGTGCACGGCGCTCGACGATAAGTCGATTGTCTTGACACGAGAGGCTGATGGCGTCAGTAACGCAGCCTGCTGATAGTTTCTGGGCCAAGCGTGGGGCAAGTTCTCGACCGCGCCGAGTGGAACCGATCAGGATGATATCGGCTTCGGCTTGAGCGACAACCTGAGCCAAAGCCGAAGCGTATGTACGGGCTTGAAAGTGAGTCAGGGCTGAATCGTCCCCAATGTAGGCTTGGGTAGCCCCATGGCTAAAATAAGGATCGGCTTGACCACCAGCTAGGTCACCCAGCAATGCAACCGACAGCGGTTTGTTGAGTTCGGATGCCAGCTCCCGACCCTTGGTTAGCAATCCCAGTGCTGTTTCTTTCAATTCGGAGTAAACGATGATCCCGCTCATTGCGTCAAGACCCCTTCCTGCTGTAGAGCCTTGATAACTTCTGCAACACCTTCCTCCACATCCTCGTAAATGATTCCCTTGCGATTTTGAACCGGAGCTAAATTATTAAGTACCTCAACTACCGAGGCGTTCGCACCCACATCATCAGCCGTAACGCCAATATCCTCCGGTCCCCATTCGTGCAGTGGCTTACGACTGGCTTTCAGGATTGCGGACAATGGTGCTAAACGAGGTGTGTTGAGTTCGCTGGTTACTCCGACGACGGCAGGCAGATCCAGCTCCACAACTTCCAGGACATCTTCCAAGTCGCGCACGACACGAATCCCCTTCGCGTTAGCCGTCTGATCATTATCTGCTAAGAGCTCAAGCTCCCGGACGAAGCCAACCTGGGGTAGACCCAACAATTCGGCGATTCGGGGCGGAATCTCACCCGAGTATTCGTCCGCCGAGCTATCGCCCAACAGGATCAGATCATATTCACCTATCTTTTCGATGGATTTGGCTAATACCCTGGCCGACCCCATGGCATCAGAGTCTTGGAAAATTGAATCGATCAAGATGATGGCTTCATCAGCGCCTATGGCCAACGCCTCCTTGATTGTGTCCCTTAGTTTAGGAGAGCCTACGGCTAGCGCTGTTATCTTGCCCCCGTGCTTTTCCTTGATACGGACTGCTTCCTCCAATGCGCATTTCTCGAAGTCACCGAA
>CAYLOP010000084.1:0-13657 GCA_964385305.1 uncultured Anaerolineaceae bacterium | reverse complement strand
GGACAGATATTCAGGGGCAGATCGAATCTTTCGATGCGCTGATCGGGGCGTTTAACGCAAAGGTTGGGCTGATTTAGGATCTATCGGTCTCGATTGACCTCGTCCTAACAAAAGACGAATCGCCTTCGAGTATCGAGCAGCGCTTGAAGGTTTGTGTTACCGAACAAGCTCTCCAAGTTTGGGGGTGATTATTGTGGACTGGGGTTAATCCTCTTGGGGACGCTCTTGGGTAGGAAAGGGGGGAGAAATGCCCGATGTTCAGCCTGATGACTTGATTCTCATAGCTGTTATGAACGATCCTCGTGACCTGGAGATCGCTCGTGTGCTCGGCTGGTATCGAATCCCTGTGCAGACTGCGCCGAAAACCGTTCGAGTGGATTGGATAGCATTCTATCTCACCAAAGCATTTGGAGAAGAGAAGTGGTCTATCCGATACCTGGCGCCGGTTAGGGGTTTTGAACTAGTGACGAGGCAGACACTCCTGCGCGCTGAATCGGATCATCCTCGAGCGGATGAGCCCTATTTCCAACTTCAATTGGGGGATCTTGTCCAGTTACCACATCCAATTCCCTCCGCTCGATGGCGGCGATTCACTTTCTTATACACAACAGGCGAACGCTTGCTGCATGCGAAGGAGATGAAAGACTTGCGCGTTCCGCCCTCTCAGAAGCGTGACAGATTGTGGCAGATTCTGCGTGAGCGCAGCGAGATTGACGCCTCCAGTAAAGCGATCTCAAATGAGCATGGTTGAGTTTGGACCTGATCTGAAAAAGCAATTGAGGAACCATGAGATTATAATCACCCTATACGCTTCTTCGCACGGAGTTGCATCAAGAATGAGGAGCATCTTTTCATGTCAAAGATAATCATCCGTTCAGGGACGTTGATCACCGCCTACGAAACCTTCGATGCAGATATTCTCATTGAAGGTGAACGCATCGCGGCGATTGGAAAAGACCTCGAAGTTCCAGAGGCTGAGGTGATCGATGCTGCAGGAAAGTTGATCTTGCCAGGTGGCATTGATCCGCATACACATCTTAATCTTCCCATGTTTGATACTGTTTCATCCGATGATCATTACACCGGTCATAAAGCTGCAGCTTTCGGTGGCACGACCACCGCGCTCGATTTTATTTCTCAAGATCACAAGACGCTAAAGGAATCGCTGGATGCCTGGCATCAAAAGGCGGACGATAAAGCGGCGATAGATTTCGGTTTCCACATGAATGTCACTCACCTTGATGAAGCTGTGCTTGGAGAACTTCAAGATTTATTCGATGAGGGTGTGACGACCTTGAAGGTCTTTACAGCCTACAACGGACGCTTGAGGCTCCAAGACGGCGAGATATTCAGATTGATGCGCGCAAGCGCAGGGTTGGGAGGCTTGGTCCTGCTTCATGCTGAGAACGGGGATGTGATCGAGGTGCTTACAGCAGAGGCGCTTTCTCAAGGACATACAAAGCCTGAATGGCACGCATACACCCGTCCTGCATGGGGGGCAGTCGAATCGGTGTTGCGCGGCATCGCGCTGGCGGAACAGGCGGGCGCGTCGTTGTATGTCGTACATCTGAACACGGCGGGGGGTGTGGATCAGATCCAGTATGGAAGGGAGCGCGGCGTGCGCGTGATGGGCGAGGTCTGCATGCCCCACCTCTTCTTCACCGATAGTGAATTGTGCCGTCCCGATGGTGCAAAGTGGATCTGCTCGCCACCCATGCGCACCAAAGCGGATAATGCGGCGCTCTGGCGTGGCGTGAAGGATGGTACGATCCAGACAGTGGGCACGGATCACTGCCCGTTCTTTTTCGACGGAACGAAGCCCATCGAGTATGAGGGCGAGATGATCGCGATCCCAGGGAAGGAGCTGGGGGCGGACGATTTCACAAAGATCCCCAATGGCGTGCCGGGTGTGGGTGACCGATTGCCGATCCTATGGACGTATGGCGTTGGCACAGGGCGTATCACCCCCAACAAGTTTGTGGCGCTCACGAGCACCAACGCTGCCAAGATCTTTGGCCTATATCCAAAGAAGGGATGTCTTATGCCAGGTGCGGATGCCGACATTGTCATCTGGGACCCAGAGAAGCGTCTAACGTATGGTGTTGCACACGCCCATCACCGTACAGATTACAACTTGTATGAAGGTTGGGAGTTGCAGGGTTTCCCCGAGAAAGTCTTCTTGCGGGGCGATCTCATCGTGGATGGTGACGAGTGGCGAGGTAAGGCAGGGATGGGCCGCTTCTTGAAGCGTCCACCGGGTGCGGAGATTTTATAGGCCGCCGAACAACCAATACAGTTTGGGGACGAAGCTGTTGTCGCGGCAAAGATGAAATCCCGGATGGCGGTCCGACAACTGCTTCACGTCAAACCTGCGTCACCGGCAAGGCTGTGCGCCATGCTGCCGCAACCGTTCTCCAAGCCGTTCAGATAACCCTGGCAGAGAAGTACGATTGTCCTCCGGAAGATTTGCGCTTCATTGAAGGTCTCGCTCAGGTCAAGGAGCATTCAGTCTCCCTTGGAGAGGCTGTTGGTATCATGAGGCAAGAGGGTCGCGAACCCCGTGCGGAATATGAATACTGGGCGCCTCAAACCCAACCCCTCGGCACGGGCGGTGAAATGCACTTTGCCTTCTCCTTTGCGGCGCAGGCTGCGGAGGTTGAGGTCGATGTGCTCACGGGGGAGGTGTATGAATTATGGGTGATCGCGGCCAATGATGTTGGTCGTGTGATCCATCCGCTGGGCTTGCAGGGCCAAATTGAAGGCGGCGTGATGATGGGGTTGGGGAATGCGCTTGTAGAAGCGTTCATCGTAGAGGATGGCATGCTGTTCAGCGATCGCCTCGCGCGCTATCGTATGCCTTCCATCAAGCATACCCCTGAGATCATCCCAATTGTCGTACAGCACCCAACCAGCGAAGGACCCTATGGTGCAAAAGGGATCGGAGAGATAAGCAGCATCCCAACGATCCCCGCGATCACAAATGCCATCTATAATGCCTGTGGTGTATGCGTTCAAAACCTGCAGATCGACCAGAATCAGCTGGCACAGGAACTGGCAATGAAGGCCGTGAGAAGCACATATGACTGATCTTTCGAAACCGTGGCTCAATTGGGCGCGTGAAATTCACGCTTTAGCACAAACAAGCGAGTACTACGCGCGCAACTCATTTGAACGGGAGCGGGCTCAGCGTTTGCAGGAGATCGCCGCCGATATGATCGCCTCCCATAGCAATCTCACCCAGGAGGAAGTGCTTGTCTCCTTTAGCGCGCAGCCGGGCTATGTTACGCCCAAAGTCGATGTGCGCGCTGCGATATTTGACCAGGACCGATTGCTGATGGTGCGTGAAGTCTTAGATGGCGGTTGGACACTCCCTGGGGGATGGGCGGATGTTGGCGAGTCACCGCAGATCGCGGTAGAGCGCGAGGTCTTGGAAGAGTCGGGGGTGCATGCCCGTGCGACCCAGTTGGTGGGCGTTTATGATGCGAACCGAATAGGAGATGCTTTGCCGTTGTTTCATGCCTACAAGATCGTGTTTTTATGTGAGCTACTCTCCGGTGAACTCGAGACGAGCGCCGAGACCAGCGAGGCGGGTTTTTTCCTGATCGACGATTTGCCGCATCCCTTTTCACCGTATCGTACGACGCCTCGTCATATCGAGGATGCCATTGCGGTGTATCGCGATCCGTCACGGTTAGCCGTATTTGATTGAGAGGGGAAATGAGCATGATCATTCATAACGCGCGCCTGATCACATGGGGTGATCCCAATCGTATTTTGGACGACCATGCGGTCTACGTTGAAGAGGAAAAGATCGCGCAGGTCGGCCCGTCCCAGGAAGTCCTGGCAGGGAGGCCCACCGCGGAGAAGCTGGACGCGGGAGGGCAGATTCTCATGCCGGGCAACATCTGCGCCCATACCCATTTCTATGGCGCATTTGCGCGTGGGATGGCGATCCCTGGGAAACCACCCCGGGTTTTTCCAGAAATCTTGAACAAACTATGGTGGCCGTTGGATAAATCACTCACCCTGGAGGATGTGCGCTACTCCGCATTGGTTTGCCTGATCGATGCCATTAAGCATGGCACCACGACCTTGATCGATCATCATGCTTCCCCCAATGCCATTGATGGTTCCCTGGATGTGATCGCCGACGTAGTGGATCAGTCTGGCCTGCGGGCTGTGTTATGAGGTCACAGATCGAGATGGGGAAGCGAAAGCCAAGGTGGGCATTCACGAAAATGTTCGTTTCATTGAGCGCTGTCAGTCGGAGGATGTGGCGGGAGGGCGTGTGGCTGCCATATTCGGCTTGCATGCCAGCCTCAGCCTTTCAGCGACTACGCTTGATGCATGCCGGGATGCGATCCCGGAAGGGGCTGGTTTTCACATCCACGTTGCAGAGCATGAAGCGGATCAATACGATAGTCTCGAAAAATGGAACCAACGGGTGGTCGACCGGCTCGAGAAGCATGGTATCCTGGGTGAGGGGACGATCGCAGTGCACGCCGTGCACGTCGACGCGCGGGAGATCGATCTCCTCGCACGGAGCCGGACATGGGTAACCCACCAACCGCGCTCAAACATGAACAATGGGGTGGGTGTCCCTCCGGTTGAATCGCTCATACGCGCAGGTGTGCGCGTTGGCTTGGGCAATGACGGCTTTTCGAACGCGATGTGGGAGGAATGGAAAGCAGCTTACCTCGTCCACAAACTATGGAACCGCGATCCGAGTCGAATGCCGGACGATACCATCATCGACATGGCGGTGACCAAGAACGCCGCTCTAGCGGGCCGATTTTTCCCGGGAGCACCATTGGGGGGAATCAAAGAAGGGGCTTATGCCGAACTCATCCTTGTCGATTATCACCCCACGACGCCGATGACCGCGGGAAACGTGCCGTGGCATATTCTGTTTGGCTTCCATGGTTCGATGGTCACCACAACGATCGTAAACGGAAATGTACTGATGAAGGATCGCCAATTGCTGACGCTGGATGAAATTGAGATCACTGCCAAATCTCGGGTTTACGCGAAAGAGGTTTGGGATCGTTATAAAACCTACGTGCCGGCAGATTGAAGAATCTTAAGAACTGAAAGGGAGGGGTAATGTCTGGTCGACTGATTCTTACGCTCTCTATTCTCGGGGGAACAGGGAAGGAAGGACCAGGTCTTGCCTATCGATGGGCCCAAGCCGGTTACCATGTGGTGATCGGATCACGCACACCGGAGAAGGCGGAACGCGTCGCTGCAGAGTTGAACGAGCGATTAGAACGCGAGCTTGTTGTGGGGATGGGAAACGTGGAAGCTGCTGAGGCATGTGACATCGCTGTGCTCACCGTGCCGTATAACGCACACCGTGACACACTAGAAGGTCTTAAAGACCAACTCCAAGGGAAAGTTCTGGTGGATGTCACAGTGCCACTGGTGCCACCGGAGGTATCTGTTTTGAAAGTTCCACCGTCGGGCAGCGCTGCGCAAGAGGCGCAGGAGATCTTGGGCGAGGGCGTGGATGTGGTGGCGGCTTTCCAGAATGTCTCCCATGTACACCTCCTGGAAGATCACCCCGTACCATGTGATGTGCTCGTTTGCGGAGATCACGAGGGCGCACGAGAGCAGGTCCTGGAGCTTGTTCGTGCAGCAAGGCTGGTAGGTTGGGATGCCGGACCACTGGCTAACGCGATCGTGGTTGAGGGTTTGACTCCTGTATTGATTGGAATCAATAAGCGTCATGGGATGAAAGAAGCGGGTATTCGTATCACCGGGCATCCCCCGGTGGAAGCGACCGGACCTGATGCATGACGACACAGTTCGTGCTTACCGCCCTGCCGGGGATGCCACTCATCCGCGCAGGGGATGATTTAGCGACCCTTATTCTCGAAGGGCTCACGCGCGCCGAAATTGTCTTACAGCACGGCGATATCATCGTAGTGTCCTCAAAGGTTGTCTCCAAGGCGGAGGACCGGGCATGCCATTTAACGCAGGTCGTGCCCTCTGCAGAAGCGGTCCGACTCGCGGAAATCAGCGGGAAGGATCCGCGATTGGTGGAAGTTCTCTTAGCGGAAAGCAACAGGGTTCTCAGGGTGCGGGAGGGGGTAATCATTGTCGAACACCGCCTCGGTTTCGTATGCGCTAACGCTGGATTGGATCATTCCAATGTCCCTGATGCAGGAGGGCAGACCAGGGATTGGGTTTTGATGTTGCCCTCCGATCCTGATGCCTCCGCACTAAAGTTACGAGCGCGACTTCAAGAGGTTTCTGGTGTGGAGATCGGAGTTCTGATTATCGACTCCCATGGTCGTGCGTGGAGACTGGGGACGGTGGGCACGATGATTGGCGTATCCGGAGTTCCCGCACTTCTCGATTTGCGCGGAAGATCAGATCTCTTCAATGTTCCTTTGAGAACAACGGAAGTTGGTTTGGGTGATGAAGTGGCTGCCGCTGCTTCTGTTCTCATGGGACAGGCTGATGAAAGCCGGCCGGTTGTGCATGCTCGTGGCATGCCCTATCCGCTTCGCGAAGCCTCGTTGCAGGAGATCCTACGCCCTGAGAAGGATGACCTGTTTCGATGATCGACGTGCAGGAATGCATGCATTTTTGATTTGTGTGGACGTTATGAGGTACTGCAACATGGAATGGAAGCTATAGCAAGGGGGGAAGGGTCTAGGCGCAGGCTTACCTGCCATGGGTTGGCTGAGATTAGTTGAGATGCGGATATGAGTGAGAAAATCCCAGATTCTCATCGTGATTTGTTGGAAGATGAAACGCGCGCGATGGCTTTTCTGGCAACCGTGATGGCAGATGGCACGCCTCAGGTGACACCGGTCTGGTTTGATGTGGATGATGACCACATTCGCATCAACACCGCACGGGGGCGAGTGAAAGATCGCAATATGAGCGCACGTCCCCATGTTGCGATTGCAATTGTCGACCCAGGGAATCCTTATCGACATTTACAAATTCGAGGCAAGGTGGTTTCAAAGAGCGAAGAGGGAGCGCGTGACCATATCGATCGACTTGCCGCAAAATACACCGATGGAGGGATATTTCCTGTGCCTGAGGGTCAGGTCCGTGTGATCTATCGCATTCAACCTGTATCTGTGAGTGCTATGGAATGAGTTCCAAGGATAATCTGCAGAATTTCCTGGAAGATTGGAGATCGATTCGCGCCTTCAAGAATGAACCGATTCCCACAGCAGTTGTAGAAAATTTGCTGCGAATCGCTTGCCGGGCTCCCTCCGCACACAATTCCCAACCGTGGCGTTTTGTGGTCTTGGCCGAAGATGATGCCAAGCAGAGACTCGCAGAAGCGATGGGTGCGCGCTTGCGTGAGGACCGTCTTGCCGATGGCGATGACCTTGTAGATATTGAGAAGGATGTACTTCTTTCCTATGCACGCATCTGCGGCGCACCTCTTGCTATACTCCTGTGCCTCACGATGGAAGGGTCGGATCGTTATCCCGATGAAGAACGCTTACGAGCCGAATACCTGATGGCTGTGCAGGGTGTTGCCATGGCGGGTTACAATCTTATGTATGCGGCGCGTGCCGAGCGATTGGGTGCATGTTGGTTATGTGCCCCGATCTTTGCTCCGCAGGCGGCGAAAGATGCACTTGATCTGCCGCACGGATGGGAACCTCAAGGCTTGGTTTTACTGGGTCACCCTCGTGATGAAGGGAAGAAGCGCGAACGTATGCCGGTTGATAGGGTTTCATTATGGCGATGAAAGTCGTTGCGCTTGCAGGCGGCGTAGGGGGTGCGAAGCTTGTTGATGGTTTGGCCCGTGTTTTACCTCCTGAGAACCTGACCGTGATTGTGAACACGGGTGATGATCTTGAGCATGTAGGACTTTATATTTGCCCAGACCTCGACACCGTTGTGTACACACTCGCAGGCGTCGCAAATCCTAAAACAGGTTGGGGACGGACAGGAGAGACGTGGAATTTCTTGGAAACGCTTGACGAGCTGGGAGGGCCAACCTGGTTCCGATTAGGGGATAAGGACCTGGCACTGCATGTCGAGCGAACGCGGAGACTGCAATCGGGATGGGTTTTAAGTGAGGTCACGCGACAGGTTTGTGAACGCTTTAACATTGGTGTACAGGTTCTCCCGATGTCGGATGATCCCGTAAGAACAATAGTCCTTACCCCGGAGGTTGAGCTTCCGTTTCAAGAATATTTTGTGGCTCAACGATGCGAGCCAGTTGTATGTGGGTTTCGGTTTCAAGGCGTGGAGCTGGCAAGACCTGCACCGGGTGTGGTCGAAGCCCTATCGACTGCGGATGCCGTTGTATTCTGTCCATCCAATCCGTGGGTGAGCATCGATCCAATCCTGGCAGTACCCGGAATCCAGACCGCGATCCAAACCAAACCCGTCGTAGGTGTTTCACCGATAATTGGTGGGAAAGCGATCAAAGGACCTGCTGATAAAATGTATCGTGAGCTCGGAGTAGCACCTTCGGCTTTGGCCGTTGCTGAGCATTACCGTCAGACCTTAACAGGATTCGTATGTGATCAAGAGGACCACTTGCTTGCAGAGGAAATTCGTCAGTTGGGCATGAGAGTCTTAGTATCGAACACCGTGATGAGGGGAGTGGACGACCGTCGTCAACTTGCCCTTGAGGTCATGGCGTTTCTCTCAACATTGCTCGACCCAGTGGAGGTTCGATGACACTGTGGGCGATCGTTCCAGTTAAACCACTTAAGCGGTCAAAATCCAGGCTTTCGGGTGTTCTCTCGAGGGAGGAACGCGCACTACTAAGCCAAGAGATGTTGCTCCACACGCTTGATGTGCTCGCAAGCGTCCCGCGAATCGAACGGATGCTCGTCGTTAGCAGGGATACGCAAGCGCTTGCCCTGGCGCGCGGGCACGGAGCTCGGACGGTGACTGAGCGAGGGACGCCGCAGCTTAACCAAGCGTTGGTTCGGGCGACAGTTATCGCGCGCGGCTATGGTGTTTCCGCAGTGCTTGTGCTTCCCGCAGACCTCCCATTGCTTACCAGAGAAGACATCGAAATCCTGATCGCCGCAGCGAAGGATCCGCCGGTTGTCGTCATTTCGCCGGATCGACATGGCACCGGGACCAATGCGCTGCTCATGTCGCCACCCGGTATCATCGAATACGAATTTGGTCCGGAGAGCTACAATCGCCATCTAGAACGCGCGAAATCCGCTGGGGCGCGGGTGGAGATATGTGAACTTCCTTCACTCGAATTGGATCTGGATGTTCCAGAAGATCTTGAATTGTTTCGCGCTGCGCGAAAAAAAGTACGTGCAAAGGAAACCGAGGAGTAGATCATGACCAGTGAGCGAGTCGCACTTTACCTGCAAGATGCCCATGATTTGCGCGATGGATTGGATTACGTTCAATTGACGAACAAGAATGGAGGCCACCCTGATGATGAAGGATAGGTATGGTTCCGATCTCTTTTTAACCGATCTTCAACTTCAAACTGAACTCCTCCGCTGCGAATACTGCGAAGAGAAGCCGTGCCAAGCAGCTTGTCCGTGTGACTGCTCGCCTTTTGACTTCATAATGGCCGCACGCGAGGGGTTTCCCTCAGATATCCGGCGGTCAGCCGGCGAGATCATGCGCAACAACCCTCTCGGCGGTGTGTGTGGTTTGGTTTGTCCCGAGGGCCACTGCATGGCCGCCTGTTCGCGCAAGCTTTTCGATGGAGCGATTGACATCCCTCGGGTACAGGCGACCCTGGTTGAGAAAGCCAAACGCCTGGGTGGGATCCCGAGTTTTTCCACACCGGAGCCCAACGGAATGAAAATCGCGGTTATTGGCGGTGGGCCTGCTGGGCTGGCAGCCGCGGGCTCTTTAGCGCAGATAGGGTACGCTGTCGACATCTTTGAGGCCCGCGATCAGCTCGGCGGCATGATGGCGCTCATTCCAGACCACCGGCTGGAAAAGAATGTGGTCAAGACGGATATTGACTTCGTCCTGGGCCTTGGGGAGATTTCTCCGAAGTTGGGATCGAAAGTCGATGATCCAAAAGAGCTTCTTTCACAGGGCTACGACGCTGTTTGTGTGGCTTCTGGCCTGTGGAAACCGCTAAGCCTCGGCATCAAGAACGAGGATATGGCCGTCCAGATGGTCGATCTACTAGCAGACCCACAGGCACACAACTTTGAGGGCCGCGTGGCGGTCATCGGCGGAGGGGCAACAGCGGTCGACTGCGCTGTCACTGCCAAGGTGCGAGGTGCCAAACACGTCGAACTCTTCATGCTGGAGAAGCTGTCTGAGATGTCGCTCACGACCAAGGAACGCCAGGAACTGCTCGATTACGACATCGAGGTGAACGGCCGCATCCGGGCGAGCGGGATCAGGGCGGATGAGGGGGGCGTCACAGGCATCGAGACCATCAGAGTCCAGCTCCCGGAGGACAAACCATTCCTCCCAGCCAATGTTGTCGATGTGAGCGGGTCGAAGAGCTTTAGGGAGGATATCGATTCCGTCGTCATGGCGATCGGGATGCGGCCCACGCTTGCGGTTGATCAGGTCGAAGGCCTTTTCTATGCGGGCGACCTGGCAACCGGACCAAAGAGTGTGGTGGAGGCAGCGGCATCGGGGAAGAACGCCGCGCTTGAAATCGATGCCTACCTGAAGAATAAGCAGAAGCCCGTGTTTGAGAAACTTACTAAATCTACTTTCTCCTTACCGGGCTTCAATCGTGTGCCCGTTTCATTGGAGACGGATTTCTTTGGACGCACGATTCTCTCGCCCTACTTGCTCTCGGCTGGTCCGCCCACGGACGGCCTGGAACAGATGACCAAAGCCTACGAAGCTGGTTGGGCTGGCGCCATCATGAAGACCGCCTTTGATGACGTCCCCATCCACATACCTTCGGAGTACATGTTCACCTTCGGTCCTTACACGTATGCCAACTGCGATAACGTATCGGGGCATAACCTCGACCGGGTTTGCCGTGAGGTCGAACAACTGGTGAAAGCGTGGCCGGATCGTCTCACTATGGCTTCAACCGGAGGACCGGTGAGCGGTGATGATGAAGCCGACGCTGCGGCATGGCAGTCCAACACCCGCAAGCTCGAAGCTGCGGGGGCGATGGGCATTGAGTACTCGCTGTCTTGCCCGCAGGGCGGCGATGGGACCGAGGGTGACATCGTCTCGCAAAATGCAGCCCTCACGGCCAAGATCATCGACTGGATCATGGCTGTCGGTTCCCCGGAGATTCCAAAGCTTTTCAAGTTGACTGCCGCGGTGACATCCATCGTTCCGATCCTGCGAGCCATTCGTGAGGTCTTTGAGCGGTATCCGGACAAGAAAGCAGGCGTCACCTTGGCCAACAGCTTCCCCACGCTGGCCCTACGCTCATCTAATGGCAAGCGAGTGTGGGAGGAGGGCATCGTGGTTGGCATGAGTGGCGAGGGAGTCGCACCGATTTCGTATCTCTCGTTGGCCAAATCCGTGCCGGAGGGCATTGCCATCTCGGGCAACGCCGGTCCGATGGATTACAAGGCTGCCATGAACTTCTTGGCCCTGGGCGTGAGGACGGTTCAGTTCTGCACGATTGCCATAAAACACGGATATGGGATTATCAAGGAACTTGAGTCCGGCACCGCCTATCTCATGCAAGACCGAGGGATCAAGTCGGTCAATGAGCTCATTGGGATCGCCCAACCTGAGGCGATCACCGACTTCATGGAATTAACACCGGTCAAGAAGGTGTCCGAATTCAACCATGACCTTTGCGTCTCCTGTGGAAATTGTGTTCGCTGTCCCTATCTGGCCATTGAGCTTGATGGGGATGGACTTCCATCATCAGATCCTGCCAAGTGTATTGGCTGCTCGATCTGTGCGCTGAAGTGTTTCGTTGGAGCAATCAGTATGCGAGAACGCACACCTGAGGAGCTCGAAATGCTGGTGGAACACTGATCAAGTCGAAAAGTAGCGTCGTCACAATCAATGTCCTCCCTTGGGATAGAAAGAGTTAAACTGCAACGAAAAACATAGCGAGTTTGGGCCATCCGATAATCTATTAGTCTTTTGCTTAGGAGGACCTTGCAATGGCTATTCGGTTTGAGAACGGCATTGTGGCAACATTGGGCAAGGAGAACCGCGTCCTATGGGACGCAACTGTCGTAACGGAGGGTGATCGAGTCGAAGCTGTCGGTCAAGCGGCCGATATGGCAAGCCGCTTCCCCGACGCCGAGGTCGTGGATTGTTCAGGCAAGATTATCCTTCCCGGGTTCGTATGCGCGCACCATCATTTCTACTCCACCATGGCTCGCGGCATGGCTCCGCCAGGGGAGCCGGCTTCCAATTTTGTTGAGATCTTGGAGCGGCTGTGGTGGAAGCTTGATATGGCCCTCTCGGAGGAGGACATCACCCTTTCGACGCAGATCCCGCTTATCGAGTGTATCCGAAATGGGACAACCACCATCATTGATCATCACGCTTCTCCATCGTACAGGGAAGGCTCCCTCGACCTTATCGAAAATGCGGTTCGGCAAGCCGGTCTTCGAGCCTCTCTGTGTTACGAGGTTTCCGACCGAAACGAACCGGGGGCTGGAATCGCTGAGAATGAACGTTTCATTAAGAGGGTGGGCAAGGGTGACGGGCAGATTGCGGCTTTGATGGGCTTGCATGCGTCTTTCACAGTATCAGATGAAACGGTCGAAACCTGCGTGGGAATCGCTGAGGACGCAGGCGTCGGCTGCCACATTCACGTGGCCGAAGATGCGGCGGATCGTGAGGACTCTATAGCCAAGTATGGCGTGCCAACTGTCAATCGACTCCAGAGCCTTGGCGTCGCTGGCGAAAAATCGATCTTTGTCCACTGTGTTCACATCGATGAATCTGAGATGGAGATTCTGGCTGACACCAAGACTATTGTGGTGCACAACCCCGAATC
Source organism: uncultured Anaerolineaceae bacterium (assembly GCA_964385305.1). Lineage (GTDB taxonomy): Bacteria > Chloroflexota > Anaerolineae > Anaerolineales > E44-bin32 > CAYLOP01. The sequence goes on along the minus strand of CAYLOP010000084.1, from coordinate 783 downwards.
GAACATGAACAACGCGGTTGGGGTGACGAAGGTTCTGAAGTTGCTCGAGAAGGGGGTATTAGTTGGGCTGGGGACCGATGGGATGTCCTCGGATATGTTGTCCCAAATGCGTTGCGCCTACTTGCTGCACCGGCTCGACAATCTCGATCCGCGCGTGGCCTTTCTGGAGGCACCACAATTGCTGCTGTGGAACAACGCTGAAATCGCCGAGCGGCAGTTTGGGCTACGCCTGGGTGAGATCGCCGAGGGCGGACCGGCTGATCTTGCCATCATCGATTACCATCCCCCGACCCCGCTCAGTGAAAACAACTTCCTGGGGCACCTCATCTTTGGGCTCGTGGATGCCACGGTGGACACGACGGTCTGTAAAGGTAAAATTCTAATGCGAGGTAAGGAGATACTTACTTTAGATGAAGAGCGAATTGCGGCTCGCTCTCGCGAGCTTGCACCGAAAATGTGGAAACGTTTGTAGGGAAATTATCGGTTTAACCAGGTATAGGTGGGAGAGCAATGAGACGGATTGGTCTGTATTTGCAGGACGCTCATGATATTCGGGACGGTATGGATTGTGTACGCTACGCGGAGGAAATGGGATTTGAGGCGGTATGGCAGGCTGAGTCGCGTCTCGTTCGAGACGCCGTCGTTCCGATGGCCGCCTATGCGGCGGTAACCGATCGAATCAAGATTGGATCGGGCGTCATCAACAACTGGACTCGCAACATTGGCTTGCTGGCGGCCACCTTCTTAACGCTGGATGATCTGGCACCCGATCGTATCCTGTGT
>CAYLOP010000083.1:9193-13675 GCA_964385305.1 uncultured Anaerolineaceae bacterium | reverse complement strand
GCGGTTACCATGCTTGCGTTAACGGTGCAGAGCTAGTGTAGGCGGTTACCATGCTCAGGTAGAACTCATACGCGACACCGCTCATCTTGTAGCCTTGCTCCTTAACCCACGCTGAGAGTGCATGGTAAGCCGATTCAATCTCATTGTATGGACCGACGTGGATGCATACTGCGAACTTTCCCGCCGGGATTTCACTCTCCTGGATCTCGCCCGCACCCGGCATTGAGCGAGAGACCGGGAACCCTAGCTCAATATCCAGATCCTGCATATCCATGTTGTAATAGGCCGCGAAGGGAGGACCCGCAGGAAATTCACCGTTCCGCCCGATAGCCTGTGCGATGGAAGCGAAGGATTTGCTTATGACCTCAGGCAACCCCTCAATATTCGTCCGGGTGCGGATTGAAAGAGTCAGACGCGCTGGAAAATCCTGAAACGTACACTGGTATGTCATGGGTTACCCTCCTGGGTGTTGGTCGCAATATGCTCGACCTAATGGATCGGAGATTCTTCAAGCGTGAAAAATCAGCCAATCGCTCGATAAGAACATATGTTCTATCATACGAAAATAAAGCGCCCTTGTCAAGCCTGAAAGCGAGAGATCTCCCCCTGACCTGGAGCGCAATCCATGCAAACATTCTCCGAGTTGCTGCATGGGTATGGTTTAAATGGAAAATGGGGAACGTCTTAGCGGCTGGACCGGGTTCTGAGGATCATTCAGGAGTTCCGTTCAGTTCCGGCGTGCTCACGGCATCCGGATGCGGCGGCAAATTGATCTTCACCCACTCCGAATAGCCGTGCTTCTCAGCTGTGTAGATGCGTGCGCTGGAAGGTTCCAGGCAGCCCACTTCATCGATAAACGTACCGGGCGGCGTCCAGAAATGCAACGGCGTGAACCGTAGTTGCCCATCCTGGCACAACCAGCCCTCGATGAGGTACCCGCGATCGTCGTCCAGGCTCATCGGAATCAGGTCCCAGTACACGGTCACAACGTCCCCATCCCGTGTTGCAGACACGTTGCGGGGCTGCCAGTAGAACTCAGTGTAGGGCAGCAGCGTGCGGATCTGCGGCACCGTCGACACGTCGCCGTCGAGCAGGAGCAGGTCAGTCTTCACCCAGCAGTAATCCATGTAATTCCACGGATCCACATACACCCAGGTGCCTTCCTGGTTGCGCCCAAGGACCGTGACGCGGTTATCCGGGAAGAGCCCCCACTCGTAGAGGTAAGCTGAGCCGGGACCATAGCGACAATTGGATTGCTGAAGCACGCGCCCGCGCACGACCGGCGTGGGCGTGATGGTGGGGGTGTTGCTCGGCGTGAGCGTGATCGTTGGCGTGTAGACGGGAGTTGGTGTATCCGCAAGCGTCGATGTGTTCGTCGGCGTCGGGGTTAGCGTAGGTGTGGGTGTAAAAGTTACGGTGGGTGTATTGGTGGGCGTGGCTGATGCGGTTGGCGTCGGTGTGATGGTTGCAGTTGGTGTGGGCGTTGCGCGGTTAGCCCATGCAGCCCCACCAATGAATCCGAGCGCGATGAGAATCAATGCGATTGGAAGGGATATCAACAACCAGCGTCGCATGGGCACCATTTTCGTGGAAGACGAGCCCCCGCGCAAGAGGACTTAAGGGACAGCGAGGTCTATCATTTCCCGCAGGTATCCTTCCGAGCTTCGTAGAAGCGAGCAATCTCATTCCCCATTACGGCATCTCCCATTACCATCATTCTTCGTGGCGCTCTAACGAGATCCTCTATTGTGTCCAACACGACATGAAGAACGGAAATCCCCCGCGCGGTTCACCCCCGCGTGGGATACCACACAGTTGTTGCATACGCTATCTTGGAAACAACAACTTCAGAGGAGTCGCATATGCAAGACCTCGCCCCCCGCCCCACTCATCAAGGTGCACACCAGCCAAACGCCACACCGCCAACCCTGTCGTGCCTGCGGCGCACCCTGCGCGGAGAAGACCAACGCATCCTCGAAGGGCTGCTCATCTCCATCCGACGCCGGTTCCCATGTGATCCAGTAGGAGAAGAGCTGACCACAATTGCCTTCTATTTGATGATGTCACTGATCAAACAAGTAAAAGCGCGCGAACAACTCCAGCGCCTCACGGCTCGCATCACGGGCGCACCGATCCATCCCCCTTTTCCATAAAAGGTTCTCGCCAATCATTCCTCCGAAACGCCGTACATCTGATCCGGCGTCAGGATGTCGGGGAATTGCGACCGCAGCGATCGCCGGGCGGCATCACACAGATGGCATGCATCCGCGTAACGCGCCTCATGCGGCAAGTCATAGCGCTCCACCAGGGCGGCTGGACCGCCCTCGAGCAATGGCCCCACAATGGGATGAGCATGCGGCTCATAACGCGCGCAGATCTCGTTCAAGTGCGTGTCCAGCATGCTTCCTAGCGAGATCCCCTGGCAGATGTGCACATGGCCGAACGGATCGATGTGCACACGACCCGGGTCGACCAGGTTTTCATAGGGACACTCGGTGAATTCCTGCCAGGGCGTCCCCTCGACCTTACTCGCCAGCACTGCCGCCGCTCGCCCGCGGTACATCAGACCCGACTCTCCGATTGGGAGCTGTCCATGTGCGGCTTCGGCATCCTGTGAATCGGGCTGGGCGATGCTGATCACACCGATCGGGATGCCCAGCCGCGCCGCTGCAGCCTGCGCGTTTCGCGCCTGCGCGCTCATCGACTCGCTGTAGTGGAAGAGATCGCTGCTGACCGACAGGTCACCGAGAAGTCCCCTAAAAGGCTCCAACCACGCCGCTGCGTCCGCCTCGCTGAGCGCCCAGTAGCTGTTGCTCACGATCCCCGCTTGAAAGCCACGCGCCACCGCCTCCCGAATACCCCTCAGCATGATGGGGTAGTACAGGAAAGGCTCCCCGCCCTCGAAATAGATCGACTTGATCGTGCCATGCTCAACAGCCTGGTCGAGAAGGCGCGTGACCGTCTCACCTGTCATCGTGCCACTCTGCCATGGACTTCCCCACACAAAGCAGTGATCGCACTCGAAGTTGCACTGATAGGTCAAAAGCAAGTGCAGTCCGGATAATTTCATCGTTCCTCCTTCTGAAGGACAGCGTCCCGAACACGTAAAACGACCGTCGAAACAGCTGTCCCCTTTCATTCTCGCATAACTCCTTGGGGAAGCCAACCTGTCCTCAAGGCAATGCAAACAAATGCGTCGGATTGCCTTAATGGTCGGGGAATCCGGCAAGATAATTTATCGATTAAACCATCCACATAGAAAAGCGCTTGAAGCTACCGACCCGCCTCCCACGCCACGTAGGCGTCGTACATTTCGGGCAGCGTCGCCCACTGCACCTGTCCGTTCTCAACATAGGGCTGGATGCTCGCCAACCACTGCCCCAGCAGTTGCTTATCGAGCGCCGAGCCCAGGCTCCAAGCCACGTAGAAAATGTTCACCTTGCCGGGATCCACGAGTGTCAGTGCCTCCTGCAGTTCCCCTTCGAAGGCGGCGATATCCTCGGCGTTGAACGTGCACCCTTCATCGAAGGTTCCTCCCAGTTCCTCTTCCACGCATTGGATCACCTGGCTAGACGCCAGGAGCACCAGTCCACCGTCCGGATCATGGGTCAGCCAATCCAAGCCGCTGGACGCTCGCCAGGGATGCAGGCGGTCAGCCAGATCGGGAGGGAAAGTATCGTGACACGCGCCGGGTGACGGGCAATCGCGGTATTCAAGCGGGCGTTCCTCGACCGGCATCGACATCACGCTGTACGCCACCTGGCCGGACGTGAACTCGTACCCTGCCTGGATCGTCGCCGCTACCCAGTCGCAGTGCGAAGTATTGCCCGAAACATGCCGCACATTCACGCCCAATTGCTCGAGCTGCTCACGCTCCCGGCGCAGCTGGTTAGCTAACCGGTTGCAGTCGTAGTTAAGCTGGCCGCCGATGTCGGCGTGTACACCGATCCCGTGCCCGCGCCCCTCCATCTCGAGCAGCACGTTGTCGCCCCAACGCAAGACGCCCTCCGTGACCTCTTTGCTCTCTAACGTCAGCTTGGCGCCATACGCCTCAAAGAGATCGGCATACTCGCGGACCAATTCAACATGCTTCTCAAACTTCGCCTGAACCTGGTCGTCCTCCCAGCCCTCGAGATGCACCATGATCCCCAGGTAGAGCACAGCTTCTCCCTGCACCGTGCCCGGTGCAGTAGTTGAGGCTACTGCTGGCAGGGTGGGCTTGGGACCAATCGGTTCCTGCGTGCAATCTTCCGGGCAGTTATTCGGGTTCTCCGGTCTCGCGCAGATTCCGTCCCCGCATAGCTTGGCTGTAGCGCTCGGCACTGCCGGCGTGGGCTCAGGTGTCCATACCCCGGGAAAGTTGCAGGCAGATAGCAGTGCCATCAAGACAAACAGGATGAAGATGCGCTCAGCTTTGTCTACCACGGTAATCTCCTCCTTCAACCTTGGGCGCGAATGATGGATTGTATAGCGGTTTCATCC
>CAYLOP010000083.1:1910-9093 GCA_964385305.1 uncultured Anaerolineaceae bacterium | reverse complement strand
GATGCTGAGTCGCTTTTCGCTGCGACACTGCGAGACACGTTAGCGGTTGGCGGTGTTTATTAACAATAGAGGACAAATTCGGAATATGGGTGCCGATTACGCGTTAAAAGATCATTCCCAATTGAGACGCCTTGAAGACGTCCAACGATATTCTCAATCTGGAAAGGTTTCGTGCAGAAGGAGTCAATCGACGGGTCGACCGCAGACCCCAAAGGAGCCCGTGAAGTTATGACCCGATACTTTGTGATTGTTAACCCGGTTTCTGGGAGAGGCGATGGTGAGCGTGCAATCCCCACGATCCATGAGAAACTCCGTGAGAACGGTATGGACTATGAGCTTGTCCGGACCGAACATCCCTGGCATGCTGCCGAACTCGCCCTAGACGCCGCTCGGGATGGTTATGACGTCGTAGTCGCAGTTGGTGGCGATGGAACCTCAAACGAAGTCCTGAACGGCTTGATGCTCGCCAAGTCGGAAGGTGCGTCAAGCCCCGCGATGGGATTCGTGGGCGTGGGCCGCGGCAATGACTTCGCCTTTGGCATGGGTGTTCCCAATGGTCTTGAAGTTGGTCTCGAGATCCTGGCGCGCGACGTTCGCCAGACGGTCGATGTCGGCCGGGTCTGGGGAGGCCAGTATCCCGATGGCCGCTACTTCGGCAACGGGATCGGTATCGGTTTTGATGCCGTGGTGGGCTTTGAAGCACAAAAGCTCACGCGCCTGCATGGCTTCCCGAACTACATCGCTGCTGCACTGAAGACGATGTTCCTCTATTTCCGTGCCCCAGAGGTTCGGATCGTCTACGACGAAAAGGAGTTAACCCTGCCGGCCATCATGGTATCTGTGATGAACGGCCGGCGCATGGGCGGAGGTTTCATGATGGCGCCCTCGGCGAAGGTTGATGACGGGCTCCTCAACCTGTGCATCGCCGAACAGGTAAGCCGTCTGAAGATCCTCCACCTGATCGTCAAGTTCATGGGAGGTACACAGGAATCGGACGCCGCCATCCACACATGCCAAGCCAAGCGCGTAGTGATCTCAGCCCTTGATGGCACTCTCCCCGCACATGCTGATGGCGAGACGCTCTGCATCGAAGGACACGAACTCTCGGTCGAACTCCTACCAGCGCAACTCGAAGTCATCTCTCCTTCCCTGGAGGGCAGCGCATGAGCCTGACCGAACGAATCATGAACGCCATCATCCGGCGCCTGACACGGATCATCTGCCGCGTAGACGCGGCGCAGTTGGCGCGCGTGCCGGATCATGGACCGCTCATCCTCGTCGCCAACCATGTCAACTTCCTCGAAGCACCGGTCGTCGTCACCCACCTGAAACCACGAGCGTTCACCGGATTTGTCAAATCTGAGACTTGGGACAACGCCATCCTGGGCTGGCTGTTTGATCTGTGGGGGGCGATCCCCGTCCGCCGCGGCGAGGCCGACCTCAACGCGCTGCGGCGCGGCATCGAAGTATTGGAAGAGGGACACATCCTGGGCGTCACACCGGAGGGCACACGCAGCGGCGATGGCCGCCTGCGGCGTGGACATCCCGGCATCGTGATGGTAGCGCTGAAGACAGGTGCACCCCTCTTGCCGCTTGTTTACTACGGCGGCGAGCGATTCTGGCAAAACTTCAAATCTCTTCACCGCACCGATTTTCACATTGTGGTTGGGAACCCCTTCACACTCCATACGGGAGAAACCCGTATCACGCGTGAGGTCCGGCGGGAAATGACCGATCAGATCATGTACCAGTTGGCAGCCTTATTGCCGCCCGAGTATCGCGGCGTGTACGCTGACCTCGAATCAGCCACCGAGACCTACCTGCGCTTCCCTCAAGGGTCACGAAGCAACCTCCAAACGGGTATCTCACCCTCCTCCGAGCGTGAACCTGCCCTGGAACGGACAGCAAAGTCGTCGCCGGCACGGCGCATGTGGGACTTGTGGATCCGTTTGAGGGGCGCCATCCTGGCAAGATTGGTCGGCGACCAGGGCTAGACCTGACACGCATACAGGAGATCAGGATCGTACTCGATCATCCTTTCGCCCCTTTATGAGCCTCACGCGATCGTTATAAGTCATTTCGCTGAACAGAGGGGGAAAATCACCTTCGGGGAACCCGCTGGATTCTGCTTCTTAGGGCATAGCCAGATTAAATCAACTGGATCGCGTCGTAAGGACAAACCTGCGCACAAATGCCACATCCCACACACACACCGGGATGCGGTTCAGGTAACTCGTATGCCGTCTCTTGAAAGAGCAAACCTCGTGGGCAGGATCGCACAGCGACGCACACCCCATCCTCACACACTAGCGGCTTGCAGCGGTCGTAGTTAACGACGGCGATCTGCTTCGGCATCCGGCTTTCCTTCGCGGCGTTCTTTCAAAGCCTCTTCTAACGCAGCCTCTAATTCATCCAATTCCATGAGGAGCGCAGGCGGCACCGTGTGCGCTGGCCAACGCTTTTTCAGATCCTCAATCTTTTCACGAAGCTCTTCAACACGATCCACGTCAGCTTCCTTCCCCCAACGCGTCGACATCGGCCTTACCCTCCGTAGGCTGCGGCCATATCCATGGAAACCCGCTAAGACAGCCACTTCGAAGCCATCGTTTGCAAAGCTGCTATCCCCACACTAGCTTAGATGCCGCGTAACAATCAAACGTTACATATTCCAGCGATGAACTTCTAAGCTCTCACCGGCAGTTGAAGATTGAATTTTGTATTTGTTATCGTCAAGCGGGTTTCAACAGACCTGGCGAAGGTCGATCATCAGCCGGTCGCTGTTCCCCTCCAACCACCGCTGGGCGCGTTCGGTCTCAGGGCACAGATCACGGACCTTGCGCCAGAATCGTGCCGAGTGGTTTGGTACGTCGAGGTGCACCATTTCGTGGACAACCATGTAGCGCAGGACAGCCTCAGGCGCCATGATCAGCCGCCAGTTGAACGAGAGGTTCCCGCGGGGTGAGCAGCTCCCCCAGCGCGTCCGCTGCCCCCGGATGGTGATCTTGCGCGGTCGCTTATCGACGAAGGGTGTCAGGGATTCCACCTGCATGTGGATCTCGCGCCGAGCTTGCGCTCGCAGCCAGTTTTCGAGGGTTACGGGTGGCGCGGTTCGCGATGTTGAGTCGCGCAGGATGGTGATTGCTCCATCCTCCGGGATGACCTTACTCGTGCGGCGCAGCCCACTTTCGCTCACGCGGACGCGTGTGGCGCGGCCGCGGTACAGGATTTCGTCCGGCTCCAAACGCCGTGGTATGCGATTCCGCCGCTCTTGATCCACCCTCGTAAGGTGGCGCAAGATCCAGCGCTCCTTCGACCGCAGAAAGGCGTCCCGTTCTCCATCATCCATCCCCGCTGGTTGGACGACCTCCACGCCGCCCATTCCAACCTGCACACGCAAACGGCGGGCTCGCTTGGAGATCCTGAGCTGGTATCCGACTTCCCGCCCACCAAAATGGATCGTCTTCCTCGTTGTGGGTTTCATCAATCGGATTCGCCCTACTGCCCCGACCCCCATCCTCCACTGCTGCCGCCCACGCTCGGCATCGTAATGACGTTGTACCCGTTTTCATCAGCCCAATTCCTGCCCGCCGCCTCCAAGTCCTCATTACCCGAGTTCAGATAGGCGAGCGCCATGGATTGATTTCCATGCTTATTGAGCGCCTGTATCATGATATATTCCGAACCGGGCTCACCCCAGGCGATGAAAAACCGATAGGTCTTGGCGACCCTTTCCAGGTCAAGGCTCCACAGCGCCTCAAACAGCGGCGATACCGTTTCCTCGCTCAATTTGCAGAGCGAATTTGCCGCCGCCTTTTGGACTTTGGGAGATTTATCCTCCAAAGCCCCGACCAGCGGATCGAGCACAGTTGGGTCATCGAAATAGCCAAGCGCTTTGACCGCCGCCGTTCGAACCTCTACGCTTTCATCCTCAAGCAGGGAAAACAAGGTGGGAAGTGCTTCGGGATCGCCGATCTCACCTAGGACTCCAATGGCCCCGACACGTCCGTCAAAGTCCTCGCGATCCAGCAAGTCGATCAGCAGGGGGATACTGTTCTCGCTGTCCAACTCCACCAGTTTCTCGACGATATCCGGCACGACGGAAACATTTGCAACGTCAAGCGCCTGCATGAGCACTCCTTCAGCGCCTTCCCCCATTTCATCAAGCAGGATGAAGAGAAATCCCGGATCGATCTCCGATTCAGGTCTGAACGCCTCCACCACGGCGTCCACCGCACGTGGGTCCTCGCGCTCGACCATCTCCCAAAGGACAGATATACGCACGTAGGGATCAGGATGGTCGAGCGCGGCGACGATCGCCTCGAAGGCTTGCTCGGTCTCGACGTTCGTCAGCATCCAAGCCGCTCCCCTGCAGATCTCGATCGATTCATGCTCCATCAGGGCGATCAGGACTTCTGTGTTTTCCTCCAGCATGACGATTGCAGGCTCGGGATCCTCGCTTCTGAGCTGCTCATCGATCGCATCGAACGCCGCCATGATGGTTTCCTCGTCTTCGCTTTGCAAGTCGGCGGCCAGCACTTCGAGCATCTTTTCGGTCTGATCCACCTCATCTGTTACAACTGGGACAGTAGCGACTTCGACCACAGGTGTGGGCTCACGACGTGCCTCGGTTGGCGTTGCCGCTGGCTTCACCTCGGCTGGCCCGCAGCCTGCCAGGAGCAGGGCGGATACCAAGGCTGACAGCAGGATCGCTCGCCATTCTGATATAGCACTTGTGTTATCAGTTTTCAGCATAGTTACCCTCACATGTACGAAACGTAGGTGGTGTCCATTTCGATTGAGGGAGGGATAAAAACAACCAATGCGCCTTCGGCACCCCGCTATCGCTCCCCCACACATCTCGAAGTTCCGGGTGATTATAGACTATGAACGATTGAAAAGCATCTTGGCGACGAATTCGTGCGCGAACGAGGATTCCCTTTGGAGAGACATGGGATGCCCCGTTCGATTTGAATGATGATCGTGTGTTCTTTGGGGATCCTATCGAGCATGCACCCATGGGTGGATCCGACGAAATGACCGCGCTAAGAGGGTCGGAAGAGCCACGAGATATGCCGAAGCGGTTTCATATAATGACTACATGCAACAAGGCTCAGTCGACAGATGAACTCGATAAGCGGAGCAGTTTGGCCGCCATGATTGGAGGGTGGGATCAAGTTCACCGCACTCCAGGCCAGCTTGAGCCGAACTGGGTGACAACCCTCCGATGGGATTCACCTAACCCGCCTTAACACCCGCGCCAGGCGCGCGCTGCAGGTTCTGTCGAAGCAATCCAACGGGTGCTGAAGTGGTTCGGTTTCGGGTTACCAATTACAGGTTTCAGGAAAGCGACGGTTGAGTAAACACGCAAGCCTCTCCTAAAACCTGATCCCTAAAACCAAATATCTGACCCTTGGCATCCAACCACAAAACGAGTCATAATCTCCCCCACCGACCGCACGTTTCACCGGACCCGCATTCCACGACCAGGAGAAGAGATCCATGGCGCGCAGCGTAGGGCTCGTAGTCTTTTCCATCATCCTTCTTGCAGGCTGCCAGGCTGCGCCGACAGAGATTCCACCGCCCACAGACACGCCACCCCCTCCCACTGCCACGGCCCTCCCCACCGTGGCGTCGCCCGCCGACGCACAACTCAGCGACACCTGGTCCCGGCCGGCCGACGGCATGCAGATGATCTACATCCCGGCTGGCCGATTCGTGATGGGATCGACGGAAGCCGATCCCTGCGCCCACCTGGACGAATTTCCCAGACATACGGTGAGCCTGGACGCCTACTGGATCGACCGCACAGAGGTAACCAACGCCCAGTACCAGGCCTGCGTCGAGACTGGCATCTGCCAGCCTGCCACGTCATGCAGTTGGGGTGAGCCGACCTATGAGAACCCGGCCAAAGCCGATCACCCGGTCGTGTGTGTGAACTGGTTTAGCGCGGGAGACTACTGTGCGTGGGTCGGTGGTCGCTTGCCGACCGAGGCCGAGTGGGAGTATGCAGCGCGCGGCGCTGATGAGCGCCGCTACCCCTGGGGGGATGAATTCGATTCGGAGCTTTGCAATTCAAGCGAAGCGGGCATCGACGAAACCACACCGGCTGGTCAGTTCAGCCCCCTGGGCGACAGCCCCTTCGGGCTGGTCGATGTGGCGGGCAACGTCTGGGAGTGGGTCACCGACTGGTACGAGATCGGATCCTACACCCACGATAAGCCCAGCAACCCTACCGGTCCCAAGACCGGAAAAGGTCGCGCACTGCGCGGGGGCAGCTGGTATGGGGATGGTTGCAGCGTGCGCACCACCTATCGCTACTACAACGATCCGCTCGATCACAGCCCCGGCGTGGGCTTCCGGTGTGTAGTTGCTGCTGTGGATTGATGTGCATACGGAACCACAAAGGTATATTGGATGTTGACCACGCTGATCTCGCTGACTGCTCATCGCTGAACGCTGGAGTTGACTGCTATTATCCGTGTCCCCGAGCGTACACTGACACCTGTATTCATTGACATCGTATATAACCATACCTATAATCACACTTCAGAACGAAAACCCGCCTCAACGCTCTACGGACAGCGGAGGGTCTGCCACTTCAACGCAACTATCTTGCCATCTCAACGCTCCAAACCTCGCCCGACGTTGCCCGATGTTCTGTAATGTCGGGTTACCTCTTGGAAGGAGCGTCTGCCGTGTACCGCTTGTTGAGATCCTTCCCTTTAACGATCTTCGCCCTCGCTTCGCTGCTCATCCCAGCCGCCTCTAGCGCAGGGAGGATGCAGGAAGCGCCGCACCCCGCCCCCACGAGTGCCTTCAGCTTCTATGAACACTGCTGCGATGCGACTTGGTTCAACGGCGGGTTGCAGCAGCAAGAAGTTCAGCTCCCGTGCCCTGGGGATGAAAGCGACGACCGCGGCTTTGTACGCCCCCTGGGCGCCGGCTACACCCTGGAGACCGATCAACCCGCCGAACGCACATTTGAGACCCATCCCCGCTGGGTGAACGACGGCTACATTTACGGGGTTTTTAATCTGCAAAGCTTGGGGCTCACGCTGCAGGCTGGGGACCGCTTCGTTTCGGAGGTCGGTTTCCTGAAGGGTGCCGCTGCGGGCAAAGTACGCTTTTCACTGTGGTATGACTCCAAGCCCATGCAATCGGGCGGGGAGACGCTGCTAGCGGA
>CAYLOP010000083.1:0-1900 GCA_964385305.1 uncultured Anaerolineaceae bacterium | reverse complement strand
GCAGGACTGGGCGGTGTGGGTCGATCCGCGCATCGAGCGCCAGCCCACACCAACACCGAAACCCACCTCGACAGAATCACCTCCCACCCGTCCCCCAACTCTCACCCTCACCGAAACGGCACTCCCAACGCAAACCCCCACAGCCACACCCGCCCCCCTTGATGATACGCCTCCGATCTTCATCTCAGGACCGACAGCCGATCAACAGACGCAGGATTCGGCTCGAATCTGCTGGACGACCGATGAGCCATCCACGGGCAGGTTGCTTTACGACTCTCGGGCGGGAAAACTGGGGCTCTCCCTCGAGGATCAAGGACTGACACCGGAGCACTGCCTCACCCTCACCAACCTGCAACCCAATACAGCGTATCAATTCGTGGTCCAAGCCCAGGATCAGGCTGGCAACGGTGCGGCGAGCCGGCAACTTCATTTCCTGACCGCATCACCTCCGGACGATGAGGGTCCTGTGCTGGAGTTCCTTACGCCCGAGGCGCTGTCTGGAAAAGTCCAGCTTGAGATCGATGCGGTGGATAATATCGCTTTGGATCGGGCGATCTTTTGGATGGATGACATTCGACTGGGAACGGATTTCTCGTTTCCCTTCGAATGGGACTTGGACACCCGGCGACTGGATGATGGCGACCATGTTTTAACCGTTCAGGTCTTCGACGCGGCGGGAAATGTCCGTGAGTTGACCCGGCAGATCCCCATTGAGAACCGGCTCGCTGCGGAACGCTCCCCCGTGCAGGTGACGATCGAGAATCCCGCCTCGGGAGCAGAAGTATCTGGCGTGGTTGAGATTCGAGCCGAAATTACCCACAAGAACAACATCGGCATCGAAACGGCCGTCATCGAGATCGACGGTCACGAGGTCCACCGCGTGCCGTACCTCACCCCGTTGCCGGGAGATCGTATGGATCGTGAGCGTATCGACTCCGAGGGGAAAGTGACCCTGCGCTACATGTGGGATACGCGCGATTATGCCGAAGGCCAAACCATCGTGGTGGAGGTTCAAGCCTGGGATGCGTTTGAGAACTCGGGCCATGCCGGGATCCGAGTCGTCAAAGCTGAGGAGCCGCCGATCTTCGATATCGAGCGGAACGTCAGGCGGGAAGGCCACTTCTTCCACGTCGATCTGACGGTGCACAATACAGGCACCAACGAACGGCAGAATGCGTATGACGTACGCATCGAAGATGTCAGTCGAGACTACCAGGCCGCGACCGGCACGGTGCATAGTTCTTACGCGTATGAACGAAGCGCCGCCACGGTGTGGCAGTGGTTCGAAGCGCTGCCGGCTGGAAGTTCCGTCACGATTTCCTACGACCTGGTGCCCGTATTGCTCGATCCGATGGATGACGACTACACGATCGGAACGACAACCCGCATCTCGTACAGCGATGCTGAGGACCACGAGAACGTCATGGATCTTGCGGATCCAACCATCCCTGGAGACCACACGGCATATCCGCTTCCTCGCCTCCCGGAAGAGATCGGGGAGGCTTTTGCATCGGTGAACTTCATCGTGATCACCGATCCGGGACGTTTGTTCAGTGCATATGACGAGGATGATGTGAACGGCTTACTCAGTTCGTTGGCCACGTTTGCCATCGAAAAGCAAGCCGTCCTGGGTTACCGACGACCCGGTGAGAATTGGTACACCGGCGCTGCAGTAAAGGACAACCTCGGGTATACCGGCATGGGCTACAGCGGGGATTGGATCAACAGGCTGGATGATGCGTTCTCCCATGAAGGCTATGTGCTCTTGGTGGGCGAGACCGACATTATCCCCTCCTTCGACCTTTCCGGCTTCAACGTGACGATTGGTGGAACAGTTCATGATGTGGTGCGCGATTCGGACCTTCCCTACGCGGATATTTGGGCCGAAGACGGTTGGCCG
>CAYLOP010000082.1:0-13695 GCA_964385305.1 uncultured Anaerolineaceae bacterium | reverse complement strand
CGCAATATCGTCTGCTCGAACTCCTTTATAGCAATCCTGAGCGGGTGATCTCGCGTGACGAGGTCGCCGAATATGTTTGGCCTGGAACAAAGGGTATTGGTGTTTCCAATCAAGCGATCGATGCGCTTGTACGTAGACTGCGTGATCGGTTGGCAGAGGTTGATTCCGAGCAGGCGTATATTCTAACGGTTCGTGGTCATGGTTTTCGCTTCGATAATCCGATCTAGAATCTTGGCAAATCTAAATAAAAAAACGCTCATATCAGTGAGCGTTTTTTTGTGGAGATGGCGGGAATCGAACCCGCGTCCGAGGGTATCTTCTTCCATACATCTACAAGCTTAGTCGGTCTTCTGGGTTTCGCCCATACGGTGCGAAGAACGACAGAAACATCCTTAGGCTAGCCGCTAGAGCCCGAAAGCTCTTCTTTCACAAGGACCACGGCGTTCCCTGTGGCACCAAATTCTTGTGTCGCCGATCCTTGAGCTGAACCTGGTTAGCGCAAGGGGGCGGGTCCCTCTAGGGGAGCCTTTACACTATCACTCGATCGCTAGGCGGCGAGGGGTAGTGTAGCATATTCAGTGCGATTGGCACTTTTTATGTTGCGCTGATTTCTCGAGTTCGGCGCCTCTCGGCTTGCAGTATGGTCGTGTCCACCTCCGTCGAAACCGATCATCCCCGAAGCAAGTATACCATAGAAGGGGGTTGAAAAATTATAAAAATTGTAATGCGCATAGCCATTATTGAGTAATAATGTAATAATCGTTATCAAATATCTATAAATAAACTAAAGGCTATGCGAAATATATTCTTTCTTTTTACCACTGCGCATTGGGGAAGGTGGAAACACCCGAATGTATGCCTACACGTTTGTACATCGTGACATTATTGAAGGGAACGCCGATAATTCCATCATGCACAGCCCAGCTTCGTCCACGGATCGTAGTCTCCATTCCGGGCTGACGGAAGGGCGTTGACCCATCCATGAGCGCATGGTACGCTCCGCCTTCCAGAAAACCGGTATGCGTGCGCTCCATCAATCTTCGGCCTTGCTGGTAAGCAAAACCATAGCGTTCGAAAACGATAGCGTTGTGATAAGAAAGCGGCTCAATGAAATAGATTTCATGATCGAGCGAGGTTACAAAATGTTCAAACGACTGGATGGAGTGACGCAGGATACGAAGCCCACGTCGTACCTGACCAGGCGCCAAGCCTGCTTCCTGCGCGAGTATCTCGGCGGGGATATTTCTCAGCATCCGACCAAAATGTGTAGGCGTGCCATCCGGCATCTTGTCTACATCGAAGCGTGGTCCTTCGGGATCGTTGACGATGTAGAGAAGCACATGGACTTGACCGTTGATCGTGTCGGTAAGATGGGCGTATAGCAAAGGATCTTGCGCGTCTACAGCGTGCCTCAAATCAAGGGTTACATCTGTACTACCACTATCGCAATGTAACGTGAGTAGGTGGTTTCCCAAAGAATCTTTTAGATCGGACCGGATGTTGAAGCGCTCAAGCAATACTTGCGGGATGAAACGACTGTAGACCTTTTCCTTCTCCTTAAGGGGCAAGAGATTAAGCGCTGCGATCGAATGTGGGCTCATCGCTGGTTCCGTCGACCAAGCGAGCGCTCCATCTCACGCTCGGCGTCTCGCTCTGCAATCGCCCGGCGCTTATCGTATTGTTTTTTACCACGCGCCAATGCGATCTCAACTTTCGCACGCCCATCTTTCAGGTACATCTTCGTAGGTATGATAGTAAATCCACGCTGACGAACCTTGTCATCTAGGCGTAAAATCTCACGACGGTGCAGCAGCAGCCTGCGCTTGCGTTTCGGATCATGATTAAAGTGACTTGCCGGATCATAAGGTGCAATGTGCGCATTCATCAACCACGCCTCCTGGTCCTCTATCTGAACGAAGGCCTCGCGCAGACTGACTTGACCAGCACGGAGAGACTTGATCTCGGTTCCTTTCAACGCAATCCCTGCTTCTATCCGATCAAGCAGAAAATAATCGTGGGATGCCTTTCGGTTTGTCGCGATGATTTTATTCGTCTTCTTTTTCATCCCAACCATGCCTGTGCGCCGAGAACCATTCCACAGCAGCGATGATTGCGGAGTCGGCCATGTCGACGTCTTGCGTTACAAGGATATCGGGTTGCAACCCCGTATCATCTAGGATAACACCGCGCGGTGTTTCCCAGCGCGCCGTGGTGATGTGAAGGCTGGAACCATCGCTCAAATTGACGATGGCTTGAACCGAGCCCTTACCAAATGTTGGCCAACCAATGAGGGGAGCCCGTTGGTTGGCTTGCAATGCGGCCGCGACCACCTCCGCAGCACTTGCCGTGCCTCCATTGACGATCACTATAAGCGGGATCTCATCCGCCGCACCCCTCGATTCTACCTGATAGCGTTGATCTCCATCGAGGCGATGTTCGATGATGATTGTGCCATCCGTGAGGAAATATTCTGCAACAGCCACGCCGGAATCCAGCAATCCCCCGGAATTATCCCGCAAATCAAGTACGAGAGCTTCGATCCGTAGATCGACCAACGCGTTATACGCCGTCGATACTTCTTCTTGCGTTTTTTCGCTGAACCTGGAAATGGCAATCACACCGATGGTGGGATCAGAAGGGTATGTGTAGTGCATGACAGACGGAATTGTAAAAATTTCACGCAAAATCGAGATCTCTCGCTGATCTTCAGTACTGGATGGTGTGCGGATAAGGAGGCGGACCTTTGTACCTACGGGTCCTCGAATCCACGACAGTATCAGATCCTGGGACGTCTCAGGTAAGACCTGCTGCCCATCCACAGCAAGGAGGATGTCGCCTTCAAGAACGCCCGCCTTGGCAGCAGGCCCATCCTCAAATGGAATGAGATGGTAGGTCCCATCTGTGTCGCGTGTGAGATAAGCGCCTACGCCACCGTATTCCCCGGATAAGTTATTTTCCATCAGTTCCTGGGAGGCGGGCTCAAAGTAGGCTGTGTGAGGATCGTCCAGAACTTCAACCATGCCACGGATCATGCCGCGCTCAATAGAAACCTGATCAGGTAACTCATCGATGAAATAATCTTCGAGATATTGCTGCGCTTCGTTGGGCAAATTGTAGCGGAACGCATAGGGTTGCCAAGATGCACCAAGATAGAAGCCAGCCAATAATGCTGGTCCCACAAGGATGATCATGCCGAAGGCAATGAGGAGCACTTTTCTAGCAGTGGACATTGTGTTCGCTCCAAAATTCGTCGAGGTGAAGCCTCTCATCGATGAGGTGTTTCTTCCTTCCTACACAACCTGATGTGGCATGGGGATTCCTTCCAACCCGGCAAGAAGGTTATCCACCGCCATCTGTGCCATCTTTGTACGCGTTGCCTCTCCTGCGGAGGCAATGTGGGGTGTGATCAAACAGTTTGGCAGCTCGTAGAGAGGATGCCCCCGTGGAAGCGGTTCCGGATCGGTCACATCCAACCCCGCGCCCGCGATTTTTTTCTCCCGGAGAGCTGCAAGCAGGTCCATGGTATGCACCACCGGTCCCCTTGCCGTGTTGATCAGAATGGAATCAGGCTTCATGACCTCAAATTGAGGCTTGGCGATCATGTGCTGCGTTTGCTGATTCAGGGCGACATGGAGTGTGATGATATCTGCAACACGCAAGAGTTCATCAAGTGAGAGAAATTGCGCGCCATAGTTGCGCTCCACCTCCGGGCGACGCTCACGATCATGGTAGACCAAGGACATCTCAAATGCCATGGCCCGCTTGGCAACAGCTTGTCCGATTCGACCCATCCCGATGATCCCCAGGGTGGTTTGGTTTAAATCCATGCCAAGAAGCAACCTAGGACCCCATGTCTTCCAGTGACCATTCCGGGCGAATACCGCAGCTTCCGGGATCTTGCGTGCAACGCTGAGCATGAGTGCCAGGGCAAAATCAGCGGTGGCGTCTGTAAGCACGCTAGGTGTGTGACCAACTTGTATTCCTCGGATCCGACATGCCTCCAAATCGATGTGTTCATAACCAACCGACATGGTGCTTACAACGCGTAGCGTATCAGAACCTTCCAGAAGAGGTTTATCGATGCGATCGGTCAGTAAGCAGATCATCCCATCGCTCCGCGAAGCCATCTCAACAAGCTGCTCATAGGGTGGGGGGACTTCCTCGGTCCACAATTCCACGTCGCACTGTTCATGCAGGCGCTTAAGTGCAACCTCGCCGATATTCCGTGTGACCGTTATTCTAGGTTTCCTCATCGTTCCTCCATTCAAGCCCTCCAGAGTATACCTGGTAGGATCAAGTCAGGCTATAATCAGGGCCCATTTTACTGAGGAGGAGGTCATCTTTTGCCTCGAGTTTTCCGAACCGAATCTGGCTCACAGGGCAGGCTGAAATTGCTCAAGCAGGTGGCAATCGCACTGCGGGCAAGCATGGAGGATAAACGACGTCCGGAGGAACAAAAGGATTTATTAGCGTTCATGCTCGCCGCGTTGGAGCAAATCGCGTCCTCCATCGATCAAAGTGCATCAGCCTGGGAAAAACGTGGTTACTGGTTGAAAGCAGACCGCTTTCGTCGTGACTGGGGGTGGGTATCCCAATCCACGGATTCACTTACAGTCGCACTACGTGAGGATGATTGGTCGGCAGCGGCTTCAGCCTGTTCCCTCATTGCGCGCCATATTCAGAAGATCAAGGTTCCCAAACGTCAGAAAGTACAGCGACCATGGGAAGGCGCTTGGCACAAGTGGGAAAGTGGGATGTAGGCGTGATCAAGTATCGATCAAGAGGCCTCTGAACGCCATTCCAATCAATCGTGAATTAATTCACTAATATAGGTCCAAATTCCTGCTGTGGACGGTCAGGCAAAACGGTATAATCGCGTATAGGGCGGAATAATTAGGATTAATTATTCGAAAACCCTTCATACGCCATCTCGCAAGCCTTAAGGAAATGCTTGAGCGCAGGCGGGAATTGGTCGTTGCCGGGAAAATGGTTAGTGGGAGGGAAGTGGAACAAGATTCGTATAGCCTCATTACAGGGTGAAGGGTCGTCCGTTTCAACGAATACAATGGTTGCAAGACAATCGCTTTGCCAATATATCGAGTGGGCTCTGCGCGCTCAATACGGTCGACAACGTACCGCCGCATGAGCCGCACCTATAGGGACTTCAATGGGTGAGTCTGGGGGAAATAACAACATGACTTCTCTGCTCGTCGTAGAAGATGATCCTACGATGCAGCTCGCATTGCGGGAGGTGCTGGAGCGAGAAGGCTATCATGTTGAAATCGCATCCAATGGCAAAGGCGCACTCGCGATCATGGAAAGGCATTGTCCCGATCTAATCCTTTCCGATACGCTCATGCCTGGCATGAACGGCTTTGAACTCCTTGAGGCTATACGGTCAAAACCATCTGGCGAAAACCTGCCATTCATCTTCCTAACAGCAGCCTGCTCGTACGAATCGAAATCGATTGGTAATGCACTTGGCGCTAACGACTATATCACGAAGCCGATTACTAGCCGGGACTTGCTTACGACAATTCAAGACTGTCTAAGGCGAGATAGCAAACTGAGGACTTTGCAGAAAATGCCTGAAGACAATAGAACGAATTTATTGGTAGTTGAAGACGATCTCGCCATGTTAGTCGCGCTTCGCGACATTTTGGAAGGCGCAGGCTATCGTGTGTTCACGGCGACCCATGGAGAATCGGCACTGGAGTTATTTCAAGAACAACGACCTGCGCTCATACTCTCCGACATATCCATGCCGGTTATGGATGGGGTCGAACTGTTTGAAGCAATCCGTGCCAGACCTGGTGGAACTGCAATCCCCTTCATATTTTTAACCGCTCGTGGCACTCGTGAAGACATATTCGCCGGCATGTCGCTGGGTGCCGATGATTACATCACAAAACCCGTAACGAGTAAGGAACTGCTCAGTGCTGTAGATGCACGTCTCAAACGAACCGATGAACTCATGCTCGTTCAGCTCAAAATTGCATACAAGGCCAGCCTAATGGCTCTCTCCAACGCGATCGAAGCAAGAGATCAATACACCCACGATCATGTGTTGCGCATTGCAACGTATGCTCAGGCGCTCGCGAAAGAACTACAGTGGGACGAAGCAGCGGGCGAAACACTCGAGTTTGGCGCCATTCTGCACGATATCGGCAAACTCGATGTCCCGGTATCGATCTTGCTCAAACCTGGTCCCTTAACCCCGAGTGAATGGGAGCAAATGCGCCGACATCCTGTCCATGGTGCACATATGCTAGAAGGGATTGACTACCTCGCACCCGCTGTCCCGATCGTTCTGTACCATCATGAAAATTGGGATGGCTCGGGCTATCCTGAAGGTTTAGAGGGCAATAAGATCCCGTTGGGTGCACGCTTACTTTCAGTCGTAGACTCCTTTGATGCTATGACGTCAAGCCGACCCTATCGAAAAGCCATATCAGCACAGGACGCCTTCGACGAGATTATCGGGCTTACGGGTATCAAGTATGATCCAACCATCACAAAGGCTTTTTCGCGTTGCTGGGAACATAATGAAATTCACGACATCATGAAGAAAACCCATGTGCCTACTCTGGAAGCCGTAGCAGAGCCCTTCTTGGGCGCTGGAGCTCTCAATAAAGCGCTGTTGAAAAAGTCTGAATAGGATTGGCATCTTTTTCACTCACTCGTGCGTTGCTCCCCTTTGAACACTCAGAACGTCTTGAGAACATGAAATGCATAGGGAAGGGGGGACATTTTTATTTTTCACCTCAAGGTTTCTCACAAAGGTCGAATTGTATATGGGAATCCTGCACCTAAATGGTTTCTATTTATTCGACATCCTAAATCAAAGTTGGCGCGGGGTGGGGGTTGACAACAGAGAAGGCTTCAGGTTAAAATTATTATGCTTATGATAAGTATCATTATCTTAAGCATAGATCGAAATGATGTTTAACCACAAAAGGGGCTGATCCATGAGGAATAATCCCACACTCCAAGACTCTTTCGATGCATATCTTGACCACGTCTCCCTTGCACGCAGCCCCAACACCGCTCGTACGTACCGCAACGCGCTCTCCGTTTTCTCACTCATCCTAGAAGAACTTGGGATCAACCCTCAAGATTTTTCTGCTAAAGATGCCTCGGAAGATTGGATCTCTGATTTCGCGCATGCACTTAAAGACTACGCTCCCGCTAGCGAACGCCTCTACCTTACGGCCACGACTGGATGGTATGAATTCCTCACTGCTGAACGCATCGCCTCCATCAATCTTCCACGCCTACGCATGATTATCACACGACGCGCCCGTCGTCCAGGCCAACGCCTGCCGCAATTTCCACGCCGTGATATTGAGACTATCGTAAATTATGCAATAAATCTTACAATTATTCCGACAGATGACACGCGTGTTCGCTTAAGGAACCTTCGCGACCGCGCTTTCCTCATCACATTAGCGGATACCGGCTTGCGAGTCCATGAAGCATGCAACCTGCGCCGCGGCGATCTGGACTGGAACGAAGGAAGGGCTATCCTAATCGGCAAAGGTGATCGTGAAGCGGTTGTGCGTTTTTCAAGACGTGCACTTTCTGCACTCAAAGATTATCTCACCACCCGTGCACCCCTAGACGGTGCCTCCGGTCGCCCCTTGAGCTCCCTACCCCTCTTCGCAAGACACGATCGCGGTGCAGGAAAGAAAGTCCTCCCGATTTCGACGACAAGTGGGCGCGCGATCGTCCACCAACGCGCGCGCGAAGCGCTCGGCTCTAACGCCGATGGCACAATCACACCCCACTCGTTTCGCCATTATTTCGTCACAACCGTTCTGCGAGCCTCCGGGGGCAATCTCAAACTTGCACAGGAACTCGCCAGACATCGCAACATCGCCGTAACACAGCGTTACGCACATCTGTCTGACGATGAGTTGGATCGTGGTTACTATGATATTTTCGATGCAACGAATTAGTAAGCAAACTTGCGCGAGCCTGTCCTGATGGATAAGAAAACGCTGTTAATCATCGGATGCTCGCTGTTTCAGCCAAGCGCCAGCCGCGCTTGCGTTCCGGATCGCGTTGGTGGTATCTTACCTGCGTGGTTTGTGTGTGTACCATACCTGGCATACGCACTTACCGATTTCTCTGAATCTTGCCTTGCTACGCAGCGAAAGGCATTCGGACTTACTCGACACACAGTGCTTGACCAACGACATCAGTGCTGGACCGAGACGGGATCTAGCGCGAACGGTATCCGCACAGTCTCCCGCATCGCACTGGACGGATGCTCGATATGACGCGAGCCTTAGGATGATGAAGAGTGCAGCAAAGCCACTGAGATATGCTCTCGCTCTTGGCGTAGCAGCTGCTCTATTTTGGGGCCTATCGGGTATCCAGTGGCCCCGCGAACAATCCCGTTTCTTTCCCGAAACGGGACACACCCTCGAGACCGAATTGCTATCGTTCTATAACTCACATGGCGGCCAAGAGATCATCGGATATCCCATCACCGATTCCTTCATCGACCCAGACACCGGTTTTACGATCCAGTATTTTGAAAATGCACGCATTGAACTGATCCCCGTCGCACAAGATGGGGAAGTTGAAGCGCGCTTCTCTCCGATCGGTGAGGATTTAGGCGGGTGGCAAACCCCGCGTGAGGAAGACTATCTGCAAGCAATCGAAGATCCGGGGTGTGCGTTCTTCCCTGCGACTCAACATGCCGTATGCCATAGCTTCCTGGAGTATTTCGAAGCCCATGGTGGCCCCGAGATTTTCGGGTTTCCTATTTCGGAATTCATGTTCGAGGAGGATCGGGTTGTTCAATACTTCCAGCGCTTCCGGCTTGATTGGGACGTATCTACTCCAAAGGGCGATCAAGTAAGGGTAGCACCGATCGGACGCGCCCATTTCGAACGCAAAGGCTACGATACAGAACTGCTACGACCGCGCAGACCGGAGGTCGAGTATAACAATCAGGCCGTCAACCTGCGGCTCGAATCATCGGTAACCTCTCCGGTCTTGAGCACCACAGACACGCAGAGGGTCTTCATCACAGTTCGTGATCAGAACCGCAATCCGATAGCCGGCGCTGCTATTCTACTCACCGCTCATTTCCCCAGCCGAGATCGCGCATTCATCATGCCTGTCACCGATGAAGGCGGTTCCAGTCAAATCGGGATCCACTTTGAGAACGTCCCGCAAGGAGAAGAAATCCTGCTCGATTTCCTGGTCGTCTACGGGGATATTCAGGCCACTACGCGTGATTCCTTCCGCATCTGGTAATAAATCGACTGCCCTCTGGCGAATTCAGAGTGAAATCCTACAAGCCCTCGATCAGGTTTAATACAAGTCAAGATTGAAAGAGTATTGTAAGGCTACCTCCCTAGCATTCCATGATACGCTTAGTACGATGCATGCCGTATACGTACGGCACTTGCAGGGATGATACGTTTTACAAATGCGATTCTGGCCAACGGAGGCTTTAGGGAACTCTGTCGATGTTCAATAAACTACGTCATCTTCTCGGTCCAAGTGGCAATCACACGCCCACCAATCATAGGGCACGCATTGCATCACCAACAAACGTCAGAATGGGCATGGCTCGAGCACCGCGCCTAGACTCGCATAAGGAACCAACGGATTTAGATGGTCCGCCACAAAAACTCGCCGGACATGTGCGATGTCAGGAAGACGCTCATGCATACCTGAAACGTGTTAAATCGAAAATCTCAAAGCTTGCGGAGGAATTTGCATCAGGCTCGATAAATCGCGAACAATTTCATGAGCTCTACGAGCATTATCAAGAAGAGGTGCGCAAGATAGAGACGTGGATTGATCTCGCACCCTACTCTGATACCTGGCAAGAGGCGCGAAAGGAGGGGAAAAGCATCCTAATACGAAATCAGCACATAGCTCGTATACTCGGTTACGCGATTTATCAAAACGAGTCCGGCATCCCCATCAATACCATCGGAGAATTCACTCTCGACGCGTCCCTCTTCGTGCCCATGTTATCATCCTATCGATCCGTAGCGCAAGAAATCTTCGGCGCAGGTATGCGCTCCTCTCAAATTGAAAACGGCCAATGGCTATGCTTCGTTCCAGGCGAGACTACAACCCTGATCGCCCTCTTCTCAACAGAGCCTGCATCAAAGCAGCTTGACTCGATTCGAGAGATTCACAAGGTGTTTGAACGCGCCAATTGTCATATCCTCAGACGAAAGGTTATCGATCCTGATTTATTGGTCTTCCCGCATCGCTCCTCTGTTGGGCATCGGCAGTAAGCATTTATCTGGGTATGTTCTCGTGAGCGAAATGCCTGTTTTAAAAGTCATTGTTGCGGGGGATGAAAACGTCGGAAAGACTTCGCTCGTTCGCCAGTATTGTGAGGGGAAATTCGAAACCTCGCGGGTTGCCACAATTGGTGTCGACTTTCAGACTCACACCGTTCAACTCCCCACCGGCAAAGTCAAGCTTTCTATATGGGATATGGCAGGACAGCCGCGCTTTCGTCCCGTTCGGCACGGATTGTATCGCGGCGCCCGCGCGACAGCTCTGATTTACGATGTCACGAACCTGGAGAGTCTCGCCCACCTTCAGGAATGGCACGGTGAGGTGCTTGAAGCGGTAAATTCCCAACCATTCATTGTCGTTGGAAACAAGATCGATCTTGCAGAATCCAGCGTAAAGGACTCCGCGCAAGCATTTGCAGCTTCTATCCACGCCCCCTATCTGGAAACCAGCGCGCTCACGGGTGAAGGGGTATCGAAGTTGTTTATAACTTTAGCATTCCTGGCCAATGATCAACCTGCGGCTTCCACGTCGAGTCCAGAAGAGTAAGGACCTCACATTCCCCAAGTCGGATCGCCGCAGTTCGTGAGAATCGAAACGACAGCGGTCAAGTACAGACCCGTTGTCGCCATTGTGTTTGGAGCAACGAAAGAATAAATGCTATTTATTCGATCGGCACAGGGAAATAGCAGAATCCTGCTGTTCCCGGCCCAGTATGCACGCCTAGTGCCGGAGAGAGCTCGGCAACCAGCGTCTCAACACAATCCAGCCGCTCCTCTACCATTGTCCTGAGTTTCTCTATCTCCTCATACGCGGCAGCGTGCACGTAGGCGATTTTGATTTTACCGCCTCGCCCAACGGCCGATTCCAGCATTTCCACCATCTTGCGATAGGCACGATTGCGACTCCGAGCTTGTCCTAGTGCGACGATGACGCCGTCTTCCATACCAATAAGCGGCTTGATATCCAGGAGGCTTCCAACAAGGCGCTTGGCCCTTCCTATGCGCCCACCCATATAGAGATATTTCAGCGTATCCGCCGTCTGGATCATGCGGGTCACAGGGATCATGCGTTTCACGTGACTTATGATGTCGGGAAATGGTCTCCCCGCCAAAGCATTTCTCGCTGCTTCAATGACCATCCAGCCGTGGCAGAGCGACACATTCAGCGTATCGATCACTTCGAGGCGAATCTCTGGAAGCTCATCAAAAAGCATCGACTTCGCATTCATTGCAGCCTGATATGCACCACTCCCCTTGGAGGTCATATGGATGCTCAAGATATTTCGCCAACCTTCTTCAACTAAGGAGCGGTAAGTGGTCAGATAATCACCCGGACCCGGGCTGGCCGTGGTGGGGAGAATCTGAGCTGTTGGTAGCCATTGATAAAAAGTATCACGGTCGATCGTGACCAAGTCCCGGAGGATTTCTTTACCGCGGTGAATGTAATAGGGAACCCATCGGATATCCAGGGCAGTCAAAATGGATTCAGGGATGCTCGCGCAGCTGTCAGTCACCACAATCGTATCAGTCAAGAAGTTCTCCTAGTGAATACAGAAGTGGACTCATACCACCCCAAGCCAAAATAATCATATCCCCTTTTCACTTGAATTTCTACCACTCCCGCATCTCTTACCTGAAACATGTATCTTCTCCCGGACGCTATTCGACTTCTTGGCAATACGGGTCAAACTGGGCGACCAACCGCTGTGGCAGATAGCCGTTGAGGATAATCGTCTCCTCCTGATGATCCACACCTTCAACAATACCTTGCTCGTAGAACAGGCTGATGAGCCTCCCCTCTTTATACGGCAAGTTGATCTTTACACGCGCCATCGATTCGTACAGCTCATTTTCGATAGCCGCTAATAATGTATTGATCCCCTCGCCCGTCTTTGCCGAGATCGGGACGGCGCGCTCGAATTCATCGATGCGCTCCATGGCGGGGTGCGGTTCAGGGAGCAAGTCGATCTTGTTGAGCGCCGTTACACTTTGCACCTTATCCGCGTCGATTTCCCGCAGTGTTTTTCGCACTGAATTCGCCTGTGATGTCGCGTTTGGATGCGTGATATCTACGACGTGTAAGAGCAGATCGGCTTCCCCGATCTCCTCCAGTGTGGCATGAAAGGCAGCCACGAGTGTTGTTGGTAGTTTCTGGATGAAACCGACGGTGTCTGTGAAGAGTGCCTCACGCCCGCTGTTGAGCGCGACTTTACGCGTGGTCGGATCCAATGTGGCAAAGAGCTTGTCCGCAACCAGCACATCTGCATCGGCCAACTGATTCAGCAATGTCGACTTTCCAGCGTTGGTATAACCAACGAGCGCAACCGTTGGAATGGCCGCCCGCTTGCGACGCTGGCGATAACGCTGACGATGCTCTCGAACCTTCTCGATCTGCTTCCGTAAGGTTGAGATCCTGCGCGAGATGTCTCGCCGGTCTACTTCCAACTGTGTTTCACCAGGCCCTCTCAAGCCTACACCGCCCACCGAACCTGCACGCCCGCCGCCACCACCCGCCTGCCTAGCCAGGTGGGTCCAAGCCCGGGTCAGACGTGGAAGACGATACTCATATTGTGCAAGCTCGACTTGTAGCGCGCCCTCCCTGGTATTTGCATGTTGGGAGAAGATATCCAGGATGAGTGCCGTACGATCCACGACACGGATGTCGTCTCCGAAGAATTTCTCCAGTTCACGCTGGTGACGTGGCGAGAGTTCATCATCAAAGATGACGATCTCTGCCACAGATTCGTGTACCAATTCTTTTAGCTCTTCGATCTTCCCCGAACCGAGGAGGGTTTTAGGATTTGGACGTCGTAATCGCTGGGTCAACTTGCCAACGACAGCCACCCCAGCCGTGTCAGCAAGTAGGGCTAGTTCGTTCAGCGAGTCGTCAAGGGACAGGATGTTCTCCTGTTCCTTAAACTCAACGCCAACAAGAAAAGCCCGCTCCTTTGGTAATTCTGTAGGTAATGGATGTTTCGACATGGTGTAATTATACAACTTGTCGCTGCAGGCTATTCCCCCACTATTGCATACAAGGAGGTATCAAGGCAGTGATTCAATCCAAATCTGAACGGTCCGCCCAACCTGTTCCAGGCTCTGGAGAGAGATCTTGTCGATCGTATCCTGCGTCGTATGCCAGTAGTCGTAATCAAAATCGATGATATCGACTGCCTGAAACCCTCGATCCAAGAATGGAGAATGGTCGTCTAACAAAGCGTGCTTCTCCTCTTTGATGAAGGCTTCGTAGCCAAGTTCACCCGCGATCTCCCATAGCTTCGCTGCCAAATCGAGCCTCGAATTGCGCTCATAGTATAGATCCAATTTACGATCCCCCACCATATCGATGATCACAACAGACGCCGGCGTAACTTGGAGATGATCGGCGAAATAGGTTGAGCCGACAATCCAATCCCAG
>CAYLOP010000081.1:5486-13864 GCA_964385305.1 uncultured Anaerolineaceae bacterium | reverse complement strand
ATCCCACCGGAGGCGTTGCAGACGCAAATTGCATTTCCTGTTGAGGAGCAATCTTGAAGACCTGAGATCAACCACGCACGGTCTCACGCGCGACGGGCACTGACACGGATTCCTAGGTAACCACGCACCTCTGTAAGCCCGATACCGAAGCGCGTGGTTCTATTTACTCGCCCTCGACCTTACCCTGAATCTATGATAACGTGGCGCTTTGTCGCAGGCGTTATGCAAACTTATTTATTCTATATTCGCGGAATGAACCTCACAGCATACTGGGTAGTAATAGAAAAGGTTGTGCATGATTTGTCTGCACAGGTTAGGAGTTAGAGGGGTTGGCTGATGTGGATTAAGATGCAAAAGGAGCGACTTCGTGGCGTCTATCAGGAGTACCCACGTCCGTTCTGGACGCTGGTTGGTGTGACGTTCATCGATCGGCTGGGTGGCGCGCTGCTTTTCCCCTTCTTCGCCCTCTACCTCACGAGCAAGTTCGGCGTTGGGATGACCGAGGTCGGCCTGCTCTTCGCGGCGTTTTCAACATCGAGTTTTGTGGGCACCTTCATCGGTGGCGCGCTGACCGATCGCATGGGTCGCAAGGGCATGATGATCTTCAGCCTGATCTCCACCTCGTTCAGCACCGTGATTATGGGCTTGGTGAATTCGATGGGGGCGTTTTATACCCTGGCTTTCATCGAAGGGATCTTCACAGAGACCGGCGGTCCGGCACGCGGGGCGATGGTCGCCGACCTGCTCCCAGAGGAGAAACGTGCCGAGGGGTACGGGATTATCCGCGTTGTCTTCAACCTCTCGGTCACGATTGGACCGGCCATCGGCGGCTTTATCGCCGCGCACTCCTACCTACTCCTGTTCATCACCGACGCCGTGATCAGCCTGATCAGCGCCATCATCGTCTGGCGGGCGATGCCGGAAACCAAGCCGGAAAGCGCGCCCGACGCGCCCAGGGAAAGTGTGGCGACCACATTCCGGGGCTACGGACGTGTCCTGCGCGATACGCTCTTCATACTCTTCTTGATGGCGGGCGTTCTGACCGGGTTCGTGTATATGAACATGAACACCACGCTGGGCGTATTTCTGCGGGATACGCATGGCATCCCGGAGGCGGGGTATGGCTTAATTCTGAGTCTAAATGCCGCCATGGTGGTGCTCTTCCAGTTCCCGATCACACGCCGCATCGAGGGCAGACCGCCGATGCTTATAATCGCCTGTGGTGTTGCGCTCTACACGATCGGTTTCGCGATGTATGGCTTTGTCTCCATCTACAGCTTGTTTATGCTGGCGATGGTGATCATCACGATCGGCGAGATGCTGATCGCACCCATCTGGCAGGCGTTGGTTGCACGCTTCGCACCGGAGGACATGCGCGGGCGCTACATGGCGATCGCCGGTTTCTTCGGTGGGATACCCTATGCCGTTGGCCCGCTGCTGGCCGGTTTGATTCTAGACAACGCCGATCCGCGTGCCCTATGGTGGGCGGCTGGTATCGTGGGGAGTTTGGCGGTAAGCATGTATCTATGGCTTCACCGCCAGGTTCAAGCTAAACTTGCTGAAGTGGCCGAGGTTTCACTGGATTGAAACGTGGCTTTGTAAGAGGGTGAAAACGAAAGGCGCCCGGGACGAACCACGAGCGCCTTCACGTTGAGGGTGTTCCCAAAAGCCATCCCTGACTCAATTTGGTATGACTTGTGCCAGGGCTCCCTCTAACTAATTCCCAAAAACCAATTCCAAGAACCCTAGGATCAGATCCAAGGGGTTGGGTTCAAGCTCAGGTACGATTAGCATCATGCCGTGCGCATCCCCGGCATAGAGGTAACGCTCGAAGAGCGCGCCCGTTGCCGCGTTGCACACCTTCCATGAAGGGGTGTCGTTCTCAGCGGCAAGGCACCATACCGGGATGGGAGGTTCCTGTCCTTCAAGCTCCTGGACTACTTGCGTATAGCTCAGGGGGAAGTGCACACCCTGCAGGTAGTCGCCAGGAGAGAGGGAGAATCCGCCCAAACATGTATTGCTTTCTTGATTATACAACAGACAGCCGTCAGAAGCGCCATCTGCCCCGATACTCGCTCCGATGGCGGCAATCCGAGCCGGATCTACGCCGGGGAGTTCCTTCACCGTTTTGAAAGCCGCCGCAGCGTCAAGCGCCCACTCTGAGGAGTTGTTATGCCCGGCTTCACTCTCGCAGAAGTCCCTGAAGTCAAAGATGAACACGCCATAGGAGAGGCCGTCAGGCAAGGGAGGAAACCAGCTTGGATCCAGCCAGGGTCCTCCGAATGGAGTTCCACAACCAGGACTGATGGTGTCTGCCCAATCCGGTGTTGCGGCCAGCGCTTCTGGCCGGTTTTGCAGCCATGGCGCGATGGCAAGCCAGTCGCGCTGATCTCCGCGCGCCCAGTGCATCAAGATCACTGTCGGGGCAGGGTTGACGGCGGCTGGGAAGTAGTGGCCGACCAGCTTTTTGCCATCGGAGGCGGCAAACTCGATGCGCTTTGGTTCGGCTGACAAAGCTGGCTCAGAGGGTTTTACAGCAGGCTCAGGCGCTTCGGTGGGATGGGAGGCAGTTGGCTCGCTAGGGGTTGCTTTTTCCACAGGTGGGGAGATCGGAGAGGCAACCTGCAAGGTCCCCGTCGAGATCCTACATCCAGCCAATACGACCATCAAGATGAGTACGAGGCTCAAGATCTTGATCCCGCGCAGAGGTAGTCGGAAATTTAGATTCATGATGTACCTCCAGGGCAAAAATAAGACGTGTACCGACGGCACTCTCACGAGACCATCGTGGGATGATGGCGATGGGTTACCGATATGGGATCCTAAGGATGGGCTCCATTAAGAATTTACTGATTATAGCGAAGGACAGAAGGCTGGACAAATCTCATCTACCGTTGAAATATGGTTGAAGCGATTTGTGAGAGAACGATTGAATCAGATCATCAGGGTTATTTCTGCGGGCAAGGGTTACAATAAGCCCGTCGGCTGTAGATAAGGAGGATCGATGACGCATTCACGAGAGGCTGCACTTAGGACTGTGAGAGAGAGATGGCCTTCTTGGCTCGAGCGCCTCAATACCTTTATCGCCTTCCCTTCCATCTCCGGCGTGAGCGGGAATCCGGAAGGGATCCAAGGCGCGGCTGCATGGCTCGCCGAGACGTTATCGGAGATAGGCCTTGAGGGTGTGGTGATCCTGCCGACGGGTGGTAATCCGGTCGTCTACGCTGAAGACTTGCGAGCGGGGGCGGATAAGCCCACTGTCTTGATCTATGGCCATTACGATGTGGTGAAGGTGGAGCCGATCGAGGATTGGGACGGCGATCCCTTCCAGGCGGTCGTGATCGGTGAGCATCTGCGTGGCCGTGGCACCTCCGATATGAAGGGGCAGATCATTGCGTGTCTGGCGGCGGTGGAAGCGCTGCACGCGACAGGTATTCCACCGCTAAACCTCAAGTTCTTGTTTGAGGGCGAGGAGGAGAATCCACCTCGCCATCTGGAAGCTTTCCTTAGCGAGCATCAATCACGACTACAGAGCGACGTCTGTTTGAATCCGGATGCAGGGATGGCGGCACCCGGGGTGCCCAGCGTTGTATACTCGCTGCGTGGCAACATGCGTTGTGATCTGCGGATCAGCGGGCCGGCGCAAGCGCTTCATACAGGCTTATTTGGCGGTGTGGTGCATAATCCGATCCATGCCCTATGCGACTTGATCGCCGGCATGCACGATGAGGAGGGCAGGATCACGATCCCGGGTTTCTATGAGAAGGTGGCTCCGCTTGATGATGAGGAGCGGGAACTGCTTCGCAAGGTGCCGGTCGATGAGGATACGATTTTGGGGCAGGCGGGTGTGCCGGCGTTGTGGGGGGATCGTTCGCTCACCCCGATCGAACGCATCGGTGCCAGACCCGCGATTAACGTTGTACACTTCAACACCGAGCGGGAGAAGAGCGTCATCCCCACAGAAGCACACGCCGTTATCAAAATCCGGTTGGTCGCTGACCAACAGCCCCAGGAGATCTATGAGAAGTTGCGGCATTATGTGGCGCAGCAGGCGCCGCCGACGGTGCGTTGGAAGCTTGATTTTGGCGGTGGCTACCCGCCGTTGTACACCGAACGCGACTCGCCTGCCGTCCGAGCCTTGAGCCGGGCATTCGAGGAAGTATGGGGGGTGGCGCCCGTCTTCAGTCGTGATGGAGGAGGAATCCCCGCCGCCGTATGGCTGAAACAGGTGCTCGGGATCGATTCTCTGCTGACCGGCTTCTCTTCCCCTGATGATAATTTACATGGACCGAATGAGCACGTCCACTTGCCCACGCTCCAGCAGGGCGCCGAGACGCTGATCCACTTCTTTTACGTGTATGGGGGTAGTGAGTGATGGGTTGGGGGGAAAGGTTGTTGACGCATGATACGAGGGGGTTAAAGATCAGGATAGCGTCAGGCAACCGGACACGCTCCGTGGCAGACTGGGGAGTGGCCTAAGGAACCGGCTAACCAGTGATTTATGGGATACGGGTCAATCGGTGGTGGATTATTGGGATTTTGGGAGGTGCTGCATGACGGACACCGCTACCAAGAAGGCAGGATTGACCAAGGCGGATCGTCACACGATCCTGAAATGGTGTCTCCAGTCGGTGCTGGGACTTGTTGGATACGGCGCGTTGCTATCGCTCGCGGCCGGTCGTTTAAACTGGCTGTGGGGGTGGGTTTACTTGGGTTTAACGGGACTTTTCCTCGCCGGCCATGTCGTGCTATTAGTGCCCATCTGCCCAGACCTACTCGTCGAGCGGGCTGGTGGATTGCGGCAAAGCGGCGCAAAATCTTGGGACCGTTGGCTTGCCGCTTTCGCTGGTGGGATCTTTCCCGTAACTGCCTGGATCGTGGCTGGTCTGGATCTCCGCTACGCCTGGTCGCCCCCGAAGCCACTAGCGATTCATCTTCTCGGGACAATATTTGCAGTCTTGGGCTATGGGCTGTTCCTTTGGGCGATGGTCTCGAATGCGTACTTCTCGGAGGTGGTCCGTATCCAGGAGGAGCGCGGCCACACGGTGGCCATGGGGGGACCTTACCGGATCATCCGTCATCCGGGCTACGCCGGCGCGATCCTCGCCTTTCTGGGCACGCCGCTCCTGCTGGGATCATGGTGGGCTGGCATTCCATCTCTCATCGGTGTCGCCGGCTATGTGCTGCGCACTGCGCTGGAGGATCACACGCTTCAACAGGAGTTAGCGGGCTACTCGGATTATACGGAGCAAGTTCACTACCGGCTTCTGCCTAAGGTTTGGTAAGTGGGGGATGTGGTGAAACCTACCCGTCTCAGTTGCGCATAGCCACAAGGAAAGGCGGGATGCATATAAGCCTATATCCTTGCGGGCACCGAGGGGAGCTGACCCCCTAGTTTGTTTGCACACAAAAAAAATCGAGCAATGAAGCAATGATTACAAGTCCCAAAACCCATTCGCCAACAGATTGTCTACCCGACGACCACTGCGGCCTCTTCTGGGGTTGGGATTGTATCTCTTGCTCGCGCATGAACTCCATAAAGAGCATCCCCCCATGAGTCGTCGTCATCCATGTCCCCATCACCATCGAAATCGAATTCCCAGGTTGAATCGTGCATGGTTCGTTCTCATATGACGGATCCAAAATAAAGACTTAAATAGGAATTCTTGCAAGCTTGTAGAGGTAGGATCTCAGGAATGTACTCAACAACAACTCAGGCATGACTGATTTACAGTGCTTATGAGTTTGGAAATCACGATCGAATGGCATTTGCAATCTGAAATTGGATCACGGCACCGGGGAAGGATGCATTCGCTCCCTCAGAAGTCAGCTTCGATCAACGCTGCACCCGCATTGCGGATATGACTCGTGTCGTTGAGGCGTTCAATGAGATAACCATCATCCGTGCGTACGAAGTGGTTGATGCAGCAGTTGCCCTGCAGAATGAATGGGAAGCGGTCCAAACTCAGGCCCAGTGCACCGAGTACGAGCAGCTTGTTCACAACACGGTGTGCGAAAAGTGCCACGGTCTGACCGTCATGTTCCGCAGCGATCGCCTCCAATGCTCCGAAAGCACGCTGGAAGACCTCGTCCAGCGTGTCCCCACCGGGGACGCGCAGGGTGTGGGGTTTTCCCTTCCACTGCGCGTGCTCATGCGGCCAACGTTTGGCTACGACGTCGTCGCGCAGTCCCGTCCAGTCACCGTAGTTGAAATCGGTCAAGCCGTTGGAAGACGTCGCCGTTAATCCATGGTGTTCGAGGACGATCGCGGCGGTCTCAGCGGCACGGGAGAGCGGGCTGGTGTAGGCGGTGTCGATCTGCTCCTGCTTCAACGCACCAGCCGCCAGGCGCGCCTGCTGCCGGCCGACTTCGTTCAAGGGAATATCATAGACACCTCGAAAGATCGTTTCGCGATTCCATTCCGTCTCACCATGCCGGATGATCAAGAAGTCGGTTTTCATAGCTTAGTCCTCAATCTCTCCCGCGGTTGAGATTATGGAGAGATGTCAAATAGGGAGCGCTGCTTCCTGCTGCTCAGCAGGCGTTTCGAAGCGCGCTTTGGTGCCGGCATGGAGTGTAAGGAACCCGGCGATCGAGAGGGCGCAAAGAATCCCTCCAATGTACCAGACCCAGTTGGGATTATAGTTGTCGAGGACGAGGCCAGCAGCCCATGGACCGACGGCGTTTGGAATAGCCCAGGCAAGACCGTAAAATGCCATATAGCGCCCTCGCATGTCTTCGGGTGCAAAACGGGCAACCAGCGCCTGACCGACGGGCACGACGATCATCTCACCGAAGGTGATCCAGATCATGGCAAAGATGAAGAGCGCGTAGGTCGAAACGATCCCATACATTGTGAAGCCGATCATGTAGAGGAGAGTCCCCAACGCCATCATGACCATCGGTGGACGGCCGCGCGTTCGCCGGGTGATCCAAAACTGCAGGAAAACCACCGTAACTGCGTTTAGGCTCAGCATCAAGCCATACCCCCGCTCTGGGATGCCGTGCACATCGCGCAAGTAGACCGATAAAGTGTTGTACATCTGGATGTAGACCACTCCCATCAACATCGAGGCGCCAATAAAACCCAGGTAAAGCCGGTCGGTGATGACCTGGCGGTAGCCAATCAACGTCTCGATCATCGTTTCGCTCTGCATTTCTGCTGTGACTTTTGGTCTGGTTTCCGGTATCAACTTGAAGACGATGACGGCTGTGATCAAGCTGGATATGGCATCCAGGACGAAGAGCAGCAAGTAGGATTTGGCTGCCAGCAGTCCCCCGATCGTCGGTCCGATGATCCAGGCCAGGTTGGCCGAGACGCGCATCACGCCAAATCCTTCGGTGCGTTTCTCCTCCGGCAGTAAGTCAGCGACCATGGCTTGGCGAGCCGGTCCGGCGACGTCGGAGAGCAATCCCACCACAACCGCCAGGGAGTAGAACACGGAGAGCTTTGTGACCAACCCCATCGACACGCTGCTAAGCGCACTGAAGACCAGGCCAAAAAGCACCATTCCGCGCCGGCCGAATTTATCTGCAAGCGCCCCACCTACCATGTTTCCCCCCAGCCCAGAGATGGAGAAGATGGCGAACAGCACGCCGGCTTCGGTCATACCGACATTGAACTGCTTCGTGATGTAGAGCGCGAAGAAGGGGAAGATCAACGTGCCGCCAAGCCGGTCGATGAAGGTCGCAACCACCAAGATCCAATACTTGTTTGGGTATTCTCGAAACGTACTCGTAAGCTTTCTCAAAGGTTGGTTCATCGATTGGGAAAACCTCTAATGAATGCCATGAAGGTCGCATGAGTGATTTGATTCTAGGCTTGGATAAAAGAACGCAGTTTACTTTTATACCATACCCCACTGCATGATTCATACAGCTGGGAGGTGGCATGCAGCCCGAACAAGATTAACACAGTTTGGTAAGAAATAGGTTCATGTAGCTTGGATCAGGCGAGGATATTATTTTCGTATACAACACAACCTTCGTTTTACATACCGGCCCAAAGGTATTATTGCCTGGAAGTGAAGTGTTGCAATACAATGGCAGCGATGTCAACACAGGAGACCGATCACTTGAGTGACCACAAACCACGGTGGGTAAGCAATCGCTTCATACCCTTTACGCTCCTCACACTGGCGTGGATGGTGAGCGGCTGCGCGGGACCCTTTAATCTGTTTGCAACACCCACACCCACCCCTACACTGACGCCGACTGCCACATCTACCTCAACGCCTACCGAAACGCCAACGCCGACGTCAACCCCGACCATCACGTTGACACCAACGATCACCCCGACCCCCACGATCACGCCGACGCCTACCGTCACGCCCACACCGACCTTCGATTTCCCCGATGTAACGGTCCTTATGCAGGCT
>CAYLOP010000081.1:0-5476 GCA_964385305.1 uncultured Anaerolineaceae bacterium | reverse complement strand
GGCTCATTGTCGGTATGGACCTCACAAAGCTTACTTGCACGCTGGTGATCTTTTTGAAGGCGATCATGGGTTGGTTTGGAATCGGAACTCCAATGCCAGCTGGCTATGGGTTAAATGGGATAAACAGTCCTGGCCGTGTTGGGTCGCGGCATCGGTTGTTGAGGTAGATGGAGATCCGTTATCGGTGGTGGAGTATTACCACCCCTTACCCAAATCTACCCTTTACGGACCGGTAAAGAAGCTATCTGCTGAGCGTGATGGCGACCAAGTGACGATCACCTGGGCAGACATTAACATGACCGAAGATGATAACCGCGGGTACCTCATCCTTGCGGAGATATGCCAGAATGGTCTCCATTTCGAACTTCCCGTGCACACGATGGGGGAATCGATCACGATAAAGGATGAAGGGGGTTGTTCCATACCTTCGAGCGGTGTGATTTACGGCGTGGAAAAGCATGGCTACACAGATCCAGTAAGAATCCCATGGCCATAGTATGATCGTATGAGCGCAATTGAGGACTCGTTACATTAGCGGTTTGAGATTAAGGTAAAGGGGGATCGTAACTTTCTTGAGCTTGTGTGAGATC
Source organism: uncultured Anaerolineaceae bacterium (assembly GCA_964385305.1). GTDB lineage: Bacteria > Chloroflexota > Anaerolineae > Anaerolineales > E44-bin32 > CAYLOP01. The sequence continues at coordinate 4,886 of CAYLOP010000081.1, read as the reverse complement.
GGAGGTTGGCGTTGATGCAGGGGGATGGACCTGGTGGGTTCCGACCCAAATCGTTTTTTTGATCGTTATAGTTTTCGCTTCGATCGATTCCGCGTGAATCTCCAGGGTCGCTGTAAGGGTCTCGAGTTTCCTCAAGATAGGGGCTAATTCTCCAAGGAGTTGCTCTTGATGGGCGTTCTCCAAGGCATGTTCCAGCCGTCTCATCTCGTCCTGCAATATTTGGATGGTATGTTGAAGGCGCTGCGCGGCTTGACGAAAACTCGCCGCGTCCTCATATGCACCCTCAGGGTGAACTTCCTGTTCAACAGTAAGCGGCCGGATGGGATCGACGCTCATATTTCCCCCCTAGTTTCATTCTAGAGTCAGAAAACGTGCTTGTCAATTCGATGAAAGACTCTATAATAAAAAATAGTCCGTGAAACGCAAGCGATTCGATACTTACTCGTGTTCTGGGTGTTTTGATTATCGAATTAGGGGATCGAAATTTCACTATTCCAACCAGGACATTTTCATCTTTTCAGGGTCTTTATAGCATGGTCATCCGGGCACACGTCGTTGCGTTACAGCGCATGCTGGATTGTCTCCATTTCACGAGAGGTGAGCTAACCGCGCTTGGTCGACAGTTACTCGAGACAACAACTGGCGCGCGAAGCTATGGTGATGAATATGCCCCATGGGTGCAGTCTTTAGCAGATCAATGCGATCATGATCTACGTACCATCGCTGATGAATTGGGGTCCCTCGTAAATCGGTTCTCAGTTTTTGAGCAAAGTAAGCAAAGTGGAGATCCCCCCGACCATTCGAGCGAGTAAAAACTACGTTGTTCGAGCGCAGTTGGGCTGGCGAGGGATCTGAACACACCTTGTTCGAGCATCAACCTACTCTTCTCCCGTTTTCTTGAGATCATGCCACGACTTCTCAGACCTGCGACCCGTACCCAAGGCGGGAACAAAATTCTCTCTCTTTCGTTAAATCATACAGAGCGATACACTCATACCGGATGGGATCTACGAGGGGTATTTTCATCGGACCAGGTATATTGGTATGGATAACAATGTCTCCGGATCCCTGTTCGGTTGGTCGCAGATGTGCCTTTATTACGTAAAGTTGTATAATCGGCATGTGCTTGATGGATGAGGAGATAGGATGATGAATCAACCGCTTCGTGTACAGAGGATTGTCGGTTTCTCTCTTCTGCTTGCGATGGGTCTGCTTACGGGATGCAATCTCCCGGCGCCTGTGGAGCCAACTACAGACGCCATGGCAACCGCTGCAGCAGGAACGGTCTCGGCTCGCCTGACGCAACCACCCACCTCTACACCTCTACCCGTGATCGACACACCGCCTCCCTCGCCGTTGCCGACGGCGACGGAAGTTCAGCCCACCGCAACGCCCCCGCTCACCCCGACGAGCACACCGGATAAAGCTGTCTGCGAAAATAAGGTTGAGTTCGTCGTCGATGTCACCATTGATGATGACACGTCTTTTTCGCCAGGCACCACTTTCACGAAGACATGGCGCTTACGCAACGTCGGCACTTGCTCATGGACCTCTAATTACGCTCTGGTGTTTGTCGAAGGCAGCAAGATGGGAGCGGTGGATGCCGTCCCCCTGACTGGAAGTGTGGCTCCCCAGGCGACGGTGGATCTGTCGGTTAAGTTAACCGCACCGGATGAATCTGGGACCTATCAGGGTGATTGGATGCTGCGCGACCCGCAAGGAGACCGCTTTGGTATCGGAGCCAATGCGGATGAATCTTTCTGGGTTCGAATCGTCGTATCTGAAATCTCCGATGAATTGGGTCTCGGCGAGCCGACTTGGCGAGACTCCTTTGCCTCGGGTGCGAACTGGTACTTGGTCAGCACCGACGATACGATCTTCAAGGTGGAAGATGGCCAAATGGTTTTGGAGGCGATCAATACCGGAACGATCGATGAGTGGGGACTCTCCAGCCGACCGAAGCTGAGGAATTTCTACCTTGAGGTGATCGCCAAAACGGGTGCTTCCTGTTCCGGATTGGATCGATATGGCGTACTTGTGCGGGCGCCGGATTCATCACAGGGCTACGTCTATGGATTTTCATGCGGTGGCAGCTTCCGCATCTACAAGTGGGATGGCGAAACGTACACAGGGTTGAAAGCATGGACCAGCTCGCCTTATATCCTTGCCGGACCAAACCAGACGAACCGGCTCGGCATCAGGGTCGAGGGGGATAAGTTTAAGTTATACGCCAACGGGAACATGATGGCGGAGGTCAGCGACAGCACCTATGACGAGGGGCGCATCGGTCTCTTTATCGGTTCACAGAACACCGAGAATTTCAAAGTCTTTCTCGATGAAGTCGCTTATTGGGTGCTGGAGGATTGATGCGAACTTAAGCGTGGAGAATTGCATACCTATCAACCGCACATAAAATCCAGGGAATTGCAAAGACCGTGGTCGCCTCGGCTGCCACGGTCTTGTTGATCCAGATAGACGAATATCCGGAGCGTGAGGATACCCAGATTCGTCCCTTCGATGTTTGACTGGGGTATCATATCGGGAATGAGCGGTCGCATATCGGAGCACGGCATGGAAACGAACGAGGCCACAAGCAGGCTCCCAGCTCTCAAGGGTTTCACACACCTGCATGTGCACTCCCAATACACCTTGATGGGATCGACGGCAAAGGTGGATGATCTGGTCGCCCGCGCCAGAGCGGATGGACTACATGCGCTTGCATTAACCGATCGATCCGCACTCTATGGAGTGGTTGCCTTCACCCGGGCATGTCACAGAGCAACAATCCACCCGATCTTGGGCATGACCGTCGATGTCATCATAGACGAAGCCAAGGTCAGCTTGGATGAATATCAGTTTGGTCAGCTCGTGCTCTTAGCGATGGGGCCTGCAGGCTACCGCTCACTCTGCCGTATATCCTCCTTGATCCTCACAGATTCTAAACGCACGACGCCTGTGCAGGCGCTGACTTTGGATGATCTAAAAAGACAAAGGCAGGATCTCATTTGCATCGAGGGGGGTAGACGAGGTTGGCTCGAGAGCCACCTACGCGCAGGGGACGGTGGAGCGGCGCGCCGGCACCTCGCTCACCTGGCTGGAATCTTCAAGGAAGACCTGTATCTCAGCCTTGAGATCCATCGACCTGAAGACCACGAGATCGCACAGGAAATCGTGGAGATGGGAGATCGGTTTGGCGTGCCGGCGCTTGCGGTTCAGCCGATATACTGCATGCAGCCCGAAGAACGAAGCACGCTGGCTTTACTGGCGGCCATACAAAATAACTGCCTACTGGATGCATTGTCTCCCGACGCGTGGCCCGGAGGTGGAGATCCATCCGTCGATGTTCATTGGTTGGGTCCAAATGAAATTGTTAAGCGCTTTTCAGCATTCCAAGACGCTGTGGCTCGGGTGGGGGACGTCGTACGCCGTTGCAAGGTAGGCTTGCCGGATGGCCGGCCCATTTGGCCTGCGTTGGATTTACCTCGTGGGATGACGCCAACAGAAGCGTTGGTGGCGAAGGCTCGAGAGGGTATGGCTTCGAACTATGGTTCGTCGGTCTCGGAGCCAATCGAACAGCGCTTGAAGCATGAACTGGAAGCGATTACCAAGCGAGGGTACTGTCCGCTTTTTCTCGTTGTAGCGGACATCGTTCGTTATGCACGCGAGACCGATGTCCCCGTCAGTACACGAGGCAGCGTCGCGAACTCGCTTGTTGCCTATTGCATAGGCATCACGACAGTCGATCCGATCGAGCACGACCTGCTCTTCGAACGCTTCCTGAACCCCGCTCGTGCAGATATGCCAGACATCGATCTCGATTTTTGCAGCCGCCGGCGGGATGAAATTCTAGATTACGTGCGCCGGACCTACGGTGCCGAGCAGATGGCGCTGGTAGGCACGGTCAGTACGATGCGTCTCAAATCCGCCGTTCGTGAGACAGCGAAAGCCTACGGTTTCGATGAAAGACGCATCAAGGGACTCACAGCACGTCTACCGCACCGCCGTCGTCCCGATCCGCGCCGTCTTACCGGCCAAACCGTCGAAGATGTACTGCTTGAATTGGACCATGAGATGGATCGTGTGATCGTGAGAGCCGGTGAAAGGATTGTAGGACAGCCGAGGCACCTCAGCGTCCACGCGGGCGGCGTTGTGATCACACCTGGACCGCTGACGAATTGGTTACCGGTGCAGATGGCGCCCAAGGGATTCCTCATCACGCAATTCGACCACGCTGATGTTGAAGCGATCGGGCTCCCGAAGATCGACCTGCTTGGGGTGCGCGCGCTGACAGTCTTGGCCGATTCGATCGAGCTTGTGCGTCGCCATCACGGTATGATGATCGATCTCGATGCCATTCCGCTGGAGGATGCAAGCACGGGTGACTTGATCTCAAGCGGCGACACGATCGGAGTCTTTCAGTGCGAGTCGCAAGGTGCGCGGCGCACACTGCGGAAATTACGCGCGCGCAGTGTGCGTGACCTGGCTGTGGCGAATGCCTTCTTTAAACCCGGTCCCGCAACCGGCGGGATGGCAACCGCATTTGTACGCCGCTACCGCGGGGAGGAGCCTGTTTCGTTCCTGCATCCAGCGCTGGAGCCGATCCTGGGCAACACGAAGGGTGTCCTGATCTTCCAGGAGCAGATCCTGCGCGTCGCACGCGAGATCGCCGGCTTGTCCTGGGAGGAGGCAGACCATCTCAGGCGAGGCATGAGCAGGTTCCGCCCGGATGAGATGGATGCCATGGAAGCCAGGTTTCTTGCCGGTTGCAGGCGCCCTCCGCCCGGCGGACCGGGTTTTACGGTTCAGCAGGCGCGTACTCTTTGGGAACAGGTGGTCGCTTTTGCTGGCTATGGCTTCAACCAGGGTCATGCAACGGCTTATGCCCA
>CAYLOP010000080.1:0-13876 GCA_964385305.1 uncultured Anaerolineaceae bacterium | reverse complement strand
GATGGGCGGTATAGCGCGAGTCGCTAGCCGCCCGACTTTTTGTCAAAACTCAAGTACTGATATCTAACGTGTAAATCAAGCAGCACTACAGATATGGACCACTTCCTCTACTTCGGCCTTCAATGCCGGGACAAGCACCTCCTCTTCCACGCCTTCAAGACGGAGGGTGATAAAGCAATGCTCATGGTCTTCGCCCCGGAAGCGCGCTACGGAGCAGATATTCCCCCCCAGCCCAGCGATCACTCGCGCCACGCGAGCTAGTTCTCCCCGCACATCAGGCACTCGTACTGTGACGCGTAGCGATGCCTCCTCGCCTCCTAAAACTTCTACAAAAATCTTGAAGATGTCGGTTTCTGTGATCATCCCTACAAGGTTCCCCTCACGTAGCACGGGTAGACATCCAATCTTTTGTTGCACCATGAGCCGTGCTGCTTCCTCAAGAGGCGCGTCCTCAGGAACTGTGATGGGTGGGCTGCTCATCACCTCAGAAATGTGAAGGTTGGCCAGCAGGTAATTCAGCTCAAAGATGGAGAGGGAAGTCGCTTTTGAGGGTGAAGCATGAAGCAGATCCGTTCGAGCGACGATGCCAATCAACTTTCCCTTCTTATTCACCACGGGCAGATGACGAATTCTCCTTTCACGAAGAATGCGGAAGGCATCAGGAAAGGAAATATCCGGTGTGATGGTTATCGGATCAGGGGTCATACGGTCTTTTACAAGCATTAAAATCTCCTTGGAAAACCATAAAGCGCATCATCCAAATTGGATAACATCTACTTAATCGTTTGTATTTTTGATTCATACAATTCTTCCGCATAAAGCGCGGCTCCAAACGCTCCCATCTCTTGAGGGTGGGGGGCAATCTCTACCTCAATTCTCGCCCGCGAACTTAAAAGTCCTGCCACAATATCATTAAACGCGATGACTCCTCCGGTCATGATCACCCGATCAGTCAAAGTATCCATCTCCACGATCCGCTTGGCGACCGAGTCAAACACCCCTCTGATGATATCGTCCATCTTCTCGCCCAATCTGATGCGATCCAAGATCTCAGTTGCGGTGAAGACTGTACAATAACTCCCGATCTTCGCGGTATTGCTTGCTCCCCGAGCTAGACCATTGAGTTCGCTAATCGGGATATCTAATTTGTGGGCAATCTCTTCCAAGAACGCTCCTGTACCGGCAGCGCATTTACGGTTCATCTTAAAACCAGTACGCTTACCTTCATCATCCAACTTGATGATCTTACTATCTTGACCGCCGATATCCACGACCGTGATCGCCTCAGGAAAGTAGTGATAGCATCCTCGCCCATGGCAACCGATTTCAGTTCGGGTGTGTTGGACAAAGGGGATGTTCTTCCGGCCGTAGCCTGTTGCTACGGTGGCATAGACTTTGTCCGTTGGGATACCTGCTTGTGCGACTGCTTTATCGAACGCCTGAGTCGCTGCGGAGGTCAAATCTGTTCCTGAGCGTTGTACAAAACGCCCGAGCACTTGTTTTTTTGCGTCGATGACTACTGCTTTCGTCGTCGACGTTCCTATGTCAATCCCGGCAAACATTTTCTTCCCTTCATTTTATATTGATCTGAAGGATCACCTTCTATCTTTTACGAATGTTCTTTCGGAGCTCTTGATTCCATCTCTAACCCTTTAATAAGCGCCGCGATGGTAAAGTTATACGGTGTCTGGACTCCATAAGCTCGGCCCCATTCAACAACCTTACAACTGATCCAATCAATTTCGGTTGGAATTTGACGAAGGACATCCTGGTGCATGGAGGTTCGATGGTAGCCCGCGTTCTTCAGATATTGGATACCGTGTTCTAAGAAGCCCTCATCGAAACTTATACCGGCTGCTTCGGCTACTGCGATTCCCTCTCGCAGTAGTTCTTCTGCCAGTTCCTCGGTGTATTCAAGATCCATCATGTCTCTCATCGGTTTACGGGTTAAAGCACAGACCGGATTGAGGGCAGCGTTAAGTACGACCTTCTCCCACTCATACTTCTTAATATTGGTTGTGAAATGTGTCTCAAGCCCAGAGTCCGTCAACATCTTCGCCAATTGTTGCGCAAGTGTTTCGCCTTTTTCCGTCATAGCGCCGATATAGTTGGGAGGATTGAAGAACGACATGTATATATTTCCATCTCCCATTTGACTGCCACCATAGTTGATCACAATTCGTAGAACATTGTCTAAGCCAAAGATCTCACCTAAATACTCCTCGTTGTCGAGGCCATTCTGACAACTAATGAACTGCATCCCTGGTCGGGATATCTTTGTGATCTCCTGAATAAGTTCGGGTAGGATAGACGCTTTGGTGCAAATGATGATCGTGTTTACTTCAGGGAAATTTGAGAGTTCGGAAACGGTGTAGGCAACTCGCTCGCATGGTGCGGTAATCTTTGAGACACCCGTTATGGACAAACCTCGTTCCTTGATTACATCAAGATGAGGCTTCTGGACATCGCACGATACGACACAGTGCCCAGCGTGAGCTAGATGTGCGGCCAGGATCCCGCCGACCGGACCTACCCCGATAATGGCAAATTTGGGTTCGCTTGTCATGCGTTTGGCCTCCTCTCCATTCACCTTAAAAGGGGAACCTATCCCGTGGAAAATCGTCACTGATCTAATTTATCAGTTTGACGCATACGTAATGCCCGATGACGAATCTTCCCCGATCCTGTCCTTGGCATCTCCTCGTTAGATATAAAGCGCACTTTCTTAGGGCGTTTATAATCGGCAATCTTGTCCTTGCAAAAGGAAATGATCTCCTTTTCCTCGGGTGGATCATTGGGGTCATTTGGGATGATGAATGCTGTCACAGCCTCTCCCCACTTTTCGTCGGGTAAACCAATGATCGCGACATCCAAGACATCGGGATGAGAACCAATCACCTTCTCTACCTCACTGGGATAAACATGCTCACCGCCAGTGATGATCAAGTTATCCTTGCGGTCTACAATCTCGAAAAAACCATCCTCGTCGCGCTTGGCCATATCGCCAGCGCTAAACCACCCCTCTCGAAACGAAGCGATAGTTTTTTCTGGCATCTTGTAATACTCATCAAAGAGCATAGGGCCCCGAGAGAATAATTCGCCTATCTCGCCAACGCTTGCTTCATTTCCATACTCATCGAGGATCTTAACAAAGTCTGTGCCTAGCGACTCGAAACCTATGGAGCCAAGCTTTCTGAGTTGATCCTCAGGCTTGAGTATGGTAACGATCCCTGCCTCAGTAGAGCCGTATGCTTCGTAGAGTTCGACACCTGGGAAAAAATCCATAATGGCTAGTTTCATGTCCTTTCTAACGGGTGCCGAGGAACAAAGTAGTTTTCGAATCGAACTTACATCGCGCTTTTTCGCTGCTTCCGAAACGTTCAATATCAGGTTGTAATGTGTTGGGATGAGCGAGATGAATGTAATCTTCTCTCTTTCGATGATCTCCAAGATCTCTTCAGCTCGAAAGGAGCGCGCGGGATGGATATAGGTAGTGCCGCCAATGTAGGTGAAGGTGAATGTAAAAAAGGTGGAATTAATGTGGCACAATGGCATGATATTAAGGCAAACATCATGCTCGTTGAACCCGAAATCGATGGCGTTGATGAGATAGAATGCGATGTGCGATTCATGGGATCGGACGACCCCTTTTGGTTTTCCAGTTGTGCCGGAGGTGTATATTAAGATCCAGGCATCTTGTGGATCAACCTTGATCTCTGGCTCGCTCTCTGGAAACGCTTGAATTAGCGCCTCATACTCCTGATATCCGTTTGTCTCCTCACCTACAACGATATAGCGGTTTGACTCGATGTTCTTCAGTTCCGTTTTTATGGCATCTACACATGGTGCGAACTCATCATGCACGATCATCGCCTGAGCGTCGGAGTTGTCTACGATATACGCTACTTCCGAGCCCACCAAACGAAAATTGATAGGCACAATGACAAGACCTGTCTTCGCGGTAGCTAGATAGATCTCGACGATTTCGATGCTATTCTCAAGCAGCACCGCAATCTTGTCCCCCTTGCATAAACCCAGATCAAGAAGGCTGTGAGCTAGTTTATTGACACGCCTATTGACTTCTGGATAGGTAAATCCCCTGTCTTTGTCCTTCAACGCCACAGTATTGGGAAATTTTTTTGCGTTTACCTTGAGAATTTGACCCAAGTTCAACCAGCTGGCCATGAGTACTTATCTCCCTAATGACTTTTGGCGATAGAAATTCGAGCGTCGACGACGAAAACTTGATCTTCATATGCGATAATCGGGTTTAAGTCCAATTCTTGGATCGTTGGATGCTCGGAAACCAGTTGAGAAAGTCGTTGGATAATTTCTATGATTCCTTCCTCGTAAATTCCCTTCTCCCCCCTTACACCTTTCAATAATGGCGCTGCTTGAAGGGAGGAGAGCATTTCCTGGGCCTCGAATTCTGTAATAGGAGTAAGCTTGAAAACCACATCCTTCAGGATTTCGACGTAGATACCCCCTATACCAAACATCACCAGGTGTCCAAGCCCTTCCTCGGCTTTAGCGCCAATGATGACTTCCTTACCACCGGGAAGGTACTTCTGAATTAGAAACTTCAGATCCTCTTCTTCCAGCCTCTCTTCCATCTCTTCCACGACGGATTGTACAGAATCACTGTCCCAGAGATCCACTGTTACACCACCGATATCACTCTTGTGAACGATCGTTTCAGCATCTGCTTTTACAACAACAGGAAAATCTATTTCAGTCGCAGCCTTTACAGCCTCATCAGCATTGGTTGCTATCCTCCAGTCAGCAGCAGGAATGCGATATGCGTCTAGAATCCTGTAAACCTCATTTGCCGAGAGTAATTTTCGATCAGCCTCTTTTGCTTTGCGCAGTACATCTTCAACGTTCTTCCAATTAACATCATCAAACCTTTTAACCTCGCCAATCTCTCGCGCGCGGACCTCGTTATATTTAGCCAACGTCGTAAGCACCTTTGCTGCTGTACTGGGGAAGCTGTAGTAAGGTACACCGCCCTCCTTCAAGATTTCTACCGTTCTTTTCCATTGGCGTTTATCTGTCATCAAGTTACAAATGATCGGCTTCTTACTCTCTTGGTTCACCTCGACAATTTCTCTTGCGATGCTCTCTGCATCCACAAAGAAGGGCGTGACCAGATTAATGAAGACGCTATCGATCTGGTCTTCATCCATCATTGTATCGATTGCAATCCGGAAATGTTCTGCACCAGCGGTTGCGAGCACATCGATAGGGTTACTCACGGAGGCTTCATGGAAAAGTTTTTCTCTTAATACCGCTTCCGCTTTTTCGGAAAGAGGAGGAATCTTCAAACCGGCATTGACGAACACATCTGTTGCAATAACCGCTGGACCACCGGTATTGGTGATCATGCCTACGCGATTACCTTTAGGAATGGGTTGAGTGCTAAATGCAACGGCTGCTTGGCATAATTGCTCCTCATCTGTGAAAGAGAGGATTCCTGTCTTCTCAAAAATGAGATCGGTTGCGAGATCTTCTTTAGCGAGACCTCCAGTGTGCGAAGCAGCCGCTCTCGCTCCCTCTTCTGTGCGGCCTGCTTTCATTGCAAGGATTGGCTTTTTAGCTGCTACCTCCCATGCTACCTCTAGGAATATTTCAGGATCTCGAAGACCTTCAACATAGAGCACAATTACCCGTGTGCCTTCGTCATCACCGTAGTATCTAAGGATCTCTGGGATGGTGATATCACATGCATTCCCGTTGGAAGCATACATTCGTGTTCCAATACCCATTTCGGAAAAACCTTGGTGAATGGCTTCTGCAACGCCGCCACTTAGCGCGACAATGGATATCGACCCTGGATCTGGCTTTGTAAATGTGAAGTTGCAATATGCTCGTACATCAGGATCAGTGTTGATGATCCCCTGGCAATTAGGACCCAATATTCTAATGCCGTGTTTCTTGGCTCTGGCAAGGCAATCTTCTTGTATGGCAGCGCCCTCGGGGCCGACTTCTGCGAAGCCTCCACCGTTCAGGATGACAAATTTAACGTTTTTTTCACCACAATCAGTGATTGCTTGTGGCACGAATTTGCTAGGGATAACCATATGCACAACGTCGACATCACTTGGAACATCCAGAATCGACTTATATGCCTCAATCCCCTGGATCTCATCTGCTTTCAGGCTAATTGGGTAAATGAATCCCTTGAACCCAAAATCTATGAGATTTTTCACAATCCTATTTCCGATCGAAAGTTCCTTTGTTGAAGCGCCGATGACCGCGACCGACTTAGGTCGAAATAAACTGTCTAACATTCCCCCCTCCTTACCCACAGTTCGATCCTGTCTGGTTTATCACCTTAATATCGACTTGGTTTATGTTCTTCAAGTTGTTCAATGAAAGCTTCAACATTTGTATTGGTTTGCTCATCGGAGAGACACCTTAGATCATTTAGATCACCGTTTATGATCAAGCTTGGAACACCTGTATTCACTTCAAGACGTTGTGGCATGCCATAACGGCAATTGGAATTGTTGGGGCATGTTCTGGCATCATGATAGACGACACCGTCAACTTTGAAGAAGTCGATCATCTCAGTGATGTATTTCTCTTTCGCCTCGTCTGATCGCACAATAAACAACTCCGTGTACGCTTTGGCCATGCTCCTAAACGGATCCTCGGCGTCAAAAGCAGAGAAAATCCAGCTATTGCAATAGGTCGAGGCAAGTACGCAGGTTTTTAACTCGGCGAATAACTCAGAATGGGCTCTTAGTCGACCCCAGATGGGCATACCTTCCCAGTAAATTCTAAAACGCTCGTCTTCTACAGCCCCGATATGGTTTTCGACCCTTTCTTCAAGCTCTGAGAGTAGGATCTTATAGAAATCTACTGCCCGTTGAGTTCCTCTCCCTACGACCGCAGGCCCCATGAGTGTGGTGCCATCGAAGAATGTCAATGGAGAGGGGTTTTCAGCGGCTGTATCAAGGACCTTCTTCCATAAGTCTGAGCACTCCCGTGAAAGTGCTACCGCCCTCTTGAGCTCATTCATATTGAATCGCTTGCCTGATATCTCTTCTAAGGGTTCAGTCATTTCCTCCATTTGTATGGCGATGGAAGAGATATAACTTTCGGTTACATCCTTAACACCCCTATGTGTGTGGATGCCGACTAAGGGGGCATCAAACTCTCTGGAATACCAAGCAAACCAATCCTGGACATCTCTGCACTGATTGGTGTTATAAACCAACACATCTGGTTTGGGTACGCTTTTTATCCCCTCATATGCTCTTGATAATGGTGTTACACCCTGGGTGAAGGCGCCGATATCTGCGGTGAGGTAAGAACAAATTTCGGGTGTGTAACCTAGTGCATTGGCGTATGGAATGAATTCCGTGGCCAAGCGTGTGGCACCCAGCATAGCAGAATGGGTCTCGGGGAAGAAGACCAGGAAGCCCATCGCTCTGAGGATTTCAGCAGGACCCACGCTTGAACACCACGCCACCTTTTGCTCACCCGTCGTCGCAGCGTGATCGAGTTCGTAATAATGATCGGCCATATATTGCTTCATCTCATCCGAAGCCATGATCTTCCTTCTGGCTACCTTCTTCTTTTCAACCAAGTGGATCCTCCTGCTAGTTGTCAAAAGGCATCTTGCCGCTGAAGATTGACGATCGATACCTGATACCTGCTTACTTCCCCTTGAATTCCGGTTTTCTACGTTCTAGGAAGGCCGTCATGCCCTCTTTCTGGTCTTCGGTGTTGAAAGTTTTCATTACAGCATCAAGCTCAAAAGTCAGACCCTCATCCAATCCTGTTTGCAATGCTTGATTGATGGCCGTTTTAGCTCGCGCTACAGCGACCGGACCCTGGCTGGCGATACGTTCAGCTAGCGACCGCGCCTCATTCATCAATTGATCAGGTGGGAGAACCCGGTTGACCAGTCTCATGCTCAACGCTTCGTCGGCGCTTACATGTTTCCCGGTGAAAATCAACTCACAAGCATGACCTTTCCCAATCAAACGAGTCGTCCGCTGTGTCCCACCAAAGCCGGGGAAAATTCCCAGACCCACCTCAGGCAAGCCCATCCGAGCCTCTGTGGATGCTAAGCGGATGTCACAGGCTAGAGCTAATTCAAGCCCCCCACCAAGTGCGAAGCCGTTGATGGCTGCGATGACGGGCTTATCCAACCTATCGATGTCATTCATCACGCTCTGACCGAAGCGGGTGAACTCTTCGACCTCGGTCAGATCGGCGTTCAGCATGGTCTTGATGTCGGCACCTGCGACGAATGCTGGTCCTTCACCGGTGATGATAACGGCGCGTATGGTCGAATCCTCCCGCAGCTGTGCGATGGCATCCTTCAGCTCTTTGAGAACCTTTTCGTTGAGTGCGTTCATGGCCTCAGGTCGGCTCATCGTAATCGTGGCGATGCCGTCTTTTGTCTCCAACTTCACGTCTTTTATCGTCCACGGCTCGCCTGAGGCCGCTTGCTGTTGCAGGAGGTTCACCGTTGGAAAGGATGGGGTAAGGACGGTTAATTGTTTCACCAGTTCCAGCGAGCGATCCACTCCTAGGTTATTCATCATCCCAAAAGGGCCTCGAGGCCAACGCAATCCGATTAATGCCCCTCGTTCGGTATCTTCTATGCTAGCCACGCCTTCTCCTACCAACTGGGCGGCAATGCCGAAAACGACAGCCATTAATCGCTCAGCGACGGCGCCTTTGGCCGTTTCATCCACCTCACCGTCCAAATCCCACGGTTCGCCGGCTTTAAACTGGGCAGCTAATCCGGCTACCGCTCCGTAAAACTCTCCCATCGCTTCGCTATATGAGACAGTACAATGGTATGCGATGGGAATTCCAGTGGCATTCATGAGCGCGAAAGGTCCCATTCCAATTTTAAAATGATCACAAGCGGCTTCATCGATGGTGGCGATGTTTGCAAAACCCTCATCCAGCATCCGAGCCGCTTCATTCAGCCAGGGAACGAAGTAACGGTTGACGGCGAACCCCGGCGCGTCCCTGACGACGATGGGGACCTTGCCCGTGGAGCGTGCGAAGACGAGCAGAGTGTCTATCACTTCAGACGAGGTATGATCTGTCTTGACGATCTCGAGCAATTGATTGATGACAGAAGGATAAAAATAATGGAGCCCGGTTACACGCTCCGGTCGCCCGCTTGCGGCCCCCATCTCGGCGATGGAAAGCGAGGAGGTATTGCTGGCGAAGATGGTACTTTCTCTGCAGATACCGTCCAACTCTCTGAATAACTCCTGTTTGGCCTGGAGGTCTTCATAGATGACCTCGATCACCAGATCACAATCAGCAAGATCGGCGAGATCAGTCGTGCCGCTGATGCGCTCCCAGGTCGCATCACGTTTTGATGGGGACATTTTTTTCTTCTCCACCCCCTTCTCCAAGAAGGCACTGATGCGATCAAGTCCTTTTTCTAATAAGTCCTTATTGAGTTCTCGAACGATGGTGGTGTAGCCTGCTTGGGCTGCCGTCTGAACGATCCCTGCTCCCATCAACCCACAACCTACGACTCCAACTTTCTCGATGTTCATCAAAGCTTCTCCTTGTTCAGTTGTCATACCGGTAGTAAGTAGTCAGATGCATGTCCATTGAGGATCAACTACAGATAATTGAGTTCCAACAACGTATTACTGTTTACTGACGACTGTCTACTGCATACTTGCTACAGATCGCTGCTGATACCCAATATTCGCGCTGCGTTGCCTCCCAAGATTTTGTCCTTCGTCTCATCCTTCAGCGGTAACCCTCGGATGATCTCAATATTACGCCCGATGTGGGGCATCCCTGGCCAATCGGAACCGAAGACAACCTTATCCGCCACCTTCTCGATTTCCGGGAAATAATCCAACAGCTTTTGCGGTGGCAAACCGGCAATTTCCATGTACATGTTGGCGTGCAGCTTGGCCAAGAAATAGGCCCGGTCGTACCAGAAACCACGTCCACTATGAACCATCAATAATGTCAGGTCAGGGAAGTCCACAGCCACATCGTCCATGTAAAGTGGGTCGCCGTACTTGAGCCTCGCTCCCCGAAATACGGACGATCCTGTGTGAATCATCACCGGAATTCTTAATTCTTGAGCCTTTGCGTAGAGGGGGTAGAGCCTGTTGCTGTTGGCGTAGAAATGGTGGTAAGTCGGGTAGAGCTTCATGCCCCGGAAACCCATTTCGGTGACATATCGTTCCAGCTCACCTGCCAAGTCAGCCACGAGAAAAGGGTTGATGTTGCAGAAGGGGATGAGGCAGTCAATCCCTTGGCAAAACTCAGCCACCGCCTCGTTGCTGAGCATGCCGGTTGTGATGGGGCTGAGTTCTGCTAACGCCACACCATAATCCACTCCATTTTCACGCAGATAGCTTACGAATCCTTCTCGTGTCAACACTTCATTGACGAATGTCTCCGGGTCTTCAATCTGGTTTCTCATCCATTCCATGACCCAGGGATGGACTTTATGGTAGAGGCCGATGTGGATGTGGAAGTCTATGACTAATCCCATGTTTTCTGCCTTGTTCAGTAGTCAGTGGCCAGATATCAGTAGTCAGATGAGCTTTCGTGAGAGACCGACGATCATGGCTGCGATTTCATCTGCGAAACGATACCCTCAACTTGCGAAAACCATGCATCACTCGCGCTCAAGGATTTCTGGATGCCGATTGCTGACTACTGTTTTCTGTTTAATCAAAGTCCGGTATTAATACAACACGCTTTGCTAGCTTTCCAGCATGAGCCTCCTCGAACGTCTCCCGGATACTGCTCATCGGACGTGTTTCAACGAAGGGTTCGATCTGAACGCGCCCGTCCAACACCATTTGCAGTGCGGGTGGGTAATACTTGGGTAAGCAACCCCAGGTCCCGATAATTTCAGCATCAAAAGCCATTAACCGGGAGAGGGAATACTCATTAACATCCGTGGAGAACCCAACCCAAATCAGTGTTCCAATGAAGGACAGCAAGGCCAGGGAGATCTCTTGACCGGCCTTTGCTCCAGTCACATCGAAGATCTTCCAACCATAATTGTGCGGGAATCCATGCTCCTTACACAAGGAGCGGAATTCATTACGGATCTCCTTGGGAGCCTTATTGGTTGAATTGATGATGAGGTCAGCGCCGTATTCTAAAGAACGCTCCAGCTTTTCCTGATCGAGGTCAATACAGATGACAGGCTCTGCACCGAAGGCCTTGGCGATCTGTACTACGTATGTGCCAACGCCACCTGTGCCTCCGACGACGATCACACGGTCGCCCGATTGCAGATCTGCGCGGACTGCTGCTTGGTAGGGCGTGGTGACAGCATCGGCAATCACGGATAGCTTCTCCAGCGGAAAGGAACCGCGATCCTCTACAACGCATAGATCAATTGCTGGCACAGGAATATGGCTGGAGAAACCACCATAAATGCCCAGGCTGTTACCCGGCATTTTTTGAGCTAGACAGCGATTCCCTCGACCTGCGTCACAGATGGGGCAGTTGTTGCATGGCATCACCGCCGGGATGATGACCTCCTTGCCGATCCAGCTTTCTTCTCCTGCGATGACACGACCGCTGATCTCGTGACCGAGAGTTAAAGGGGGCTCGTTTACCGTGGGCACGCTGTAATAGAAATAACTTAAATCAGTATGACAGACGCCACAACCAGCGATCTCAACCAGTACCTCACCGGGATCTAGTTCGGGTACTGGGATGCTGGTTCGTTCTAACAACCCGGGAGTCTTCTCGCCCGTTTCCTTATCTCGGCTCCAAGGTCGTACCATTTGCCAGGTTTGAATTTCATCAGGCAACTTGCTCATGTTTCTGTCTCCTCACTCAGATATCAGTATTCAGTAGTCAGTATGTAGAATTCGGTGATTGATAATCAGTTATTTACATTCAGTCCTTCTAGGCTTCACATCTGATGTCTGATATCTGACAACTGACATCTGGCTACTGACATCTGGCTACAGACATCTGACTACTGACTACTCCTTAGGCTTGGCCAGAACCTCGGCGAAGAACTCCTCATCCACCAGGCGACCTTCAGCGAGCAGTTGGCGATACCGGATGAAGTCAATCGTGTTTTCACCGGTAATCTTCTTGGTGTTGAAGGCGTGGAAACCCAAGAATGCCTCGTTGCTCATGTTGGCCGCCAGCCAATGGCGATAGTAGTCCTTTCCCGCATCCCAGAAGAATTTTTTCTTGGCTCGGACGCTGTCAACAGACATCTGCAGGCAATGTGGGAAAAGATTGCTGAAGGTCCACAGCATGTCGTCTACAGCCTTGTCAAGCAGTTCGAAGTCGACCGTCGCATTCTTGACGAATTCACGAGCGTCTTTATACTGCTCACCGGTTTTATTTTCACCGTAAACGATCTCGCCATCTTCGACGTAATTTTCAGTGATCACCATGGGGTTCCGAACCCACTTGCCATCATGCTTTATCACAGGGACGACTTTGCTGAGGTACCCCTTGCGGAACATCTTATAGGCGCTCCACAATTCACACGAGATGCAATTCCACATCGCATCCTCGATGGTCAGGAACCAGGGCAAGAAGTCGGATGAGCCACCCACAGGTGCTGAACCATGTCGTGGTCCGGCTTGTCCGAAAATGGCCAAGTCGGAAGCAATGGCCAGATCACATGCCCCGCCGATCTCTTGACCACCCGCCACACGCATACCGTTGACGCGACAGATGACAGGCTTCTTGGCATTGAGGATGCTGTCCACCATGGCGTTGAAGAGATCCATGTAGAGTGCATACTCGGTTGGCCGTCCACTGTAATATTCAGCATACTCTTTGGTGTTGCCACCGGTACAGAAAGCCCGGTCACCCACGCCGGTGAAGACGATCGCCACGACACTGCGGTCCATCGAGGCTCGTTTCATACCTGCGATGACTCCCTTCACCATCTCGGTCGTGTAGGAGTTGTACTGTTTAGGATTATTCAACCAGATCCACGCTGAGTACAGCCCCTCTACCGGCTTACCCTCTGGATCAACGATGGGCTTCTTCTCGTATAGGATACATGGCGGTTCGGTGCCGAAGAATTCATCCCCCCCCAGATCATGATCCTTTAACTCATCATCCCGCGGTAACCAATCAAGTGACATTCTCATCCTCCTTTGTAGATTGTCGACCCCTCAGCTATCTCAACAAGCTAGATCTGTCCAGGATTTTGAGGGGCACAAAGTCCTAGCCACATGGAACAGCGTTTGAATCTCGCTTAGAAGCCAATCCCACGATGCAAGCTGTGGAGTCTGTTCTATGTTAGCTTTTCTTCAAGCCGAGAGACTGTCTCTCGCAGTGTGCCTGGTGCTCGGATAGGTTTCTATGTAGCAGTATCCACTGCGACGGCAACGATCCTGCCCGTGGGAATCTAACTCGTCACTTACTTGTTTGTAGATGCTGGACTCGAAGGTGTGGCCGATGTGGGCAAGGCAAGCATCCACATGCGACAGGTTATCGGAATGAGTAAGTCCCTTGTGATGACAGTTTGCCTCCACATAAAACATATCCACCCCGACAGCCAATATGGAAATCATATAACTGTACTGTAGTTCCAGTATATTACTCGGGATGGCAAAACCTGTCCCTTTGCTTTAAACGGACTTGAGGTTGTATGCAAAACCCTCACTCCTTATCCTACTTTCCTTCTTCTTTACCCTATCTGACGATCGTTCTTTCCTCTTCAGGAATAGGAGGCGGGGCAGGTTCGCCTGTAATCTCCATCACCGCACCAAATTTGGCGGGGCAAACTTCAAAGCAGGTTCCGCATTTTATGCATTTCTCTTGATCAATGATGTGGATCTGGTTCTTGGCGCCTGCAATTGCCTCAACAGGGCATCTCCTGGCACAAATCATACAGGCTTGGCACTTTTCCGGGTCGATA
>CAYLOP010000079.1:0-13978 GCA_964385305.1 uncultured Anaerolineaceae bacterium | reverse complement strand
TTATGTCATAGTGTGCCCGAGCGGCCTGCAGAAACGGCCGCATGTGCTCACGTATATACGTGTCCAAGCCTTTTTCCGAAATCCCCGCCAGGGTTCGCTTATAACTCTCTAGAATCTCTTCGTCGAGCAATTCGACGCCGGTTTGGCTGGCTGCACGCACCATGTTTGCACCCACCCTGCTCCATGAGACAGCGCTCAGCGTCATGACACCACCAAGCCGTTCCAACGGTATTTTCTCCCGCTGGGCCAGTTTCTCCATTCGCTCCCACAAATCGTCCAGCCGCTGAAGCAAATTGGTGGTGTGGTCGAAAGCCCGACCATAACCGGCCTTCATCTCGGCTGCCAAAGCGGACAATTTCTCTCGGGAGAGCGGCGGCATGTCCACAGCGATTACGCTTTGTCGCGTCGCTTGCTGTACAGCCTCAAGCAAATCAACCAGCTCTGTAGCTCTGGTCTCTTCATCTAAGACACCATTTTCTTTGAGATGTGCGATAAGACGATTGAGATACACCTTACTGCCACCGGCAACATCTCCAGCAATCGCAAAAACCCACAGCGGCGAAAAGCCGATCGTCAACAACCCTGCCGCTTCCAATGCCGTGCCGGCCATCTTTCGTCGGAAATAATCGTCGCCGAGATCGATCGTAGCCTTCGTTGATTCGCCCTCCATGCCGGCCACTTTTTCGAGGATATACTGCTGCATCATGCCGAGCGTGATCTGGTAGAGAGTCGTCCCGCGCAGTGATCTGGGCAAGAGGGATTCGGTTAACAAGGTGCTGGCGCCCACGGCGATCGAAGCTAGAGCACGCAGGGTCCGCTCTGGGTAGGACAATGCCCGAGTCAGTTTGCGGCGAACAATCTCGGAGTAGTGATTCATAAATCTGTCCTCTTTTGGGAACGGGTAGCTGGGACGGACGATATTTAATTCCCTATCGCAACACGATGAAGAAAGAAAGGATCGCGCTCACACCAGCAAGGATGACCCCAAACGCCAGGCCGACAGGAATAGATCGCAGCATGTGCTCCTTCATGGACTCCCAACCCATGGCATCCGGGAGCTGCAGAAAGCTGGGGCGCCAAAGACCCACGACTAACCCATCGATCACAAACGTGTCATATAGGAACAGGATGAGATAGAGCGCGAAATTCAAGGCAAAGAGTCGTCCCAAACTGATGCTGAAAGCGTTGCGTGCCAGCCCGCAGGCGTTCGCCGCAACCAGGAAGCCCACAATGGCGAGCAGGAAGGCGCCCATAACAAGATAGCCTCGCCGTGGGATTCTCTCCTTGAGTGTCCCATCATCCTTCCTCGAGGCGTAGACGAGACCGCTTCTGAAGACGAAAACTACAAAGGCGCTGAAAAGTGCTGATCCGATCAGGCTCCAAAGCCCCAGGTAGGATAAGGTTTCTCCCAAGGACATATGCACCACCCACATTCGTTACGGTGTATTCAAGATGGGGACGATGACGAGCAGATCATAGCCCGCGTGAAGCAGGACTGCGCCGATCAAGCTGTCCGTTCGAAACATGCCCCTACGAGTATGCATGGATCCTCACTCCCTTGCTGCTTCACTTTGCAGGTAGGACCTCACCGGCTCAAACAATTGATCGGCGAACGTACGGATGACATCCTCAGGACGCATCCAGGCGACCTCAGAGAATTTTTCGGGTTCTTCTAATGCGGCCACCCCTTGGTCATAATGGCAAAGCCAGTATGTAACCACCTGGCCCGTGTCAGGGTGGACACGTTCCCCGAGTTTCCACACTGGTGTGCAGTGCACGCCTGTTTCCTCTGCGACCTCCCTTACCGCGGCTTCAGCCTCTGATTCGCCCGATTCCACAACACCGCCAGGGAACCGCCAATCCAGGGCACCATTCCCCGCTCTCTTTTTCACGACAAGAACGTCTCCATCGTGGAGGACAATGCCTAGCGCCACCTTAGACAGGATTTCATCGCGTACGATCTTTTCTAACAGAAGCTCAATTTCGATGAAGATGCTCGAAGTGATGTGACTACGTACATCGTCAACTTGCACCCAGGCGACCTGGGCATTCTCGCCTGGATCCAGGTTGCTCGCTTCCCCACCCAGGTAGGAGCAATGAAAGTATTGGCAAAGTACCTTGGTGTCCTCCTGCACCCTCGCTCCGAGAAACCGCTCCGCCTTACACCGCACACCGGTCTCCTGCAGCACCTCACGCTCAAGCTTATCGCGTGGATCAACGCCAGGCTTGACAACCCCAGCCGGGAACTGCCACGACAGGTCGCGGATACGCTGCCTGCGTTGCACCATCAAGACTTGTTTGCCACGCTGGACGATCCCCACGACGGCGGATAAGCCCTCTGTCAGCATGGACGACGCTGGACTGAGTTCCTCTTTCTCTTTCTTTTTCCGTATGACCAGGATTGGGATCAAGGCAGCGATGATCGCAAAAATACCGCCAACGATAGCCGCAACAAGTTCTACAGGCATGGCCACACCCCCGATGAGCGACTTCCTTTCAGGGCTTGAATGACGGAAAGGATGATTTACAAGAGAGAAGCAAGGACTAAGACCACGATCATGATCCCGCGAACTCGATTCTGGAACTGCCATTCCCTCAGGTATCGGTATTTCCGCTTATGCGTGATGAGTTCTATGTAATTTCCAAAGCCATTAAAGAAGATCGGCTTTCCCCGGTGTATCATGGAATGTCTCTCTTTCGTAGGCTTCCTTCCAGGCAGTCTCAGTGATTGCCGAGTTCCACGCTTCACCTTTCGATCATACAATAACTTCTTACAAAATCACATTCTGCCGGGGGACTAATTTCCGACCATTTTGATCTATAATGATCATCTCGAAATGTGACGACCAAGAGCAAACCGCTCGAGGGGCTGCCAGACGATGCCCATTCGGGCTACCGGCGGATATGCTGAGATCCATGTCAGGTGATTAAATCTCAATTGAGGGTAGAGATACAGATGAAGATTAACTCTTGGAACTTGATGATTCTGGTTCTTGCGCTGGGAGCAGCGTCCCTGTTGGCTTCCTGTGTAGGAATCGAGAACGGACCTGAACAGGCTGGCGAACCGATCGACAATGGGAAGGATGAGATCATCGTCCTTACCCAAATCCCAACACCTACGGTGGTCGAGACGGAAGCGCCGCCACCACCCGTCCATCCGGCATCCGGCTTGATCTTCACAAACGCAGATGGGACGTGGTGGTTCAATCGCGCGGGCGAACTCGAGTTACTGATCGACGAAGAACTCGCCCGGCGATCCCCAGACGGGAAGTGGTTCGCCTATGTCGCGGAAGATCCTGTCACCTATATGGGGGATGTCTGGCTCATGGACATTTCCACAGGTGTGCGCAGGAATATCACAAACACTCCAGATCGGGACGAGGTCTCGCCAACCTGGGTTCTAGGCCGAACGGACATCATCGTCTTTGGTTCCGACATGGCCATCGGTATGGAAAATTCGAGCTATCCAACCGTGGTCGGCATCGATGGAACTGGATACCGTGTCCTGGATTCTGAAAGCGGTGGGCTTCGGGCTGTTTCACCCGACGGCCAGTCGATCTTCTATGGCGGTTATGGTGGGACTGTCCTGGTTTATACATGGGAGGATGGGTTGCAGGTCTTCGATTCGGCAGCGTACGGACTGGAGGTTGCTATGCTCTTCCAGCCGGTCTGGTCGCCGGATGGACGCCACATAGCCTGGTTTGTGGCAGCCGATTTCACAGGTAGCGGGACGTCCCAGCTCGGCATCGTCATTTTCGACCTCGAAGCGAAAACTTCGCAAGTCATGCACACCTATCAACAACTCGGAGGCAGCATGTTCAACAATGATCTGACCTGGAGCCCTGATGGCGCGTGGCTGGCCTTCACCACATACAACGAGCCGCCGGCAACCGGAAGGGCACCCAATCTATGGGTCATCCGACCGAATGGCCAGGAGGAGACCTATATCGGCGAAGGCAGCATTCCCGTGTGGCGGTACGATGGCCAGTTGCTTGCCTTCCAGGCGCTGAACCAGGCGCAGACGGAAGAGGTGTACCTCGCCACAGCAGGGTCGTGGGATGTCAAACCGATCGATGACCTCCCCCTGCCGGTAAGGATTCTTTTCTTGATGGATTGGGTAAGTCCGTAGAATATGGTTTGGGAAAAGCCATGAATATTTCAGGGAGCTCCCAGGTTGAGAGCTCCCCGCGTTTTTCTCGCCAGGGCAGATTTCTTGAGAACGCGCCACCTGTCGCTTTAAACGCGCTATGCCAGGTCCGCCTGTGTTTCGCACAATCTCGTGTATGGAACGCCTAGGCGAAATTCTCTCCCAAGAAGGTGAAGATCGCCCGCCAGCAATACCGTTTCATGACCAACCCATTGTGACTCGTATCATAGGCGATGTGTTGAAAGGGATGCTCGAATCCGTTTTCCGCCAGTCGCCGCATCACCTGCTCGCTCATCGAGGTGGAGGGCCAAAGCTGATCGCGCTTCCCGGACAACAGCAAAATAGCGCCGCGAGTTTTTTCCATGGGAATGGTGGCTTCCACAACGCGGGTTGTGTTCTCGAGCGCCGTCTCATGCAGCTTGCGCAGTCGCAGTATCAGCAAGCTTGCGATGTCCCCAGCGGCGCGTACGTAGGGCACAAAGGGTAACCCATCCCCGCCGTGGGACCACGAGGACTTGGACCCCTTACCCAAATCAAAGCGATTGCTCGGGATGCCCTGCCAGACCACAGAACTCGGGCTAAGTGCAACCACAGCCCTGACCTGCGGGTAACGGCTGCCTAGCAGCAGGGCGGCTTCGGCGCCCTTCGAGCCCCCGATCAGCGCCACCCCATCCGGGATGACCTCTGGCTGCGTTTGGAGCCAGGAGAATGCCATCTCAAAGTACTCGAGCGGGATTTCCTCCAACGTGCGCGGCAGACCAGGGGCTTTGAAATATGCCAAGGAGAGGACACAATACCCTTGCTTGAGCAGGTAGTTCAATGGCTGTCGCAATCCAAAGCGACTCCAACTCTTTCCGCCTTCCGACCCACCCAGCATGATGATCGCACGCCGCGGCTGACCCGAGTCGTTGTGGAAAAGATCCGCTACCAAGCCTTTCTCGGAAACGATTCTCTTAATCATCAAGCCATCTCCTTCGATCCATGGCGCTATCATGCTTGCGACGAGCGATAGGGTCACCTTCCCCGATCGCAGAGAATGCCTAGATGCAGGGATGGCCACTATATACAGCGAAGCCCCCCAAAGATGAGGGGCTTTTTGATGTATTGCAGTGCGCGGTCAGGCAGCATGAGGTGGACGTCCAACTTGTCAAGCCATAGCGTTCATCACTTGTATACCCTCGCATCCCTGGTTCCGGTTCGAACTACTTCCGTGGGTAGAACACGCTGAAGAGCACGGCAAACGCCGCCAAGATGACGATGTTGACCCAGGTGAATGCGGGCAAGTCGGCGAGAAGGACACCGTACAGCATCACAAGCGTCCCGAGCCCAGTCCAGACGAGCTCCATCCGGACAACGACGATCACCGCTTCTCGGGTGTTTTCACGGTATGCCAGCCACGAGCTCGTTCCAAAGCCTAGGATCGCCGCCCCGAGGAGGCGATAGGCCTCGACTTCCTGCATAGGCCAGTTGATGAGCTTGCCGAACCAGCCTGGAATAAGCAGATACACAAAGCCGAAGAGCGTCGCTACAATTGCGTGCAGGAGAAATGTGGTCTTCAATGCTGGCGATATCCTGGTTTCCATCGAGAATAGCCTCCCAATAATGTCAAAAATCCGGTAACCGATAGCGTCGCCTTTAGTTGCATTCCCTCCCTTCTATTCGTGGGTAGCGGTCGCGGGATCGCCTTGAGTCTCACCAAACCGCTTCCATTCGTGCATGCGTCGAACGAGGGTCCTGGGCGTGGGTCAGCTGGGTTCTACCGAAGGATCACAATGCCCGTGCGATCTTATCCAGACGAAGTTCCGCCTCAGGGACCATCTCGAAAATCGCATCGAGCTTGGAGCAGGGATAATCAACGCAATACCCACAGTTTTGAACACCCCTCGCTCTTCCACATCGTCTGATCTCGCACACCATGCAATAACTAAATAAAAGGCCGCCCTCCGTTGTACAGCCTTCGCAGTTGATATCCTGTGGCTTCAGGTCTGTGCCATGTTCTTTCGACCACAGCTCTGCGACCTCCCTTCGTTTCTCATCATCGTCGTGCTCTGTGGCCAACCGTGCGCCACATTCCTGGCAATCGATTCCACAGAAAGCGATCATCCCGTTCATCTCACGATCCTCATCGAGATTTCTGCATCTAACGCGATCGATCTACGAAGCGCGATCCCTACGGAGCGCCCTCATAATGCCCGCTATAAAGTTCAAACACGGTACATGCGCCCTATAAATTTCGTAGGCTTCCCCAAACTTTTCCAGATTACCTTGCTCTTCAAGAGGAATGCTGCCAAAGTTGGTGGCGGCAGCCGCCAGCCCGAAGACACCCACCAGCCAGTCCTGAGCGATCATCCAAAGCGCCAGGTTCATCAAAATACCGGCAAGGTACTGCGGGTGCCGCACGATGCCGTAGACACCGGCCTGCACCAATTCCGAGGTGTGCATGTAGCTGCTTCCCTTTGCAACACCACCATGTTTGCGAAACGTGAAGATGGGAAGCCAGCCAAAGACGCCGGAAAGCGCTAACACCGCCCATCCGGCATTTCGCAGGATCGTATTCCCGTCCGGGACGTAGCGTAGAACAGACAGGACGATCTGGCCTACAGCTGCGATGGTAAGGACGATTCCTATAACGAGCATCGATGCATTTTTCACACCCACGTCCTCCTCAAACCTAAGTTCCAAACGGTTTTCCAGACAATAGCCCCAAGATAGCGTATCCTAGGTTGGCTACGCGGCAACGATTTCCTTATCGCCATCATACAACATCTCCTGAGTTTTCCAACGTGTTGTGGGATAGATTTAAGGACATGCTTTCATGCTTAGATGGTGAATAAATGGCGAATGGCTATACGAATTTCTTGCTGATTTGGAAGCTTACTCACCGAGAATGCTGCCGATCGTCCGATCCCGTAATGGACTAAAATGAAGAAAGGGTGCTCCTGTCCTCCTCTCAACCCCGTAAATAAAAAGCCTCTTCATTCTCAAATAAGACATACATCATTTGAACCTGACCCTCTCGATTTCGATACAATCATTGCGCTAGATTCATACTCCTAGGCGTACGCGGGTTCGCTCCAAGAGGGCGCCTGGTGGAAGCAGGCGCCCTCGGTATTCCTTCGGAATATTTCCGAGTTATCCTTCACCGTTTCCATGCAGCTTTCGTTGATAGGACATGGCTAGTGCCCAAGACGTTCAAATCCCTCTTTGGCATCAACAGCAACACTTCGCTCCTCGATGTATTTAGCAATCGCGCGAAGACCTTCTAGGAGATATTCGAGCATTTCACACTTATCCAGCAACGCGTAATACCTGTCCGGCTCGACGAGCACCCCAATGGGCTTGCCATGAGAGAGCACCGTCAGCGGACCCTCCTCCAATTCCTTCAAGTATCTTGCAAGTTCCGCCCGCAATTCCGATACGGTCGCTGTCCTGAGCATGATCCACCTTTGCCGTCATTCACTAGATATTGTACATTTTTCTGTACAAATTCCCACACTGCTATGTACGTTATTTCGTACAATTTGAAGAAGTACTGATGCCCCCAGCGCGCATGGATAAAATGGAGCGTGAAGCGGGGCAATCGAAGGGTTACCAGCGTTGCGACCAAGGTGCTCTTAGTGAGAGATCGCCCTACCCCCAGGTGCTAGAACGTATGCGATGAATTGTGATGCGACAGACGATGCTAGCGGGCAATCTACTCCCCATCCCGCCTCTGAATGACTTCCACGGCCTTGGGAGCCCCTCTCCGGAAAGTCGCCGAGATCGAGAATACAGAGACCAGGACGATAATTAAGACCAACCGAAAATGGATTTCTTGAATTTTTATCAAACTCCCCTCAACCTTCGACTGTCCTCGAACATTATAGCTACCCAACCCAGGGTGATGTGTAAAACAGGCCGCCAAAGAAAGACAGGGCAAGATCCGGATTTCGCAGCCGCGACCTTTCGGAGGTCAAAACTGTATAATACTTAACCACACCTCACAGATGGCGAGCCCGATCAGGCCTGCCGCATTGCGATCGGGAAAGCAGATGAAACCACGAAACCATCACATGATCCCCAAGCACATCCCCTGTTTCGCCTATCTCCTGCTGGTATGCATGATCGTTTGCGCGTGCGCGAACGAACCCATGCTGGCCGCTAATCCGAGCCCCACACCACCCCCGATCCCCCGGTCCGCTGCCATCCCGGAAGACGCCACGAAAATGACGCCCGCCGAGGACAACCACCCACCCATCCTCCACGTAGACGATTGGTTTGACCCGGTTCTTTTGGAGGATCCGATCAACACCGCCGGCGCCGAGGATTCGCCTTTCATCACAATCGATGGTCAAACCATCCTGTTCTTCTTCACGCCCGATGTACGTGTACCTGTAGAGAAACAAATATTCGATGGCGTGACAGGAATCTACCAATCCCATCTCGAGGCCGGGTCGTGGGGCGAACCGCAGCGCCTCCAGTTAAACGACCCGGGGGTGCTCTCTCTCGATGGTTGCGCGTTCCTCCAGGATGACATGCTCTGGTTCTGTTCGGCGCGCGAGGGCTACACCGGGCTGCATTGGTTCACGGCAGAATACCGTGACAGGCGATGGGCCAACTGGAAGATCGTGGATTTCGATCCTGCGCATGAGGTTGGAGAGCTTCACATCCACGGCAATGAACTCTATTTCCACTCGGCCCGGGCTGGCGGAGCAGGCGAATTGGACATCTGGGTAATGAGGGATGCGAGTGGGGCATGGGGCCAACCTGAGAATGTCGAAGCCATTAATACAGAAGCGCATGAAGCCATGCCCTATATCACGCCGGACGGTGAGGAGTTGTGGTTCAACCGATGGTATGAGGGCAGCCCAGCCATCTTCCGCTCCACACGGGTCGAAGGGGAATGGGGAACGCCGGAATTGATCCTCTCACAATTCGCTGGCGAACCAACGCTTGACCCCGCTGGTAACATCTACTTCGTCCATCATTACTACGAGGATGGTGTGATGATCGAAGCGGATATCTACATCGCTTACCATAAGTGAGGCAACACCCGAGAGTACCACCACCGGATGGATCACAGTAGATACTGACCCCCTCGCTTCACGCTCTTCGCCCAACGCAGAGCACAAGGCCTCGCGGGCGCTTTCATTCAGGTAGCAGGGCTTGGATTCCCTGGCCTAGCCTGCCAGGGCAGGCGAACCCCGTTCGGGCTGGCGCCCTGCTCTCTACGAGGACCTTCGGCGGGCGCATCCCGTCGGAGCAAACAGCCAAGGATCTTCAGATCCTTAGTCTAGATTCCCGGTTAAATCATCGACCCAGCTACTTAGATCCCACACCTTCAATACGTCCAAATGCGAGAGAATGAGGGCTCGTTGGCCGTCCGAGGTGATAACGATCACCTTCGCGTCAGCCCATTCCTCTGCCCGCAAAAACAGTTCTTCTCCGGTTTCAAGATCCCATAACCTAACTGTGTTATCCCACGAACCGGAGAGTAGCTTGCTTCCATCCGGGATTAAGGCTAGCGATGTGATCCTATCTTTGTGGCCCGTCAGGGTGAGCACTTCGCTACCAGTGGTCAGATCCACGATATGGATCGTACCTGCCTTAGTAACATAATCAAACGTGGCATACGCGATCTTCGTACCGTCGTTTGATATCATGCCACCGCTGGTGACCTCCACCGAACCATTCGGGACTTGTCCCTGGACCTGGGAAAGCAACTCACCTGTTTCAAGATCGTAGAAAGACGCGCTGGCGCCAGAAGCAACCACTAATCTCTTCCCATCTGGGAGTATAGTGAAATCGAAAGCACTGGGAAGACCAGTAAAGGACTTCTCCTCCCTGCCCGTCCCCATATTGAATACACTCACCACCCCGGCACGAGATCCAATAATGAAGTGCTCTCCATCCGGTGTTATCTCCACGGAGGTGAGACCCCCACCCACTCTTTCGATCGTCATGATCTCTTTTCCGGATCGCAGATCCCATATCCCGATCAGCCAGTCTGCCACAGCCACCACACTTCCCCCATCCGGCGACCTTGCGATCGCGTTGATTGGTGGTCCGATGCCGTCGCCGAAGTCTAGCTTGTTCAATTCCGTTCCAGTCTCGATATCCCATTCCCGGACCGTGCCATCTTCGGAACCGGTGAGCAGGCTACTCCCACCAGGCATCACGACCATGCAGGTGACTGGTCCCGTGTGCGCGCTGTCCAACGTGGAGAGCACCTTCCCGCTATTGAGATCCCAGATCTCAAGCCTGTTCCGCTTCGCAGCAACAGCCCGTCTTCCGTCGCTTGTGACTGCCAGGGTGCTCGGGGCTGCATACTCGTCCTCACGCAGCACTTCCCCAGTATCAAGGTCCCAGACCACGAAGCGATAATCGGACATGGCACCGACCGCCGTTTCCTCATTGATGGGGATCGCCCAGGTTGGATTTATCTTGACATCTACGGTCTCTTCCCCTCCCACGACAACCTGAACATTATCTGTTCCTAGAGTAGCGAGTTTCTCGCCGCGGAATAAATCCCACACCTGAAACTCCACTGCTCCGAAATCCAGGCCAATCGTCTGCAGAATGGCGCGGGTCCCTTCCGGCGACAGTCCAATGCCACCGAAATAGGGAGAAACCTGTGCCTCGATTATGTAGAGCTCCATACCTGTCGTCAGATCCCACGCCCTAACGGTGCCATCAAGGGCAGCCGAGAGAACACGCTGACTTTCGCCCAGCACCTTGATCTCGAAGACCAGATCGGTGTGGCCGGTCAGGGTTCGAAGTAGCTCTCCGCTATCTATATCCCAAAGCTCTAGCTCCCCGTTTCCCCCCTCGTTTCGCCATGGAGCCAGGATGATCTGGTTGCTATCAGGAGTGATGCCGAGCGCGCTGATCCGGTCCCCCTGAGGGTGCAGCGTGAGTAGCTCCTGGCCATCTCCTGCCCTCCAAATCTTCACATGCCCTATGCTTGGAGAGTAGGTGACGAATCGCGCTCCATCTGGAACAAAGACAACTTGCATATCTTCGACGTAGTCAGGCGCCGCAAAGGAAGAGAGTTCTACGCCGGTGGTTAGATCGAGCACCTTGTATACGTACCCCGCCTCCAACCGATTCCGGACTACGACGCGACTGGCGTCAGGCGCTAGGGTAACGAGTTCGAAATCACACGTGTACCACTGAACAGCACACATTGTAAGCAAGGCGTTCCCATTCTCAAGATCCCACACCTTCAAGGTGCCATCGAAGGAGATCGTGACAGCGCGCTTGTCATCCGGAGTTAGGGTGATGAAGTCAACCTCTTCGGTATGACCTACAAGGCTGAATGCAGCGATCTCGGGGAACTCCATCGCTTCCGCCAGGTGAGGCTCTGGTCCGGGCGTAGGCCTGGGCCACTCAACTAGTTCAGGAGTGGTCACGGAAGTCGGAGCTGTGATCAGCGGTGGAGTTGATGAGGGGATAGTATTCTCAGAGCCGGGCTGGGGTGAGGGAACAACTTGCCCTCCACACCCTACCAACGCTACTGTGAGAAGCGCCAAAAGAAGCACATGTATTTTATCCATCGCTCAAATCCTTGGGGTCAAGGAAAGAGGCTTGTTGCTATAGATGATCCGCCGTGCGTCTTCGCCTTGCGATCCGAGTGTAACTCTCAGGGCAGCTTCTCATCATGGGATGTGGGAGTCCCCTCCTCATCTCTTACATCTGAATGTTATAACAACATGGTATGTTGTGGAATCCTACGGAGGTACTTGTCAAGTATGCGCGATATGACTACGCTACCTCGCATCCGATGCGGAATTAGTCGAGTGACTTAGGGGAGTATTAAGTAAGGAGTAGGCTCGGACCCGGAGCTTACCACGGAGGCAGATCGTCAGTTTCTTATTCAGATTCGAGCGACGATGGTTGGATGAGGATCAAGGACGGTTGTGCGTTCTTATCAATGATTCGTGATTCTCCTAGGGCAAGATCGAAATAGATCATCTGGGAGGATCCGTCAATGTAGAATAGGCCGGTAGAATCCGATCGCCAGGCGATGTCTTGAATATCGTCATCCGAGACCGTCTGCACGAAATCCCCCTCTGTGCTGTAGAGTCGCAGACCGGGGCGGCTAATTCCAGACCATTGGACGCAAACACCGAAAGCCAACCACACGCCGTCGGGTGAGGGCTCAGGCAAACAGGTTTCCTGATCGAACCGCTGGGTCACCTCGCCAGAGGATTCGAAAACCAGCACCCCTGCAGGGGATTCAGTGATGTATTTTCCGAGTTGAGGAGACCAAACGATGAATTCTGCGAATGGGGATTGCGCGAATGACTCGCTTATCATCAATTGCTCGCCCTGGGTGGCGTCGATCACATAGATTCCGCCTGCCGTCTGATCCTCGGCCCAGACTGTGAAGGCGACTGTCCCCGACTCGCCATCGGCATCGGATCGGCTGGAGGGTCCGTCGTAGAGAACCTGCACTTGCCGCGATTCAAGGTTGACGCTCTGCAGGCCGACTGGATGACCATTCACATCAAACAATGCTAGAAAAAAGTTTGTCGGCGAAATCCATGCCAACAGCTTGAACCGTCGGGGGTTGGAGAAAGCAATCAACTCACGCGTCTCACCGCTCTCCACAGCAGCAGCGCGAAGCACCACACTTTCATAGCTGACTGGATAATCCATTATGTAACCGGGGGGTAGGTCTTCTCCAGCGTCGGCCTCTGCGTACACAATCCATTGTGAATCCGGAGACCAGCCAAAGACCACCACATGTTTTGGCTCGTTGCTCAGCCTACGCACGGCATCAGTAAGGATATCGTAGACATATAGATCGGTTGAGGGACTGTCCAGGGCGGCCGCAAAAGCCATGTATCGCCCCTCAGGGGACCATCTGGGCCTGCACAATCGGTTTAGGACCATCTGATAGAGGTCGTCGTCTCTCCACCTTCCATCCTCTCCCGTACCGTTACCTTGGAAACGAGCAGCAAGATCACTGGAGAGCAGTGGGATGTTTCGCACGGGTTGGTCCATAGGGGGTTGGATGATGCTGATTGCGATATCTGCCGGAGGGTCGCTATCGCTCGCCGTCCGGACAGCCAGCCAACCTTTACTGGACACACCTGTTTCCAGCCGAACGTCGTCCTCAGGATCCCAGAGGGGAGGGCTGTTCCAAAGGAGGTCTTTGTTTCCGGACAGGTCATAAAGTGTAAGGTCTCCGCCGCCATAACCCAGCAGCCAGGGTCCCTTGTCGTCGAACGGCATAGGTGTCAGAGCTTGTGTCGGGGTCCGTGAAGGCATGTGAGCTGGTGGGACTGTTGAAGTAGGAGGTGAAGGGGTTTCGGTATTTGTAGCGGGAATACCAACCTCCGCTTTAGCACACCCTGTAGTCAGGATGACGATCGCAACCAGGATAGAAAAGCTGCGAGCGTGTCGCCTCAACACTTCGAACTCAGAGTCCATCGATGAACCTTCTCCCGCTCTCCGAGCATCCCCTTCATATGACCTGGACAGCTTTTCACCCGGCATCCCCGGTCCGCCTCGAAGCGTCCTGGGATTTTTCCAGAGCCGAAGGTGCTGATTGCCCTTCGCAGCGCCTGCGTTCCGCTCTGCGTGGGAGGCGCCGGGGAGCGGCCCACCAACGGCAATCCCATCATCCCCATCATACAACAGTAAAGGCAAATCGTCCCGTATCGTTCATCCCGCGAGCATAGCGAGACGGGACCGTTCGTCCCGCGAGTGTCGCGAATCACCGTTCGTCCAGCCGCTCGTCCAGCTTGAATGAATCGTTCATCCAGCTTGACTGGATCGTTCATCCAGCTTGACTGGATCGTTCATCCCGCGAGCATCCCGTAGCGAAGCGGAGGGGCAGCGAGA